>NZ_JQMR01000001.1:2197500-2553405 GCF_000744825.1 Carnobacterium mobile DSM 4848
AAGAGGTACAGAAGGAATGCATTCCTTTTGTACCTCTTCTTTTTAATAGTTAGTGTAAAGCCAAGAAAACAGAAGCGTCTGAGTCATCGGTGATCATCACATTTGGGTTGATCAATCCACCGGTTCCTCTTAAAATTAAAGCATGTTTTTCTTCGCTGAAATCTAACTTCATTTGTTCATCTAGAAAATCCAAACTCCACCCTTGAATAGGCAAATCGCCTAGTGTTGTTTTAATAGTAGCATCTACTTCAGGATTTTCTTTTTGTGTGATTTTTAAAGTGAAAATGCCGTTATTTCCGCAAATACAGCCAATGCGAGATTCATAATAGACAATTAATTTACCAGGTTTAAGGGCTTGAGCTGCAGCAATTCGTTGTTGTGCAGATTCAGTTATTTCTATAAACATACCAAACCAAACCTCCTTAGGATATAGTAACTTAATCATACCGCGGATAAACCAATTTATCCACTATCGGGTATAGGTTTAAAGGCGAATAAAAAAGTAAGACGCAAAAAACTGCCTGCTTTTCAACAGACAGTTTCCTTTCTATTTAGACAAGTACTTTATTTAAGAAATCCTGTGTACGGCTATGTGCAGGATGGTTGAATACTTCTTCAGGTGTACCTTCTTCGACAATATAACCGCCATCCATAAAAATAACGCGATCGGCCACTTCCTTAGCAAATCCCATTTCATGAGTAACGACCACCATTGTCATTCCTTGACGAGCTAAGAGCTGCATAACGGCTAATACATCTCCAACCATTTCAGGATCCAAAGCACTGGTCGGCTCGTCAAACAGCATGATATCAGGTTCCATCGCTAAAGCGCGTGCGATAGCGACACGTTGCTTTTGTCCTCCTGATAAAGAATTGGGATAATCATTCGCTTTTTCAGACAGCCCGACTGTTTCTAATAACTCTAGTGCTCTTTTTTTAATATCAGCCTCTTTTTTATTCTTTAATTCTTTAGGAGCTAAAGTAATATTTTCCAAGACAGTTAAGTGCGGAAACAAGTTAAAGTGTTGGAATACCATTCCGATATTTTCTCTTATTTTGTTGATATTTTGAGAAGAATCGTTTAGGTCATGATTATCGATGATAACTTTTCCGCCGGTAATATCTTCTAATTGGTTGAGACAACGTAAAAAGGTGCTTTTTCCTGATCCGGAGGGACCGATGATGCAAACAACTTCGCCTTCTTGGATTTCAACATTCAAGTCTTTTAAAACTTCTAATGAACCAAAGTTTTTTTTAAGATTCTCTACTTTTAATTTAGTCATTTTGTAATTTCCTTTCCAAATAATTTGAAAGTTTCGTTAAAATAGTGATCACGATCAGGTACATTAAAGCTACAACTAACCACATATTCCCAGATGAAAATGTGCGGGAAATAATAATTTTTCCGGTTTGAGTTAATTCGACTATCCCAATAACAGATAAGATAGAAGTATCCTTCAACGTAATAACAAACTGGTTGATAAATGATGGAATCATAATTTTGACAGCTTGAGGAAGAATAATTTTCCGCATAGAAAGATTGTACGGAAGCCCTAGACTCCGAGCTGCTTCTAGCTGGCCTTTATCGACTGCCAAAATACCTCCGCGTACGAGTTCAGCAATATAAGCCGCTGTATTCAAACTAAGAGTAATGATTCCGGCAATTGTCGCTGAAAGACGTAAATCAAGGAGTTGCGGAATGGAAAAGTAAACAAAGAAAGCCAAAACGATTAAAGGAATGCCACGAAATAAATCGACATAAAGCGAAGCGATCCAATTCAATCCTTTATTTGGCGAAGTGCTGAAAAGTCCTAATAGAACACCGACAATAGAAGCGATGACAAAAGCAGCCAATGTTAAGCCCAATGTACGGCCTAATCCTTTTATTAATTCACTGCTATTTTCTTTGATTAGTCCCAAAAAGCCGATGTTAGCAGCTGAGGCTGTAGAATTTTCGCCAATATAGGTATCTAAAATTTCCTGGTATTTGCCGTTAGCTCGGATATTGACCAAGCCGTTGTTGAACATTTCAATTAATTCAGGATTCATTCCTTTGTTTACTGCAAAACCATAATTGTCGCCTGGTTCTGGTTTAGTTGGGATTTTTAATTTTAAACGGTCGTTTTTAAGAGCGTAGGCCATAACAGGATAGTCTTCAAAAGCCGTATCTGAGTTGCCGGCTTGAACGTCTTCATACATATTAGCAGAATCTTCAAAAGTGTTTAGTTTAAAACCGTATTCTTTTTGAATGGATTCTGCAAAAGCTGAACCGGTCGTACCTGTTTTGACCGCAACTGTTTTGCCACTTAAATCTTGGTAGCTCGTAATGTCATCATTCGATGCAGCCACGGCCATGACTACACCACTTTCAAAGTAAGGCTCTGAGAAATCAAAAGTAGCTTTTCGCTCATCAGTAATACTCATCCCGGCAATCATACCATCGATTTGGTTCGATTCAAGTGCCTGCAAAGCTGCGCTGAATCCTAATGGTTTGAGTTCATATTCGAAGCCTTGGTCTTCAGCAATCGCATTTAATAAATCCATGTCGATTCCAATATATTTGCCGTCCGCATTTTGATATTCAAAGGGCGCAAAAGTAACGTCAGTTCCAATAAGGTATTTGCCGTCCGCTGTTTTTGCAGAAACACTTTGAGGCTGTAAAACAGAAAAAATAGTACCGATTAATAAAATTGCTGCTGTTAAAAATAGTAAACGATTGTGCTTATTCATAAATTTCCTCCTCCTATATAAGAATTTATTTTAATTTAACTTTAAAAGGATTGCAACCAGTATATCATCTGACTGTGTAAGAAAATCTGACATGATTTGTTAATAAGTACGTAGACAATCAATTTATTGGAAGATCAGTTGATATCTACGAATTAATTAGCTATAGTTGTAAAGAGAAGTAAGGGGTGTAGTGAATATGATAAGACAAGCTGAAAAAAAAGATATTGAGCAGATGCTCGAATTGGTTTGGATCGTTTTACAAGATATGGAGTTGCCGGCTCTAGAGATTATTCCAGAGCAGCAGTTAAAGACTCTCCTTCATAAAGCAATGGAAAGCGACGATTACCGGTACAGTTACCGACGAGCAATTGTTTGTCTACGCGAAAATCAAATAGCCGGTGTCGCTTATGGGTATAAAGGAGAATTAGAACCGTATATTGATCAAGTATTAACAGATTTGCTGCAGAAGGCTGGTTTAGGAGAAGTACAGTTGTTTACGGACTCTGAAACACGTCCTGGGGAATGGTATCTTGATACATTAGTAACCTCTGTTGATTATCGAAAACAAGGAGTAGCTATGGAATTATTAGCTGCACTTCCTAAGGTGGCTGCAGCTCAGGGAGAAACCATCATTGGATTAAATTGTGACCAAGAGAATGCAACGGCTCAGTCTTTGTACCGAAAAATGGGGTACCAAACTGTCGGAGAAAACACGCTAAGTGGCCATCAATATGACCATATGCAATACCAAATTAGTAAATAAAAAATCTGTCTTTCCTTTTGCGTGAACACTAAAAGGAAAGACAGATTTTTTTATTTGATTAGATAGGCAAATAAGATTTTCTTTTTGCTTTAGCAGGTAGTCTTGTTAATGTAAGATGATCAACAATAACAGCGATACACAAGCAAATGGGGATATCTTGTGAATGAGTAATGGAAAGAGCGTAAAAGTCACCAAAAGGCAAATAGGCTTTTTCCATCTGCATAATAGTCTGCAGCCGATGTTGAACAGTATAGTGATGATTATAGAAATCGCCTTTTACGATCCAATTTAACTGACTTACTTTAAAATAAGGACCTTTTATTCCTGGTTGTTTAGAGATAGAGGCTACTTTATCGCCAGCAACATAAATATTAAATTTAGGGAAAACGGATAAAACGGTTTGTTTTACTTCCACTAGTAATGTGCCATCCATCGCATATAAAGAAAGGCCATCGCCTATTCTGCCCCATTTTCCAATAATCAAAAAAATATCTTTGCCCGCTTCGTCTTTAACGATAATTCGATTTTGAAGCGATACATAAGCTTGTTTCATATAAAGATGAACCATTCTTTACTCACCTCGAGTTAGTAGTTCTCTGTTTTTACTCTTGCTTGAATAAAAATCATTTTCTCTTCCTGTTCTATTAGTATAACAAAAAAAAGACCAAAAACGAAGAGCTACAAATAGGCCAACTTCCTTCAAGGATTTAAAATCTAAATAAGAGGATAGAACGATAGAAGCGAAAAGGATCTATTAAAGCTTTAAATAAAAGATTCATTAATTAAGATTTCTTTTAACTCCCCAGCAGAATGTAAAAAATAGCTGGAGCAAGAAAAAAAACTTCTTACTCCAGCTGCTTTTATTAGCCGTTCATTTTAAAAACATGATTCAAATCTTGAATAGCTTTAACCAACTCATCTAGTTTAGACTCCATTCGTTGCAATAGAAACCAAGCGACAAAAATTGGAAAACCAAGGCTGCCGATAATTTCTGCAATCACAGAAAGCCACTCTGGACTCGTTTCCATTCAATTTCCTCCTTCCTTTAAAATGACCTCTCCACTAGTAATGACGAGATCAGGAAATAACTTGTTACCTTTACAGAAATCATAAAAGGAGGCTAACAGTTTTTAAGAGATTTCATTTGGTTGTACAACATTTGACGTTGGTCAGTAACAAAACTGATTTTCTTTTTATTCAAAACGATTTAGAAATACCACTCAGAAATTTTGGAGGAAGAGGGAGTTGCTTGTAGCCATGGAAAAGAATACCGAGAAAAGGAAGCACTGTGGGCATGCGCCCAAGTGTATCATGTCCGTAAAACTGCTGAAGCAGCAACAGCCATGACAAAGCTTGTACGTTTTGAAACACGTTCTTCAGCTCAAGACGGTCCCATGGCTTTCCGCAAGCAATCCCGTAGTCCGGAGGAAATTTTCTTACCAGCGCTAGAGAACGAATAATTTTTCATTTTTTTAAAATTACCAACATGATTGACATAGAATAAAAAAAGCCATCTATCCATTAAAGAATAGATGGCTTACCTATTGAATTAGATAGAGTCTTGTTTTGCTAAACGGTAACCGCTGTGGAAAACAGAACCGATATATTGGTTGTATTTAAAACCGCTGCGAATGGCTTCAGAAACAAAATCTTTTGCTTTTAAAGTAGCTTCTTTAACTGTTAGTCCTTGTGCTAAGCCAGCTGTAATAGCTGCTGCAAATGTGCAGCCTGCACCATGATTATAAGCAGGGGAAATTTTTTCAGTTTCTAAAACTGTAAATTCTGATCCGTCATAGAATAAATCAATGGCTTTATCTCCTTCTAGAGCTTTTCCACCTTTGATCACAACATTTTTTGCACCTAAATCATGAATTTTTTCTGCTGCTTTTTTCATATCTTCTAAAGTTGTTAATTTGCCCAAACCGGATAATTCTCCAGCTTCAAATAAATTAGGGGTGATGACAGTTGCGAGAGGCGTTAAAATGTCGCGTAATGCTTCTGCATTTTCTGGGTTTAATACTTCATCTTCGCCTTTACATACCATTACAGGGTCAATCACAATATTTTCTAATTGTTGCTCTTTAATTGCTTTGGCAATGACCTTAATAATGGCTACGTTCGGCAACATACCCGTTTTCATTGCAGCAATTTTGTGATCACTTGCAAAAACAGTTTTTAATTGGGCTTCTAACACGGGAACATCAATAGCTGTTACACCATGACTCCAGTTGTTATCAGGGTCCATTGTAGCAATGGCCGTTAAAGCAGATAACCCATAAGTTCCATATTCAGCAAATGTTTTTAAATCAGCTTGAATGCCAGCACCGCCACTAGAGTCGCTGCCTGCAATCGTTAATGTTCTTTTGATATCTGTCATGCTCATTTCCCCCTATAGTTCAGTGGCTTATTGATGAAAAGCCTGAATGATTAGTCTTATTGTACTGTTCTCAGCTGATTTGTCAAATCAATTTTTATCAATTAATTGTTGGTCCATATTATTATTAAGAGCTAATAAAATAGATTCTGCTACCCCATTTTCGTTATTTGCGGAAGTTAGGTATTTGGCATGAGCTTTAACACCTTCTTCAGCGTTGTCGACTGCCACGCTATATCCAGCTACTTGCAGCATAGAAACATCATTGAAATTGTCACCGAGCGCCATTACATTTTCTGTAGAAATGCCTAGTTTTTCTGCAGCCCGAGCCAACGCTAATCCTTTTTGAGCCTTAACGTTGTTGATTTCAATATTATTAATGAATGAAGCAGTGATCGCTAAGTCGCCTGAGACATTTAATTCTTGAGCTAGCGGATCAAGAACGGTCGGCCCGTCTTCACTAAACGTGATCATTTTTAAAATTTCAATCGCATCGTTTTCTAAAAGTTCTTCATACTGCGAAACATAATTGATGTTCATGATTTCTAAACGGGCAGCAGCTAAGACAACAGCCATTTTAAACGAAGTATCAGGATTTGTTTTATAAATCAATGAAGCCACAGATTCGATACGTTTCGCTTTATTATCTGAGTAAATTCCATGAGAAGTAGTCATCTCACAGTAAAGACCCAACGCTCTTACTTTTTCCAAAATATCACGGACTGTATCTTTTTTGATACCGATATTTTCAATAACGTTGCCATCTTCATCATAAACTTGTGCTCCATTTAAGGTGATCAATGGACACGAAATACCCACTTCTTCAAGTAAAGGCTTAGCTTCTGTATAGCCGCGTCCCGTGGCTACCATAAAGTTGATTCCTTTTTTTTGAGCTGCTAAGATAGCTTTAGCATTCGTTTCTGAGATGACCATCCGTTCATTCAGTAATGTTCCATCCATATCCGATGCAATAAGTTCAATCATGATTGTATTTCCTCCTAAGTTTCATTTATCTAGTCTAGTTTACCATTTATTGGTAAAAAAAAGTACGAATACACGTTTTTTCTTGAATATCTGGGCAATGGGCAAGTAGTCTAAATACTTGTAGGAAAGCAAAAACTTTAGTACGATGAAGAGGAAAAAGAGACGGAAAAGAGGACGGAAATTATATGGTAATACCAATTAAAAATGACTGGGATCCTATTTTAAATCAGCCCAGTTTAGCTCCAATTTACGAAAAGCTCAAACATTTTTTAGCAGAAGAATACCGAACAAAGACTATTTATCCAGCAATGGACCATATTTGGAAAGCCTTTGAATGGACCCCGTATCATGAAGTAAAAGTCGTTATTCTAGGACAAGATCCTTACCATGGTCCGCATCAAGCGCATGGACTGAGCTTTTCAGTACAGCCGAATGTGAAGATACCGCCTTCGTTGCTTAATATTTACAAAGAGCTTGAAAGTGATCTGGGTTATCCGCCTGTCAAACATGGTTATTTGAAATCTTGGGCAGAACAAGGTGTCTTATTACTGAATACGGTTTTGACAGTCCGTCAAGGAGAAGCGCATTCTCATCGGGGTAAAGGGTGGGAAGAGGTGACAGATATGGTCATCAAAAAATTAAATGAACGAGAAGTCCCTATGGTCTTTATTTTATGGGGCAGTCCTTCTATTAAGAAAAAAAGTTTGATCGATGAAACAAAGCACACCGTTATTACTTCTCCGCATCCTAGTCCATTATCTGCTTATCGAGGTTTTTTTGGTTCAAAACCATTTTCAAAAGCCAATGCTGCTTTAATTAAAATGGGACAAGAACCCATTAATTGGCAATTGCCCGAAAAAGTTTAGCAAAGGAAGGCAGGAAAAAACAGGGAAAATGAAACTGTACTAATCAAAAATGAAAGAAATATGAAAAATGTATAGAAATATAGTGTATTTTCATAAAACAGCACTAAAAAACTGTTATTTTTTACTAGAAAATAGTATGATAGACTAGAAGTGAAAAAACACATTATGTGGAGGGAATTAACGTGGAATTATTTGATGGTCTAAAGTTTAATATTGTAAGAAAGAATATCCGTATTGTTTTTCCAGAAGGAACTGAACCTCGTATTATTGGCGCAGTTGTTCGTTTGCAAGCAGAAGAATTGGTTCATCCAGTATTGATCGGTAATCCAGAAGAAATTAAAGAAGTTGCTAAAAAGCGTGGATTTAATGTGGACAACATTGAGATTATTGACCAAAATAACTATGAAGATACAGACAAAATGGTTGAGGCATTTGTTGAACGCCGTAAAGGAAAAGTAACTCCAGAGCAAGCAAGAGAAATGATCAAAGATGAGAATTATTTTGGTACAATGTTAACATATATGGGCGTTGTTGACGGCTTAGTCAGCGGAGCGGTTCATTCAACAGGTGATACAGTTCGTCCAGCATTGCAAATCATTAAAACTAAACCAGGTGTGAGCCGTACAAGTGGAGCATTTATCATGCTGCGCGGTCGCGATAATGAAAAATATCTTTTCTCAGACTGTGCGATCAACGTTAATCCGAACGCTCAAGAATTAGCTGAAATTGCTGTTGAAAGTGCTAAAACAGCTGAATTATTTGGAATTGATCCTAAAGTCGCTATGTTAAGTTTTTCAACTAAAGGCTCAGCTAAAGCGGAAGAAGCTACAAAAGTCGAAGAAGCAACTAAAATTGCTCAAGAATTAGCTCCTCAATACCAAATTGATGGCGAATTACAATTTGATGCTGCTTATGTCGCTTCTGTTGGTCAACAAAAAGCACCAGATTCAACTGTTGCCGGACAAGCTACTGTTTTTGTTTTCCCTGAATTGCAATCTGGAAATATTGGCTACAAAATTGCACAACGCTTTGGTAACTTTGAAGCAATTGGACCGATCTTACAAGGATTAAACAAACCAATTTCTGACCTTTCACGTGGATGTAATGAAGAAGACGTATACAAATTAGCTATCATCACAGCTACTCAAAGCTTAATGAACTAAAACCGTTTTAAAAGAAAAGCAGACTTGATTAGATTAAGTTTTGCTTTTCTTTTTTCTTAGGGGAGATTGTTTGCGCTTACCAGTACCTACTCTTTATAATAGAAGTAGGAAGAAACGAAAGGAGAAGAGACCATGAGGATAGGAATTATAGGAGCTACAGGAAAATCAGGTTCACGGATCACGGCTGAAGCTTTAGATAGAGGGTATTTGGTTGTCCCGCTTGTTCGGAATGCCAGCAAGCTTGAAGATCAAGATTGGGATATAGTCGAAAAAGATTTGTTTGATTTGACCTACGATGATATCGAAGGTTTGGATGTAGTAGTAGATGCGTTTAAAGCGCCGCAAGGACGGGAAGAGCTGCATCAAAAGAGCATCGAACACCTGATTGATATTTTGAAAGGGCATAAAAAACCACGCTTGCTGGTCGTAGGCGGAGCCGGCAGTTTGTTTGTTAACAGAACAGATGGAACTCGACTAGTTGATACAGCTGATTTTCCAGATGAAGCTAAGCCTACAGCTTTTCATATGGAAAAAGCTTTAGAGACGTTACAAGAAACAACCGATGTAAATTGGACTTACCTCAGTCCGTCTGCCTCATTTGAACCAAATGGAAAAAGAACTGGAGAATATCAAATAGGAACAGATTTTCTGCTGACGAATCATTTGGGTCAAAGCGAAATCAGTTATGCAGATTACGCCATTGCCTTAGTCGATGAGATTGAAAATCGAGCATTTGAAGGCAGAAGGTTTACAGTCTGCAGCAAGTAAAGAAAATCCGCCGCAACTGTCTGAACGCAGCTGCTGGCGGAATTTTTTCGCTTTTTTTCGCTTGGTACATTACAATAGAAGAGCCTTGGTTTGAAAATAATGTATGAAAAGATAAGAGGGGAAACAATGGAAAAAATTCAAGCACACAATGAAGCGGAAACAAAAAACATTGCAGCTAAACTAGCAACTTTATTGGTCCCAGGAGATCTGATTTTATTAGAGGGAGATTTAGGTGCTGGAAAAACGACCTTTACTAAAGGATTGGCAGTTGGGCTGGGGATAAAACGTGTCATTAAAAGTCCCACTTATACGATTATTCGTGAGTACTTAGACGGCAGATTGCCATTATACCATATGGATGTTTACCGTTTAGAAGAAACAGGCGGGACAGATTTAGGATTAGAGGAATATTTTGAAGGCGATGGTGTGTCAGTTGTAGAATGGGCTAAATTTATCCCAGAAGACTTACCGACCGAATACCTTCAAATCAAATTGCAGCCAATCGGAGAAGAGCTAGCAGAACGAGAAATCACATTTACAGCAACAGGCCCACATTATGCGGAATTAATACATCGCTTTAATGAAATTTCAGCTGAAAAAGAGGGGGAATAAAATGTCAGAAAAAGAAGCTGTTGCTATTACCATCCGTACTGCACTACCGAGCGACGCGGCGGGTGTACTAGACCATATCCGTCAAACTTCTTTGGAGACTGGTTTTATGACAGTTGGTGCTGAAGGCCCAGGGATTACCCCTGAAGAAGAAAAACGTCACCTTGAAAACATTGACGAATCTGAGAATAACTTTTTATTATTAGCATTAGATGACGAAATAATCATTGGCATGGCTTCTATCAAAGGGAGTGCTAGTCCTAAGATCAAGCATATCGGAGAATTGGGTATTTCTATCTTAAAAGAGTATTGGGGTATGGGGTTAGGTACGTTGTTAGTAAAAGATTTGATTGAATGGGCCGAGTCTTCGCAAGTGATTAAGCGTTTGGAATTAACTGTTCAAAAACGGAATGAACGGGCAATTCACGTATACGAAAAGCTGGGTTTTGAACAAGAAGCTATCATGAAACGTGGGGTAAAAGATGACGGCGTATATCTTGATGTTTGTTTAATGAGTCGGTTAATAGGAGAAGCTGATTAACTAAAGAAGATAAGACAAAAGCAAATACGGTTCCTGTATGTAGCTTCCAATAAAAAAATAGGTTCTATTATTTTTAGTGTTGGTAAGAAGAATGAGTCTATTCCACAACTTAAAATTTTCGGAGGAATAGCGGCTCTTTGCAGCCATGTAAAGGATTCAATGCGAATTACGAAGCAGTTAGGCTTCGTTTGAGGCTTGAAAGGCTGGAGGCATGAAAGGCTCCAGTCGTTCCCATGGCTCTTGCAAGCAGACGCGTAAATTCCGGAGGAAATTTCATTATTAAGCATGACCAACACAATTCGATAAAGAACCAAAAAATAAAGCAGCGGGGAATAAAATCCCCGCTGCTTTATTTAATAGCTTGAGCTTTTGTGTAACTAAAACTAAACATGTTTAACCAGTTTTTTTAAGGGATCTGTCCCAAAATGATTTTCTAAATACAATAAAATTTCGGCACTTGCATTGCTGTCATCCAAAGCATGGTGGTGATTTTCCAATTTGATTCCTAAATGATCGCAAACAGTGTTTAATTTATGATTAGGAAGTTCAGTAATCAGTTTGCGACTAGATTGAACAGTACAAAGGGTTTGAAAGTGAGGCTGCTCAATACCATAATAGTCCAGACTGCCTTGCAAAACTCCACGGTCAAACGGCAAATTATGAGCAACAATTAATTTATTTTCTTTAAAACAAGGTTTAATGTCTTCCCAGACGCGGGCAAAGTTTGGTGCATCAGCCACGTCATGTTCATGGATGCCATGGATCTGAATATTGCGCCAAAAAAATTCGGTTTCAGGTTTGATCAAAGAATAATAATGGTCCACAATTTGGCTGTTTCGTACAATGGTTAACGCTACAGAACAAGCACTGTGCCGTTGGTGATTGGCTGTTTCAAAATCCAGTGCAACAAAATTCATTTTTTTCCTCCTCGAACAAATATTCTGTTAACAGTATAGTCGCTTTTAACTCAAAAGGCTAATTTCCAGTTTAATTATAAGAAAATTTTAAGAATTCATCCTTTTTTCTTGAAGCAAGTTTATTTTTTTTGCTGAATGTTTCTTTTTTAAAATAGCGCTTGACATGTAATGCATTACATACAGTATAGTCAAATCAGGAAAAGAAAGCGGTTTTAAAAAGAAGGAGGACAATTACATATGTCGAAAGAAGCATTAAAAATCGTTACAATTGGTGGAGGTTCTAGTTATACACCGGAATTAATTGAAGGGTATATCAAGCGGAAAGATCAATTGCCAATCAAAGAAATCGTTTTGGTCGATATTGAAGCTGGTAAAGAAAAATTAGAAATTGTAGGTGAAATGGCAAAACGGATGGTCAAAGCAGCAGGACTCGATTGGAATGTTGAATTGACACTTGATCGTAGAGCAGCTTTAGAAGGAGCTGACTTTGTCACTACGCAATTTCGAGTAGGTTTATTGGAAGCGCGAGTAAAAGATGAACGGATTCCATTGTCGCATGGTGTTTTAGGTCAAGAAACAAATGGAGCAGGAGGAATGTTTAAAGCGTTCCGCACGATTCCAGTTATTTTAGACATCATTGAAGACATGAAAGAAATTTGTCCAGACGCATGGTTGGTCAATTTTACAAATCCTGCAGGGATGGTCACAGAAGCGGCAATCAAACACGGAGGTTGGAAGAAGACCGTTGGATTGTGTAATGTTCCAATTGGTCATTGCTCAGCAGCTTCGGAAAAGTTAGGCATACCAGAAGATGAGTTGTTCTTTAAATTTGCCGGGATCAATCATTTCCATTGGCATCGGGTGTGGGATAAAACAGGTAAAGAAAGAACCGCAGAATTGATTGATTTGATCTATGGACCTAATCAATCTGAAGACGACAACCATTTGAAGAACATTCACAGTGCTCCTTTCCATTATGAACAAATCAAGGATTTAGGTTTGTTGCCTTGTGGTTACCATCGCTATTATTATATTGAAGATGAAATGCTGAAACATTCTATTGAAGAGTTTGAAAGAGGCGAAACCAGAGCACAAGTGGTTAAAGAAACAGAATCACGTCTATTTGAACTATATAAAGATCCTAAATTAGACTATAAACCGGAAGAATTATCGCAACGTGGCGGTACCCACTACAGTGACGCTGCTTGTGAAATCATTGCTTCTATTCAAAATGATAAACGGACAGATATGGTCGTTTCTACTGAAAATAACGGAACAATAACCGACTTGCCTTATGATAGTATTGTAGAAGTTTCTGGTGCGGTAACAGGACATGGAGTAGAGCCGTATAACTGGGGAGCATGTCCTCCAGCAGCCAGAGGCATGATTCAAAATATGAAAGCTATGGAAGAAACCACGATCCGAGCAGCTATTGATGGAGATTACGGTGCAGCACTGCAAGCCTTCACAATCAACCCATTAGTGCCAGGTGGAACAATGGCTAAAACATTGTTGGATGAATTGCTTTATGCACATAAAGACTATTTGCCGCAATTTGCTGAAAAAATAAAGGAAATTGAAAAAAATCAACCTGAAACAGTGGAGTATGTAAATGAACTGATGAAAAGCAATTAGTTCAATGCACCTTTCTTGCATTTAAAGATAAAGTCGCTAAAAACTGGCGATTCAGGAGAGTAAAAACCAATAAAAAAAGGCAGCCTTGATTCGTTAATGAACCAAGGCTGCCTTTTTTAGTTAATTAATTTTTTCTGCGAACAATTACTTTAGTTACTTCCATTAAAACAACAGCACCAGCTGCTAATCCAGCAGCAATTCCCCATTGAGTTAAACCAAAATCAGTTGGAATAGCAAAAAATTCACGGATTCCAGGGATAACAGTTAAGCCATATAAAGCAAAACAAAAGACAACGGCAAGAATAACATACAGATTCGAAAAGAAACCTGCGCCAATCGCTGTTTGTGAATTAGAACGGGCTGGGAAAGTCTGTAAAGTCCGGGCAAGGATCAAGGTAGTAAAGGCCATTGCGATACTCATCTCATCCGAGTAGCCTAACCCGATAAATTGAGAAACAATAACAGCTGCACCAATCAGTATTCCACGATAAAGAACAGAAACAAGGGTCTGACCAGCAAAGATACCTTCATTTGGATCTCTTGGTTGACGAGCCATAACATCCGGTTCGCCTTTTTCCATTCCTAAAGCAATAGCAGGAACCGAGTCATTGACTAAGTTGATAAACAATAGTTGCAAAGCAGTGAAGGGGTTGACCCAATCCATAATCAATGCAGCGACAATTGCAATGATCGCACCCAGATTACCAGCAAATAAATAAGCGATCGCTTTTTTTATATTGTCATAAACATTTCTTCCCACTTCAACAGCATTGATGATAGAAACAAAGTTATCATCCGTTAAGACCATAGCAGAAGCGTCTTTGGCTACATCTGTTCCACTTCCCATTGCAATACCGATATCTGCTTGTTTTAGAGCGGGAGCGTCATTTACCCCATCGCCCGTCATTGCAGAAACTTTATTTTTGTCTTGCCATGCCCGTACGATACGAATTTTATTTTCTGGAGAAACACGAGCATAAACAGAAATTTTTTCTAATTTAGCATGTAATTCTTGTTCAGTTAAAGCATCTAATTCTTGACCAGTTAAAGCGATATCGCCTTCTTCAGCAATTCCAATGTCGCGTGCAATAGCTCGGGCAGTTGTTTTATGGTCACCTGTAATCATAACGGTTTTGATTCCAGCTTTTTTAGCTTCCTCAACAGCTCCGTAAACGGCCTCACGAGGAGGATCGATCATCGCCATAATTCCTACTAAAATCAAGTCGTTTTCATCTTCAAAATGAATCATTGAATCTTCAACTGGTTTATAAGCAAAAGCTAAGACTCGTAAAGCACGATCTGAGAACCCTTCGTTTTTATCTTGCATTTCTTTTAGACGTTCTTCTGTTAATGGAAGGACTTCCCCATTGACCAGAACTTTATTACTGCGTCCGAAAACAACATCTGGACCACCTTTGGTCAGCATCAAACGTTGCCCGTCAATTAGGTGAACGGTTGACATCAGCTTACGGTCGGAATCAAAAGGCAATTCAGCTTCACGTGGATAACGTTCACGCAATTCAGTGTAGGGCTGGTTGAGTTTGTTGCTGAAAGCCACCATTGCGACTTCAGTAGGGTCGCCCAGTTCTTGTCCGTCTTCGCTGATTGTAGAATCATTTGCTAAAACTGCAACTTGCATTAAACGCTGTTCATCAATCGTCCAATCAGCAGGCTGATCATTGAATACGCCAGATTGTCCATTTAATAAAAAGTAATCAACGATGGTCATTTTATTTTGTGTCAGAGTACCTGTTTTGTCTGTACAGATAACACTTGTAGCTCCTAAAGTTTCAACAGCCGGTAATTTCCGGATGATTGCATGTCGTTTAGCCATTTTATTGGTTCCCATTGAAAGAACGATTGTAACGATCGATTGTAACGCTTCAGGAATCGCAGCTACTGCAACAGCTACAGCAAACATAAAGGCATTCAACATATCTGTGCTAATATTAGTTGAACCATCGAAATAAATCCGAGCCGCTTCAATGATAAAAATTAAGATCGATAAAATTAGAATCCCAATACCTAATTGCTTACTGAACTCATCTAGTTTCTTTTGCAGAGGAGTTTGTTTCGCCATTGCATTTTCAAGTAAATTGGCAACTTGGCCGATTTCAGTTTGGTTTCCTGTTTTAGTAACAACGAAAACACCTCGTCCGTAAACAACAAGTGTACCGCTGTGGACCATATTAGACCGGTCTCCGATAGGAACCGTGTTTTTCAAAGCAGCTGTGTCTTTGTCGGCAGGAACAGATTCTCCAGTCAACATTCCTTCGTCGACTTTCAACGAGCCCGCTTCAATCAGTCGCCCATCTGCAGGCACATAGTCTCCTGCATCTAAAATAACGATATCCCCAGGAACTAGTTCTTTAGCAGGAATAGTTATTTTTTCGCCGCTGCGAATCACTTTAGCCATGGGTGCTGACATGTTTTTTAAAGCATCTAAGGATCCTTCAGCTTTTTTAGTTTGTACAACACTGACTACTGAATTAATCATCAAAACAGCAAAGATAATGATGGATTCAACGACAGATCCCATTAAAATTTGGATGACTGCCACGATTAGTAAAACAATGACCATAGCATCTTTAAAGGTTTCAAGAAAAAGTTTCCAAATAGAATCTTTTTCTTTTGTTTGCAATTCATTGTACCCGCTTTTTTCAAGCCGAGCTGCTATTTCAGTAGTTTGTAACCCATTTGGTGTACTGTTTAATTCAGATAAAACATTTTTTTGTTCTTTTTGATAAAATTCCAAGCAAGACACTCCTTAATAGTATTTGAATAAGGGAAAGATTTTTAACATATAGATACTGGCATATCGGTTATGGTTTTACAAAAAACTTCTTGCTTAAGTAGGATCAAATTGTTCCGCAAATCTGAAAACGAGACAACTAGTCAACAAAACAAGGTGTAAAACTATTTTAAAAAACACACCAACAAATTGCATTTTTATACCGGTATGGAAATACCTCCTTTGATAGTTTTTAGAAAAACGATAAAAAAAGAGACTTATGCAGAATTGCTTCTTTACAGAAACAATGTGCATAAGTCTCACAATTTAAGACAACACCAGTAAATTTTGCGAACTTACTTGTTGGTGATGTTGCCACAGCCGTTGCTGCCAGTTACTCCCTTATGTATGAAAATGGCTAACCTGTCGTTTTTCTTCTTACACAGTATATAATCTCTTAATAAATAAAGCAATAGAAAGTCTATTTTTTTATTTATTTCTAAAATTAAATTTATGGAAGAAAAGAAAGGTAGCGGTTGTATTCGTTACCAATTAAATGTATACTTATTTTGTTGTAATGTATAGACAATTAAAGAGAGCAACGAAAAGGAGTGCGTTTGTATGAAATATCAATTCCCTGAGAACTTTTGGTGGGGTTCTGCTGCCAGCGGCCCACAAACAGAAGGGATAGTTGAAGGCGATCATAAAGGACAAAACATTTGGGACTACTGGTATGAACAAGAACCGACTAAATTCTTCAATCAAGTAGGGCCAGCAAAAACATCACGTTTTTATGAAAAATACAAAGAAGATATTCAACTAATGAAAGAAACAGGACACAATAGTTTCCGTACTTCCATTCAATGGAGCCGGTTATTCCCTGAAGGTACGGGTGAAGTCAATCAAACAGCTGTTGATTTCTATAATAACGTTATTGATGAGTTACTTGCTAATGGGATAGAACCTTTTATGAATTTATACCATTTTGATATGCCGATGGGTTTGCAAGAAAAAGGCGGCTGGTTAAGCCGTGAAACAGTAGAGTCTTATGTTCATTTTGCTAAGACTTGTTTTGAATTGTTTGGCGACCGTGTAAAAAAATGGTTTACACATAACGAACCCATTGTACCAGTTGAAGGCGGTTATCTCTATCAATTCCATTATCCTTTAGAAGTGAATCTGAAAAAAGCGGTTCAGGTTGGTTACCATGAAGCGTTAGCCAGTGCAAAAGCTATCAAAGCTTATCATGAAATGAATCTTAAAGGAGAAATTGGGATTATTTTGAACTTAACGCCAAGCTATCCGCGTGATGAAAACAATCCGGAAGATGTTAAAGCGGCTGCAATCGCCGATACGTTCTTTAACCGTTCGTTCCTAGATTCTGCTGTAAAAGGCGAGTTTCCACAAGATTTAGTAGACTTGTTACGTGAAATTGATCATCTTCCTGAAATGGAACCTGAAGATTTGACAATCATTAAAGAAAATACCGTCGATTTATTAGGGGTAAATTATTACCAGCCAAGACGGATCAAAGCAAAAGAATCAACCGATAAACTTGCTGAAGGCCCAATGCCGGACGATTACTTTGATAACTACATTATGCCAGGTCGTAAAATGAATCCTTACCGCGGATGGGAAATTTACGAAAAAGGAATTTACGATATTTTAACGAATTTAAGAGAAAATTATGGCAATATCCGTTGTTTCATCTCTGAAAATGGAATGGGTGTTGAAGGCGAAGAAGCTTATATCAACGCAGACGGTTCGATTGAAGATGATTACCGGATTGAATTTGTTAAAGATCATTTAGTTTATGTGCATCAAGCTATTCAAGAAGGAAGCAATGTTCAAGGCTATCACATGTGGACTTGTATGGATAACTGGTCATGGATGAATGCATATAAAAACCGCTATGGATTTATTGCGGTTGATTTAGAACAAGAAGGAAAACGGACAATTAAGAAGAGCGGTCGCTGGTTTAAAGAAATGACTAGTCAAAATGGTTTTAATGAATAAAAATTTGTACTTAAAGCAATCAAACTTTAGCGTCTGCCAATATTTGAGTTCTCTCCATTTTTTAGGTAAGAGAATAAAGAAATGCAGTCGCTATCAAAAGGGTACATTCTGAGCAGAGCTCGTTTGTATCCTTTTTTTTTGTACAAGAACCTTACTAAATAACCACAAGAAATCAGGAGCTAGAAGTAATCATATAAAGTGTGTCTCTTCTTTATTTTTAAAAAGAAAAGTTTTATTTATTAAAAGACTAGACATGTTAAGATAAAAGTGTTAAACTTCTAGTTGTAATCGATTTCAGTGTTGCGACACTTGACTAGAAATAGGCCTGTTTTTAGTCAGTAAAAAATAAAAAAAATCATAAAAAAAGAAAAGAGGTATATCAATGAATGAGTTTATTGATAAACTAGGCGAAAAGTTGATGCCGATTGCTGGAAAACTAGGTGATAACCGCCACTTAAAAGTTTTACGTGATGCCTTTATGCTATCGTTCCCGATCACGATGTTTGGATCTATTGTCGTTGTTTTAAATAACTTGCCATTTTTCAGTGACGCAACAAAAGGAACATTAGGAACATTATTTGGAAATGGTCAAAATGCGACAATGTCGATCATGACTATTTTTGTTACATTTGGGATTGGGTATTATTTAAGTAAGTCCTATGATGTAGAAGCCATTTATGGCGGAGCTGTTTCTTTATCTGCTTATTTAATCTTAACACCATTCAATGCCGTGACTGAAGGCGGAGAAGCGATTACCGGTGTACTGACTTTAGATCGTTTAGGCGCTAAAGGAATGTTTATCGGGATGATTGCTGCCTTTATTGCTGCAGAGATTTATACGCGTATTGTTAAAAAGGGAATTGTTATTAAAATGCCTGAAGGGGTACCGCCTGCAGTGGCTAAATCTTTTGCCGCTTTGTTACCAGCTATCATAACCCTAACTGTATTTTTAGTTCTAAATGCTGCAGTTGTCGGTTTCTTCTCAACGAACTTACATGATGTTGTCTACAATGTTATTCAAGTACCATTGACTGGATTAGGCAGTGGATTACCAGCTACACTGATTGCTGTCTTCTTTGTTCAATTCTTATGGTTTTTTGGTCTTCACGGACAAATCATTGTCAATTCAGTGATGGATCCAATCTGGAATACATTGATGTTAGATAATTTAGATGCATTTAAAGTAGGAGATGCTTTACCGCATATCGTTACAAAACCATTTATGGAAATTTATACGGTAGGAATGGGCGGATCCGGCAGTACTTTAATGGTTGTCTTATTAATGTCATTCATTATGAAGAGTAAACAACTAAAAGACGTCGGCCGTTTAGCATTAGGACCTGGTATCTTTAACGTAAATGAACCGCTTATCTTTGGAATGCCGTTGGTATTAAATGCTTCTATTTTTATTCCATGGGTATTAGCTCCAATGGTTGTGACAGCTTTCAACTATGTCATGATGGCAACCCATATTTTCCCGACACCAACAGGGGTTTCAGTTCCTTGGACAGTACCGGTGATTATCAATGGAATCATGGCGACCAATTCTTTCATGGGCGGTGTGCTTCAACTCATTGATATGGCTTTGATTGGCGTTATTTGGTTCCCATTCTTGAAATTGATCGACCGTACTAACTTAAGTCAAGTTAGTATGAATGAACCTGAACAAGCTTAATCTAAGCATACGAAAAAAATAAGCGGTCAGTCATGAGAGACTGATTGCTTATTTTTTGTTAAGCAGCAATTGAAGCAAGAATAAACGCTAAAATAATCAAAAAAACACAGGGAAAAGACTAGTCTTTTTAGGGAGGATGAGGTATGATACTCTTTGAAACCTAGGAGGTGTTCAAATGGTAAAATATGAAACCATTGCCAATGAAATAAGAAAGCGAATACTAAAAGGTACGTATCCAATTGAATCCCTTATTCCTGATCAAATTAGTTTGTCTAAAGAATTTGGCGTAAGCCGTATGACAATGAAAAAAGCGCTAGATATCCTTGCGATGGAGGGCTTGATCTATCGTCAACGCGGTTCTGGTACATACGTCATGAAAACAGCCTTACTGAATCGGCAAGATGCACTTGTAAATGAATACGAAGGGTTGACCAGTCAATTAACCGAACACGCTGTTACTAGTAAAGTGATTGAATTTAATGTAGAGTTTCCATCAGAAGAAATCATGGAACATTTGATGTTAAAAAAAAATCAGCCTGTTTATAACTTAATTCGCCTACGGATCGTAGATGGTAAGCCATATGTTTTAGAACACACCTACATGCCGACGGATTTGGCTGTGGGACTAACAGAAGAAATTCTTGAAAAATCTATCTATCAGTATATTCATGAAGAATTGAACTTGTATTTTGGTGGAGCTTTCCGTAAGATTCATGCCGATAAATCTTCTAAATACGATCAAGAATACTTGGATTGTAAGACAGATGATCCGGTTTTAGAAGTAGAACAAGTTGTTTATTTAAAAGATGGACGTCCTTTTGAATATTCAAGAAGTCGACATCGTTATGATACTCGAAGTTATACTATCTCTGATATCAATAAAAGCAATTAAACATTAAAGTACCTCAACCAATGACACGAATGATTGAGGTACTTTTGTTTATTTATTTAAAACTAATTCAACAGGACAGTGGTCAGAACCCATAATGTCTGTATGGATTTTCGCATCTACTAATTGGTCTTTAAGTCGCTCAGAAACGCAAAAGTAGTCAATCCGCCAACCAGCATTGTTTTTGCGGGCATTAAAGCGATAACTCCACCAAGAATAGACGCCTTCAACGGTTGGATAAAAATACCGAAATGTATCAATAAAACCTCTATTCAATAAAGCAGTGAAACTAGCACGCTCTTCATCAGTGAATCCTGCATTTTTACGGTTTGTCTTCCAATTTTTTAAATCAATATTCTCATGAGCTACATTTAAGTCGCCGCAAAAAATAACGGGTTTTTCATTGTCTAGTTCACTCAAATAATCTGAAAAAGCTTGATCCCAATCCATACGATAATCTAAACGAGCTAACTCGCTTTGAGAATTTGGGGTGTAACAAGTGACGACGTAATAATCAGGGTAGCTAAGCGTAATTACTCGGCCTTCTGTATCGTGTTCGTTTTTCCCAATCCCATAAAAAACATCGAGGGGCTTGTGCTTAGTAAAAATAGCCGTTCCAGAATACCCTTTTTTCTCTGCATAATTCCAGTAATCATAGTAACCGGGTAAGTCTAAATCAATTTGGCCTTCTTGCAGTTTAGTTTCTTGTAAACAAAAAAAATCTGCATCAAATTCATTGAAAACATCTAAAAAACTTTTTTTTACAATGGCACGCAGACCATTCACGTTCCAGGAAATAAATTTCATTGCTGAACCACTCCTCTAAAAAATAATATGACACTATCATTGTACACGAAGAAGAAAAGATAGTACATTTAGAGAGAAGATTTGCTGAGCGTGCTGAGTATTTGTTAAACTGATAAATAATAGAAAGAAATGAGGAATGAACATGTTAAAAGTAGGAATCATTGGATTGGGGAGTATTTCACAAAAAGCATACTTGCCGGTTATGATGGCCATGCAGGACAAAGTTGAGTGGCACCTTTATACGCGTGATCAAGAAAAGCTGCAAATAATTGGCGGAAAATACCGTGTTTCAAATTTGTATCCTTCCATTGAATCGTTGATAGAAAGTGGGATTAAAGCAGCATTTGTACATACCGCAACTCATACACACGCTTCTATTATCAAGCAATTGTTAGAACATGGTATTCATGTGTATGTAGATAAGCCGATCAGTGAAGAACTGACAGAAGTGGAAGAACTAATGGCATTAGCGAAGCAGAAAAACCTGTTGCTTACAACAGGATTTAACCGTCGTTTTGCTCCGACGATCCAAAAATTAAAAATGGTTCCGGATAAAAACATGCTGTTTGTTCAAAAAACAAAACCGAACAGCAGCGGAACAGTAAAATTCGCTATTTATGATATGTTTATTCATGTAGTGGATACGGCACTGTACTTACTGGATGAGCCCATTATCCAAACATCTTATCAAGTAACAGAAGAAAATGGCGAATTGAAAAACTGTGTAGCACACTTAACAACAAAAAACACCAGTTGTATTGCTTCGATGAACTATGTATCTGGAGCGAACCATGAATCTGTTGAAGTCCATTCTCTGACTGGGATGCACCGTGTCATTAATTTAACTGACTACCAAAAAGATGTGGCAGGTGTTCAAACAAATGAAACCTTTGGCGATTGGGAGCCTACGCTTGAAAAAAGAGGGTTTGCTTCTTTGATCCGCTTATTTTTAGATGCTGTTCAATTAGGTGGAAATCCTGTGTCTCCTCAATCAGCTTTGTTGTCACATCAGCTATGTGACCAAATCGTTAAAGAACAGGAAAACGCAAAACTTCATCAATAAATAAGAAAGAAAATCGATTGAAAACGAGTAAGTAAATGGGATGGAAAAGAAGACTTAGTAAGTTTTCTTTTCCTTTTATTTAGTAAAGCAGAAAACTACTGAAATTCTCTTTACTTTTCAGTGATTGAGTCTATAATACATTCGTGCATCTAAGAATTTAGAGGAAGAGGTATTAAACCATGTTAGATAAATTCAGAAAATTATCGATATCGACCAGAATAGCTTTGAGCTTTGCTTCAGTTATTTTTATTGGTTCGTTATTTTTGTCTTTGCCGATTAGTAGTTTAGCAACATCACAATCCACTTATTTTGATAATTTATTTACATCGGTATCAATGGTATGTGTGACAGGGCTATTTACTTCCTCAGTAGCTGAATCCTATACTTTCTTTGGACAAATTGTTTGCATTGTATTGATGCAGATAGGTGGACTCGGATTGATGACGATCATCGCCACTATGGTCATCCAATTAGGAAAGAAAATCAGTTATTCTGATACCATGGCAGTAAAAGAGGCACTGAACCGTGATCAATTAGGGGATTTCAAGACATATTTGCTGTCTATTATTAAGTATACTTTTATTATCGAAGGAACCGGAATGTTAGTATTGTCGTTGCGTTTCGTCCCTGAATTCGGATGGGCCAAGGGTTTATTTACCTCTTTATTTTTGGCTGTTTCAGGATTTTGCAATGCGGGATTTGATAATATGGGAACTGTGAGTTTGCAAAATTATGTTCATGATCCTTTAGTTAACTTAGTGATTGCTGCATTGATTATCTTGGGCGGAATTGGATTTTCAGTCTGGTTTGATGTGTCTCACAATGTGCATTCTATTATTAAAAATAAAAAAAGACCTGGTTTTAAAAAAATGTATCGCTTATTGAAACCTCATACAAGACTGGCTATCAACATTTCACTGTTGCTGATTGCTATTGGAACGATGATGTTTATGGTCGTGGAGTGGAACAATCCTAAATCAATTGGAACGTTTACGGTTGGGCAAAAAGTACTTGCAGCATTTTTCCAAACGGTTACCATGCGGACGGCTGGCTTTGCTACCCTTGATTATGCAAATGTTTTACCTTTTTCATTGTTGTTCTTTGTATTTACAATGTTTATTGGAGGATCTCCCGGCGGAGCTGCCGGAGGAATCAAGACCACCACGTTTGCGCTGGTGTTATTACTGATTCATAATGAACTTAAAGGACGGCGTTCTATTAATTATGCACGGCACACTATTCCAGAAGACACTATTCGTCGGGCATTAATAGTCGTAGTTAGTTTCTTTACTTGTTTAATGGTAGGCGTTAGTATTTTGCTTTTGGTTGAAGACCAGCCATTTCTAAATTTACTATTTGAAACAGTTTCTGCTTTGGCAACTGTAGGTGTCAGTGTGAACTTAACACCGGAGCTTTCAAAAATTAGCCAAGTTGTATTAATGCTATTGATGTTTATTGGTCGGATAGGTCCGATCACGATTTTCTTGAGTTTGGTTAGACGGAAACGAAAAGGAAAAGAACAAGTTTATGCCAAAACAACTATTTTAATTGGATAGGAGAAGTTATAAAATGGCAACAAAAACAATTGGTGTATTGGGATTGGGAGTTTTTGGCTCTTCTATCGCCAAAGAGTTAAGTGAGTTTGATTGCGAAGTAATTGCGGTAGATTTAGATTTAAATAATGTTGAAAGGATAGAGCCTTACGTAACAGAAGCCATTCAAGGGGACATCACAGATTTAGATTTTCTTAAGAATATCGGTTTAGAAAATTGTGATGTTGTAGTGGTGGCAACTGGTACTAGTTTAGAAGCAAGTGTTTTGGCTGTAATGAACTGCAAAAAAATCGGAATTAATCCAATCATTGCAAAAGCTAAAAATAAAATGTTTATGGAAGTGTTAAATGCTGTAGGAGCAACTACTGTTATTCGCCCTGAAAAAGAAATGGGAGAACGATTAGCTAAAAATCTACTTAGACGCCACATCACAGATATTGTGGATCTAGATGATCAATTTGCGGTAATTGAATTTTTCCCTCCAAAAAGATGGATCGGGCGGTCATTAGAGGAACTGAATTTGCGCAAACGCTATGAAATGAATGTGATTGGGATTAGAAGAAAGCCTGAAAGAAAACTGGATGTTTCTTTTGGACCTAATTATATCATTGCAGAGTCTGACATTATTGTCGGTATTGCGGAATCAGAAGTATTTGAACAATACGATTATTTGAACAAGTTAAAATAAAAATGGGTTGCCCAGTATATTTATTGTGTTGGACAATCTTTTTTTGCAGTTTTAAGGAGTTGGAAGATAAATTTGAGGTAAGAATTGAAGCAAATGCTATTCAAATGAGCAAGTAACATGTTAGAATATGCAGTAGTAAATCAACAGTGAGAGGATCATTATATAATGGCAATAGCACAAATAAAAAAAGAATTTCCAAATTCAATTATTAAAGAAAATGAACCATTGTCGCTTTATACCTACACAAAAACAGGTGGACCAGCTGATATCCTAGTATTACCTAAAGAAAAAGAAGAAGTCATTGCATTGGTAGAGTGGATCAACCAACATGAATTGCCGTTAACTGTATTAGGAAATGCGAGTAATTTAATTGTCAAAGACGGCGGTATTCATGGAGTCGTGATGGTACTGACAGAAATGAATGAAATCACGATTTCTAAACAACGTATCGTTGTCCAAAGTGGTGCTCGTTTGATCGATACGTCTTATGCGGCTTACAACGCTGGATTGACTGGACTGGAATTTGCTTGCGGAATTCCCGGCAGTATCGGCGGGGCTGTATTTATGAATGCAGGAGCGTACGGTGGCGAGGTTAGTGAAGTTATTCAGACTGTAACGGTTTTAACGCGTGAGGGAGAAATAAAAGAACTGAAAAACGAAGAGTTGGATTTTCGTTACCGGCATAGTGCCATTCAAGAAACCCAAGATATCGTATTGGAAGTCGAATTTCAATTAGAAAAAGGAAAACCAGCTGAGATCAAGAAACGCATGGCTGAATTGACGTTTTTAAGAGAATCCAAACAACCACTAGAATATCCCTCTTGCGGAAGTGTTTTTAAACGGCCCACTGGTTATTTTACAGGAAAGCTGATTCAAGAAGCTGGTCTGCAAGGCAGAATTTGGGGAGGCGCTCAAATTTCAGAAAAACACGCCGGCTTTATTGTGAACATCAACCATGCGACAGCGACCGATTATATTGAATTGATTGCTTACATTCAACAAGTTATTTTAGAGAATACAGGGGTTGAGTTAGTAACGGAAGTTCGGATCATCGGAGAAGATGTACGGGTGGAAACAACATAAGTTAGTGAAAAACCAAAAACAGTTTTGCTGTTTTTGGTTTTTTTTATTGCTTTTACTAAAAAAAAAATTATAATAGAAAAGTATTGGTAAACTTAATGTTTACTGTTAGAAAACTTTAACGGCTTGTTGTTTACTGCCAGTAAACTTGTATTTCTTAATTAACGTAAAAATACTTTGTTTTAAGTTAAAAAAGGGGGGGAAGAAGATGGAAATCGGCAAGCGGATTAAAAACTTACGTATTCAGAAAAATTTTACACAAGAGGAACTAGGGGAACGGACTAATTTGAGTAAAGGATACATTTCCCAAGTAGAACGAGATTTGAGCATGCCTTCAATGGAGGTCTTTTTCGATATTTTAGAAGTGCTGGGATGCAGCCCTAAAGATTTTTTTGATAATAACCACATAGAACAACGCGTTGTGTATCCAAAAGATGAAATGACACGCTTTGAAGATCTGGAAAAAGGCTATGAAATTGAATGGCTTGTTCCAGAAGCCAATGAAAATGAGATGGAACCGATTAGTTTAAAATTAGAAAAAGAAGGGGAATTTAAAGAGTTTAGTCCTTCATTAGCTGAAACGTTTGCTTATGTCCAAGAAGGAGCAGTTTGTGTAGAAATTGGAATGAAACGCTACTTTGCAAATAAAGGCGATTCTCTTTATTTTCATGCCACTGAAAAGCATAAAATAGCGAATGCTTTTCAAGGAGAGAGTATTTTATTAATGGTCGTAACAGATTCCTATCTGTAAAAAGGAAACAGAATAATGGCATTATCGTAAGGATAAATCTATGATAATAGTAATGAGCTAAGAGCAAAAAAGGAGCGTAAATAATGGCTGAAAAAACAATTATTCGGTTTGAACACGTCAAAAAAACATATGACGACAAACCCGTTTTAAAAAATATTAATTTTGATATTGAACAAGGGAAATTTTATACCTTGCTAGGGCCCTCCGGCTGCGGGAAAACAACGATTTTACGCTTGATTGCTGGTTTTACTGAAGTTTCTGAAGGTACCATTACATTAGATGGAAAAGTAGTCAATGAATTACCGGCTAATAAGCGGAAAGTGAATACTGTTTTTCAAGATTACGCATTATTTCCGCACATGAATGTCTTTGAGAATATTGCGTTTGGCTTGCGCATCAAAAAAATGGAGAAAAAAGTGATTCAAGAAAAAGTTGAAGAAGTATTGAAAATGGTCCGTTTATCCGGCTATGAAGAACGAGCTATTAGTGAAATGTCAGGCGGACAGCGTCAACGGGTAGCGATTGCTCGTGCGTTGGTGAACGAACCCGAAGTTTTACTGCTAGATGAACCTTTATCAGCCCTAGATTTGAAGTTAAGAACCGAAATGCAGTATGAGTTGCGCGAATTGCAACGCCGGTTGGGCATCACTTTTGTCTTTGTAACGCATGACCAAGAAGAAGCCTTGGCTATGAGCGATGAAATTTTTGTTATGAAAGACGGAGAAATTGTTCAGAGCGGAACGCCGGTTGATATTTATGATGAACCCATTAATCGCTATGTAGCGGATTTCATTGGCGAAAGCAATATTGTTGATGGGCATATGCTGGCTGATTATCAAGTTTCGTTTGTGGGACATACTTTTGAATGCGTAGATGCTGGTATGAAGCCAAATGAAAAAGTTGAGGTCGTTTTGCGTCCTGAAGATTTGGTCCTGACAACAGTTGAACAAGGTAAACTTTCTATCAAAGTGGATACGCAATTATTCAGAGGGGTTCATTATGAAATCATCGGATATGACCGCGATCAAAATGAATGGATGGTGCATTCAACTAAAAAGGCTAAAGTAGGTAGTGAAGTCGGTCTTTATTTTGAACCGGAAGACGTACACGTCATGCGGTTTGGCGAATCTGAAAAAGAGTTTGATGCGCGGCTTGAAAGCTATGAAGAAGAGTAAAGGAGGCAAACCAAATGAATAAACAATCGAAAGTATTTTATTTTGTGCCGTATAGCATGTGGCTGATTTTATTTGTGATCGCTCCTTTGTTGCTGATTTTTTATCAATCTTTTTTTACGATTGATGGTCAATTTACACTTGCTAATTATGGAACTTATTTTGCGTCTAGCACTTATTTGACGATGACATTCAATTCTGTTTGGTATGCCTTTTTAATTACCTGTTTAACGTTATTGATCAGTTATCCGACAGCCTATTTGCTGAATAAAACGAAGCACAAGCAATTGTGGCTGCTGTTGATTATTTTACCGACTTGGATCAATCTTTTATTAAAAGCTTATGCATTTATCGGGATTTTTAGTATTAATGGATCAGTCAACGATTTTCTAGCATTTGCTGGAATTGGCAGACAGCAGATTTTGTTTACAGATATCAGCTTTTTATTAGTGGCAACCTATATTGAAATACCGTTTATGATTTTGCCGATTTTCAATGCACTGGAAGAATTAAATCCTTCATACATTAGTGCCAGCCGTGATTTAGGTGCTAATAATATTGAAACATTTCGACGCGTGATTTTTCCATTGACATTGAATGGCGTAAAAAGCGGAGTGCAGGCTGTTTTCATTCCATCTCTTTCTTTGTTTATGCTGACACGTTTAATTGGCGGAAACCGCGTGATTACTTTGGGTACAGCTATTGAGCAGCATTTTCTTGTTACACAGGACTGGGGCATGGGTTCCACGATTGGTGTTGTGTTAATAGCAGCCATGTTGATTATTATGTTGATAACTGGTGAAAAGAAGAAGAAAGAAGGGATGCACAAATGAAAAAGCAACGGTTTAAATGGTCGAATCTTTATTTGATAGCTGTTTTCATTATTCTATATGCTCCTATTTTTTATTTGATTCTTTATTCTTTTAATGCTGGCGGAGATATGACCAGCTTCAGCGGGGCAACATGGGATAACTACCGAGCAGTCTTTGAAGATGTCCGCTTGATCACGATCGTATTAAATACCTTGCTGATTGCACTACTGTCATCCTTGATTGCCACCATAATCGGGACTTTCGGTGCATTGGCTATTTACTATACTAAAAAAAGGCAAGCCCGGAATGCGTTATTGAGTTTAAATAATATTTTAATGGTGTCGCCAGATGTAATCATTGGAGCAAGCTTCTTAATTTTATTTACTTTTATCGGTTTTAGCCTTGGTTTTGCTTCTGTTTTGCTTTCACATATTGCTTTTAGTATTCCGATCGTCGTATTGATGGTTTTGCCTAAATTGAAAGAAATGAACGACTCCATGTTGATGGCTGCTCGTGACTTAGGAGCGAATAACTGGCAAGTATTGAGTAAAATTGTGTTGCCCAGTATTACACCAGGAATCTTAGCCGGATTTTTTATGGCGTTTACGTATTCGTTAGATGATTTTGCCGTGACTTTTTTCGTGACCGGCAATGGATTCACAACGCTGGCCGTAGAAATCTACTCACGGGCACGGCAAGGAGTAAGTTTAGAAATTAATGCGTTAAGTGCGCTGATGTTTATTTTTGCTTTGATGTTAGTGATCGGCTACTATTTTGTTCAACAACACAATCTTTCAAAAAAACAAAAATCTAAAAAACGCTATGGGAATGAGGCGGTGAACATACGATGAAACGGCTGACAATCTTAATTTTTGCTATTTTAATGGTGAGTGCAGGTTTGTATTTCTCGGTTCACCAATTAAGTAAGTCGAAAGGTATTACGACAGAAAACACACTCAATTTATACAATTGGGGTGACTATATTGATCCTAGCTTAATCACAGAATTTGAAAAAGAAACGAACTATCGTGTATCTTATGAAACGTTTGATTCCAATGAAGCTATGTACACAAAGATAGAACAAGGTGGAACAGCTTATGACTTAGCTGTTCCCAGTGAGTATATGATTCAGCGAATGATGAAAGAAAACTTATTGATTAAATTGGATCACAAAAAAATCAAAGGACTAGAAAATATTGATGAACCCTTTTTAGATTTATCATTTGATCCTGGCAATAATTATTCTATTCCCTATTTTTGGGGAACTTTAGGCATCATTTACAATGATAAGTTTGTTTCGAAAGAGGACATTCAGCATTGGGATGATTTATGGCAGCCTAAGTTACGGAATAATGTGATGTTGATAGACGGTGCTAGAGAGGTATTAGGGTTGTCATTGAACAGCTTAGGGTACTCATTGAATACAAAAAACACATCTGAGTTGTCAGCAGCAGCAGAAAAACTGGATAGTTTGACACCTAATGTTAAAGCGATCGTAGCAGATGAGATTAAGATGTATATGATCCAAGAAGAAAGCTCCGTTGCGGTAACTTTTTCAGGTGAAGCAGCCGAAATGCTGTCTGAAAATGAGCATTTGCATTATGTGATTCCAGAAGAAGGATCAAATCTTTGGTTCGATAATTTTGTTATTCCTAAAACTGCTAAAAACACCGAAGCAGCATATGCATTTATTAACTTTATGCTGGAGCCTGAACATGCAGCACAAAACGCTGAATACATCGGCTACTCAACACCCAATAAAGCGGCCACGAAAATCTTACCAGCTGAAATAACAGAAGATAAGCAATTTTATCCTGATTCTAAGACGATAGAAAATTTAGAAGTGTATGAAGATTTAGGCAAACAATATATTGGACGCTACAATGATTTATTTTTGGAATTTAAAATGCATCGAAAATAGAAACCTAACTGTAAGTAAAGCTGGTTTTTTAAAAGCCGGCTTTGCTTATTTTTTATGATTGATCAGCTAAAGGAAGATTCTGTTTAAAATACTTGTTTTTACACAAAAAATAGTAGATTATGGTACAATAGCTCTTGACGGTTAGTTGATTAAGTACGTTATTTTAATCAGAAAAAAAGATAAAAAACACTTTTAAATCATTTGAAAACAATGAGTTGAAAATATTGAGAGAAGTAAGGGTGGAACAATGATAAACGAATCGGTAGAAGAGTTATGGGGAAACTTTAAACTTCAGAATCCCAACTTACCAGATCATTATGAATTTTTAACATTCGGCCAGACTGAATCAGCAGCTAACAAATCTGCTGCATTAGTATTGGAAGGGTTGAAAACGGCAAAAACAACACTATTATTGGAATACCAAGAAGAAAAAAAATCCATACCCACAAAAGGAGACTATGCCATTATTTTGGATGGACGTCATCAAGCGATCGGAGTCGTCCAAATATTAAAAGTCAGGATCATCCCTTTCGATGAAGTCACAGACGAGATCGCGTATGAAGAAGGGGAAGGCGACCGTACTTTGTCAACATGGCGTGAGTTTTACCAACTCTATTTTCAGCAGCAATGCAAAGCAAACCAACACTCTTTTTCTACAAAAATAGAAGTCGTTTGTATTCAATTTGAGTTAGTCTATGCTGCTTAAAATAACAGGTTATCACTAAAACAGGTGAAAAAAGATAAAAGGAGCGAGAGCAGGATGAACAGCAAACAAATGGTTGGAGAAAAAGCAGCAGAATACGTGGAAGACGGTATGATCGTAGGACTAGGAACAGGTTCAACTGCTTATTATTTAGTCGAAGCTCTTGGCAGACGGGTGAGAGCAGGATTACGGATAGTGGGAGTGACCACCTCCTCACGAACAAAAGCACAAGCAGAAGCAGTCGGTATACCTTTAGCCGACCTAAATGATGTGATGCAAATCGATTTGACCATTGATGGCGCAGATGAAATCAGTAAAGATTTCCAAGGCATTAAAGGAGGCGGCGGTGCACTGCTCTTTGAAAAAATGGTAGCCGATCATTCAAAACAAGTCATTTGGATCGTAGATGACAGTAAAATGGTACAAAAACTAGGGGAATTCCCACTGCCCGTTGAAGTAGTTTCTTTTGGTCATCAACAATTGATTCGCTTATTTGAAGCAAAAGGCTATCACCCTCAGCTTCGTTTAGGGAATGAGGGGCAGCCGTATGTGACGGATGGGGGACACTACATTATTGATTTGCATTTAAAGGTAATCGAACATCCGCAAAAGCTAGCTGCATGGCTAGATGGTTTAACCGGTGTGGTAGAGCATGGTTTATTTTTGGACCAAGTGAATACTGTGATCATTGGCCATGAAAATGGAATCGAAGAAGTGTCAGCTCGATAATAAAAACCTTGAAGCAGCTAGAATAGGGACAGATGAGAATTCTAAATTTTTGATTAATGAAACCGTTATCAGTCAAAGGTATGTTAAAATGAAACAATAGCGAACGTAAAGGAGATTAGAAGATATGCGTATAGTTGATTTAATTGCCAAAAAACAACATGGAGAAGCTTTGAAAACAGAAGAAATTAAATTTATGGTTCAAGGATTTACTACTGGGGAAATACCGGATTATCAAATGAGTGCCATGTTGATGGCGATTTACTTTAAAGGTATGAATGACCAAGAACGCAGTGATTTAACCATGAGCATGGTAGAATCAGGAGAAACGATTGATTTATCGGCTATTCATGGTGTGAAAGTAGATAAACATTCTACTGGAGGAGTAGGAGATACCACAACTTTAGTTTTGGCTCCATTAGTGGCGAGTTTAGGGGTTCCTATTGCAAAAATGAGCGGACGCGGTTTGGGACATACTGGCGGAACCATTGATAAATTAGAAGCCATTCCAGGTTTCCATGTTGAATTGTCGCAAGAAGATTTTATCGAATTAGTCAATAAAAATAAAGTCGCAGTTGTGGGACAATCGGGCAATTTAACACCAGCAGACAAAAAATTATATGCTTTACGCGATGTCACTGGAACTGTTGAATCTATTCCTTTAATAGCCAGTTCCATTATGAGCAAAAAAATTGCTGCCGGGGCAGATGCCATTGTTTTAGATGTGAAGACCGGGGCAGGAGCCTTTATGAAAAATGACGAAGATGCTCGTGAATTAGCACATGCCATGGTGAAAATCGGCAATATGGTAGGCCGTAATACTATGGCTGTTATTTCTGATATGAGCCAGCCCTTAGGATACGCTATCGGCAATGCCTTAGAAGTTAAAGAAGCTATTGATACATTAAACGGACATGGGCCTGCTGATTTAGTAGAACTTTGTTTAACATTAGGCAGTCAGATGGTCCATTTGGCTGGAATCGGTAATGACTTGGCAGAAGCCAGAGATTTATTGGAAGAAAACTTGCATAATGGAAAAGCCTTAGAAAAATTTAAAGTCTTTGCAGCTTCCCAAGGCGGAGATACTGCCGTAATCGATTATCCGGAACAACTGCCGCAAGCAGCCTATCAAATAGAAGTGAAAGCAGCAAGAGATGGGGTAGTTTCTGGAATCGTAGCTGATGAATTAGGCATAGCTGCCATGATGTTAGGTGCGGGACGGGCAACTAAAGAAAGTAAAATTGATTTAGCCGTTGGGTTAATGTTGAATAAAAAAGTTGGCGATGCAGTCAAACAAGGCGAGTCCTTGGTAACGATTCACAGTAACCAAACAGATAATTCAGCCGTAGAAGCTAAAATCAAAAACAGTATCACGATATCGGATGACGCTCAGCCGCTGCCATTGATTCATGAAGTGATTACAGACTAAAATAGGTAAAAGGCTGTTTAAGGGAACGTTGAATTAGCTTATTTTAGCAATAAAGTGTTGTAACACCATAAAAAGTATTTTTGTGTTTTGCATTGGACAAATATAAAGAAAAACTCTTTAGTTTGTCTATTTCAAGTTGAAAACGGACGAATCGATGGTTACTTTCTAACGATTCGTCCGTTTTGATTCAGTTTTGGACAAACAGAGATAAAATGGTTCAGACTTGTCTATTTTCCTTCAAAAGGGGACCATTTTGAAGGAAATAACTTAAACTTGTCCATTTTTTGAATGAAGCACTTTAATTTTCCCCACGGCAATGGTTTTGTTCAACAAGGAGAACCAATCAAAGACACTGAAAAATAAATCAGAGACAAATTAGAAAAAAATTCTATTTATCTCTGGTTTATTTTTTTTGATTTTGTTCCGGATCTGCAAATAAATAGCGAAAGAACAACACGACAATAATGAAAACCCCTAGAACTAAAATACTGCTCATTAAAACGTGTAAATAAGACCAGAAACCTCCATTAGAAATCAATGCTCTTAGTCCTGAAGAAAAGAAATAACCGAGAAAATAAAAAATACTGATAAAAAAACTGCTGTAGACAACTCTTTTTAACATAAAACTCCCGCTTTCAAAAAGTAATGGTTACTCTTATTATACTGAATCGTTTTATTAAGACAATTTATTTTGTTAATAGAACAATGAAATTAGAATGAAAAAGCAGTGTGAAGCATGCTATACTTATTTTTACAGTTTTAGTTTGAAAGGAGTGTACATATGAAAGTACAAGATTGGCGAGCAGGGTTTAAAGTAATATATCCTGTCTTGCTTGGCTATATACCTTTAGGTTTAGCTTGCGGTATGCTGCTGCATGATGCTGGGTTTAGTACACTAGCTATTTTACTAATGAGTTTATTGGTTTTTGCTGGGGCCAGCCAATTTATGGCAGCTTCAATGGTGGCTATGGGAGCTACGACGCCGGCAATCATTATAATGGTTTTTTTCTTAAACTTACGCCATTCATTGATGAGCTCAAGCATGTCCAATCGTGTCAAGAAAAGCTCTATTCCATTTATCCTGCTTTTTAGTCACACATTAGCCGACGAAGCTTACGCAGTAAATTATAATCAATTTCAGAACCATGAGTGGTCAGAACAAAAAGCATTGGCTGCTAATTTGCTAGCTTATCTGACATGGTGTATCAGCACCGCTATAGGCGGAGTACTTGGCAGTGCACTGGTTGTTAACACCGTTATCATGAATTATATTTTAATTTCGATGTTTATTTATTTATTAGTCAGTCAGTTTGTTTCCAAGGTAGTGGTCTTTGTCGGTTTGTTTTCTGGCGTACTATCCGTCATTTTGATGCTTTTGTTAAAGCATAATATTGCACTTGTTATTGCAGCTATTTTAGCTTCTTTTGTTGGTTATTTTATTGAAGACTATTTAGCTAAAAAGAAAATTAAAGGCGGTGAATGGATAAAGTGACACAAAACCTATGGCTGCTGATTATTGGTATGGCTATTGTGACTTATTTGCCTCGTATGCTTCCAATGTTGGTGTTAAGCAAACGAACAATTCCAGAAAAACTGGCAAAATGGATGTCTTTTATTCCTGTCTCTATTTTTGCGGCTTTGATTTTTTCAGATGTTTTCTTTTGGGAAGGCCGTTTAAATCCAAATCCATTAATCAATGTTAAATTATTGCCTTCATTAGTTGTTTTTATTTTTGCCTACTATACAAAAAATTTATTTTGGTCAATGGTCTTTGGCGTATTGAGTATTACATTGATGGTTTATTTTTTTTAATAAGGGACGTTTAATTGTTTTATCTCTAATGTCTCGCGGTGGCTTATCTCTCTTTCAACTAAGAAACATGGTATAATCAGTTATGGAAAAATAATCATTGAGAATAGGCAGGGGAAGAAAAGCATGACTGAATCAAAAGAACGTAAAATAAAAAGATGCATTGAATCAAGAGTAGTTCAGACCCATCGAGTCCTACCATCTGATTTAAATCATCATCAAACCTTATTCGGGGGAAATTTGATGAGTTTGATCGACAATACAGCGTCTATTTCAGCTGCCCGGCATTCACGAGGCGTAACCGTGACGGCTTCTATGGATTCATTAGATTTTTTACATCCTATTTACAGCAATCATTCTGTTTGTATTGAAAGTTATGTTTCAGGAGTTGGAAAATCATCTATGGAAGTTTTTTGCAAAATCATGGGAGAAGATTTAATGACCGGTAAACGCTATTTAGCGGCTACGAGCTTTAGTACATTTGTTTCTACCAAGACTAAAGAACAGGGGGATGTCATTGTCCCATTAGTTGAACCCACAACGGAAGAAGAACGTTTAGTCTGTGAAGGATATCAGAAGCGGCGTGAAAAGCGAATTATCAATCGTGAGTTTAACGAACGATTTGCCAATGCTATTTCTTATGCTGCTCCTTGGGAAGCATAGGTATTTTAAGTAAAAAGCAGAATTTTAATTGGAGGGGTAATATTGATTTATAAATGTACTGAAAGCCACCGAGAATTAGTACTTGATTTTTTGTCTACAGACCCGATATTGAATTTGTTTGTTATTGGCGATATTGAAACATATGGATTTGATTCACTGGATCAAGACGTTTGGGCTTATACTGACGAAGAAGAGCAAATCACGGGTGTTCTATTGCGTTATAAAGAAAATGCGATTCCTGTTCATGGTACACAATTTACTGATTTTGAAACTTTTTTACCGTTGCTTCAAAGTTTAGAGGAAGTACGAGTAATCAGTGGAGAAAAATCAACGATTGATCAGTACATTGACTATTTCCCTGATTTAGAAGCAACGGAGACTGATTTATCTATCTGTTCAGAGTTAACAACAGAAGCTGATGCCATTTATTCTGTGGAAAAATTAAAAAAAGAAGATATTTCATCCTATTTGACCTTGCAAAAAGCGTGCTTTAAAAAAGAAAGCGAATCGGAAATGACATTATCTGACATGTTAAATAATGAAACCGTCTTGATACATGTGATTAAAAATGAATCAGGAGAAATTGTTTCTGCTGGAAGATTGGCTGTAGAGAGTGCAGCAGCCGGTATGATTATTGGGGTAGGTACAGTAGAAACTGAGCGAGGAAAGGGATACGCTTCAGCTGTGGTAGCTTCGCTTGCCCAAGTATGCCTAGCAAAAGGAAAGAAAGCTTGTTTATTTTATCATGACCCTAAAGCTGGCAGTCTATATCATCGTCTAGGCTTTCAAGATACTGGAGAAGTTTGGAGTATGTTAAAACCAAAAGAAGAAAAAGCTAAAAAAAACTTTTTTGAAGAACTAGCAACAGAATAGTTTAGCTCTTGTTTATAAATAAAAAATGAGCACCGATTATTGAACTAAAATCGGTGCTCATTTTTTATTTTAGTTAGTCTTTTTAAACACGCGTTGAACGAGAAGCAAAATACTCCGAGTCTATCTCGCGGGCTTGGCACCAATCTTTTACATTACCTGTTAAAATCAAATCAGTCTGCTGCAAGTCTTGCAGTGTTTTTTTTCCGAGTAAGGTCATGATTGTTTTGAGATTTTCTTTCCAATCATTTACTTGACGAATGGTTTCATCGACACCATCTTTGATGATTAAATGTAAAAGTAATCCAGAAATCCCAACGGACTTTGCCCCTAAAGAAAGGGATTTGATTATATCTAAAGGATGACGGATTCCGCCAGAAGCTAAGAAATCGATAGAAGATAAATAGGGATGGGCTTCTAATAAAGAAATAACGGTGGATTGTCCCCAATCTTCCAAATAATCTAACTTATTGCTTTTTCGGCGATAATTCTCGATTTTCGCGAAGTTCGTTCCGCCCATACCGCTAATATCAATAGTTTTTGCTCCGGCAGATAAGAGTAAATCGATCGTTTCTCGGCTCATTCCATAACCAACTTCTTTGGCAATAACGGGCACATCCACTGCTTCAGTAATACGAGTCAGTTGTGACAGCCAATTTGTAAAATCGCGATCTCCTTCTGGCATGATCAATTCTTGCGGGGCATTGATATGCAGTTGTAGAGCATCAGCTTGTAACAACTCAACAGCTCTTTTAGCATTTTCCACTGTCTGGCCAATACCTAGATTAGCAAAAACAAGACCCGATGGATTAACTTCACGGATAACTGTAAAGCTATCTGCTACTGTAGCATCTTTTAAAGCAGCACTAACAGAACCAGATGCCATTGCGATGCCTGTTTCGCGAGCAACTAAGGCTAATTTGTGGTTGATTTTTTTAGTCCACTCGCTGCCGCCCGTCATTGCATTGATATAAAAAGGAAATTCCATTTGGAAATCAGCAAACGAAGTTGAACAATCTGCATCCTTGACAGCCATTTGTGGAAATGAATGGTGAACATAATGCAGTGCGTCAAAATCAGACGATGAAGATTCCTGAGAAAATTTCATCGCTAATGAAACGTGTTCGTTTTTTCGATTATTTGCAGGATTCATTCTTATCCTTCCTTTCATATAAGTAGTTTACATTACTTCGTTCATTCAGGAGTGAACATCTCTTTCAGCTTTTATTATCGGCTAGCTTCAAGAGATACTCCTTCGGAAAATAGACAACCGCCTTTAGAAATGAAACATTTCTAAGTCGTTTCCTAATTTTCTTTCAAAAGTGGTCATCTCTTTCAGCTTTTATGATAAACATGTAGAGGGAGATTGGTAATCCCTTTCTCTTCCCATGCGGTCATTAAAGGCAGTAAACCTTCTTTGCGGTCAAATAAGACGATTCCACAGTCGCCGCCGCCTGCTCCAGAAGATTTTGCAGCACCACGATAAGCTTCAGCAACTTCACACAATTGGGATAAAGCCGGTGTCTCTATACTAACTCCTGTAGCTTGGCTCATATTAACTAATAGTTTTCGGTTTTGTCGTATTTGTTGTTGAATCGATTTGATGTCTTTTTCTTGAAAAGCTTGGATCATTCGATTCACACAAGCAGAACTTTCTTTTAAAAAAGTCGTATAAGCTTGTTGGTCTCGACTTCTTTGACTCGTTACTTCATCGACTAAATGAGAAGTGGAAGCCGGTGAACCAGTCCACCCGATCACTAGACGCAAATCAGCTGGAGGAGTCAACGGAGTAATGGAAAGATAAGGCCATTCCATTTCCACTAGTTCTTTGACTGATTGTTCTTTTTCTTGTTGAGCAGCTACCCAATCACGATCAAAAGTAGTAAAGGCTAACCAGCCGCCATAAACGCTGGCAGCCACATCACCGCACGAGCCGTTGCTTTTAACGGAAAGATGCGCTAAAGCGGCTAATTTGAATACCAGCTCATCCGTGTTTTCTAATTCGTAAAACTGGCACAAGGCCCGAACTGTTGCAACAGTTACGGCGGCACTGGAACCTAAGCCGTATTTTCGGCCATTCGAACTGTCCAGTTCGCTTTCAATCGTCAAATTGAAAAAATCAAGTTGTTTATTGACTTCTTTAGCATAACTTTCAGTTACGTTGATAGCCGCTAAAATATAATGAAACGGGTTTTCCCGTTTATCAAGAACAAGTTGATCATTGTGTCTTTTCCACAAAATCGGCAAGTTGCCATACTGAAAAGAAGTGATACTGCCCATATCTTCTGTTTTTTCAAGCGAGACAGTGATGAATTGATCAACCGCTACTAAAATAGCAGGATGACCAGGCTCCACAACTGCATATTCACCTGCAATGTACAATTTTCCAGGTGCTGAAACTTCAATCATTCAATATTTCCTCCTTATAAACTACAGTGTCAATTGCTTGTTAGTACTTGTAATCCCGGACCGGGTTTAGCAACAATCAATTGATCGTTTTGAAAAACTTCTGCAAATCTCGTTTTAATTTTAGCACTATCTGATAAACGGCATAAGACTTTCACATTTGGTCCTGCATCCATTGTGAAATAACAAGGAATACCTTCTTTTCGCAATTGGCGTACTAACTGCATGGCAACAACACTGTCTGGCTCCCAATAAGAAAGCGGCGGGTTAGCACCTAACATGGTTCCATGCATTTTCATCCCATTGCTTTCTGTTATTTCGCCTAATTTTTGGAAGTCTTGCGAACGGATAGCTTCTTTTATTTCGATCAGATCCTTGGCTGTGCTTTCTAGCCAACCGGCATAAAAAGGAGAAGTAGCTACCGTGTTTTTCATTCCTTCACGGCTGGATACGGACTTCTCGTGATGGTTGACAACTACAACCACCATGCCAATATCCCAACAGGCATCATCGATAGGAACAGCATAAGAATCTGCAGAAGTAGTTCCCATCTGCCATTCAACAAAGCCGCCGTATATACTGCGGGTAGCTGAACCAGAACCGCGTCGTGCAATTAAAGATAAGTCGCGCGGGTTTAAATCTAAGCCGCTCGCTAGATTAGCTGCTCCTGCTAAGGCAGCCATACCTGAAGCAGAAGAAGCAAGCCCAGCAGCTGTTGGTACAAAGTTTGTACTTTTAATCAAAGCCGGAGATGAAATGCCAGCTGGTTCTCTAAAGAGCTGTAAAAAACGGCTGACTTTTTGAGTAGCTGCTGTATCCTGTAAGTGATCATTTAAATAAAATGTGTCTTGATCAACGTCAGCGTTAAAAGAAACAGAAGTTTCTGTGTAAAAAGCATCCAGCGTCAAAGACAGGCTGCTACTTGTCGGTAAAATCAATTCTTCATTACGTTTGCCCCAGTATTTGATCAGAGCAATATTGGTGTAAGCTCGTACTTTTTTTTCAGTCATTCCATTAGTCCTCTCCCATTTTGTGAATCCATGTATTCACTGCTCCGGCTTTTAATAAAGCAGCAGAAATACGGTCAGCACTTGTTTTATTATCGGCCAAAGCAATCATACATCCGCCGCGTCCGCCGCCGGTCAGCTTAGCGCCTAAAGCATCAGTTGCTAAAGCTGCAGCAACAAGCTGATTTAACTCTTTATTGCTCACGCCTAAAAAATCCAAAAGATGGTGCGCTTCATTCATATAAACACCTAAATCAGCCGGCCGGTTCTGTTCAATGGCTAATTTTGCTTGTCGCGTTAGTTTGCCAAGAGTATGGATGCCAACTGTTGTTTTTTCAGGAGAGCGTTGAGATAAAAGAGCGATACTATTTATGGCTTCTTTAGTTTGGCCGGTAACTCCTGTATCGGCTACGACTAAATAAGCAGATACGTTTAACGAAAAAGGAATAATCGGCTGTCCCTTAATGAAAAAAAGAGGGGATTGGCTGCTCGTCATAGCCGTGTCTAAACCGCTGGGATTTCCATGAGCAATCTTTTCAGAGATATCGGTCAATTCCATTAAACAAGCAGTGGTCAACTCTTTTTTAAAATAATTAAAAAGCGCACGGATAGTTGCAGCAGCAACAGCAGCACTAGAACCCATTCCTCGTTCCGCCGGGATAGTACTTTTAATCGTAATACTAAAGTTTTCAAGTGGTTGTTGCAGTTTTTCAAGTGTCTTCATAATAACGGTTGTTACATTCAATAATCGTTCTGGTGCCTGAGAAAATGGGCCATGATAGAAAAAACAATCCAGTGTCACAGGACCAGTTATTTTTTTAATCGTTGTTTCAATTGAAGTAGCAGGAAAAGGTATGGCCACAGCAGGCTCGCCATAAACAACGGAATGTTCTCCCATCAAAATAATTTTTCCATTTGCTGTACCTGTTGCTTTCATGAAATTACTCCTTTTTTATTCATCTTTTTTATAATAAACAAGAAGGCCATCAAAGGAAAGGGAAAAGCTGATTAAACGAGCTTTCTATCCTTTCAGCTTTGTTCTTTTTATAAAGCGGCCAACTTTTCAACGATCCAAGGAGCAGCGTAGAGAGTCATAAACTGAATCCCGTAATTAACTCCCATTTTATTTAGTGTCCCGCAGATGATCCCAATCAATAAAACACCGAAGATATTGATTAAACCAGCGTCCATGTAGGCTAATAGTAGGATAAATGAAATGAACAACCCTAAAACAGCTTCATGAGGAATTTTGGTCAGGACAAAATGAGAAATGAGTCCTGCATAACGAATAATGATAACATAAGAAATCAAGCTGGATATCACTGCGCCTACTAAAATAGCCCAAACAAATTCGCCCCGGCTCAACAGATGGTGCAAGTTATGTGTTACCGTGAAAACAGGCGGTGCATTGAATAAAGCACTTCCTGGTCCAATAGCAGTTGGTGATAATGGAATACCTAAAGCAATCAATGGAATGATAATACCTGATAGGTAAGTTGAATGAGCCAGTGCACTCATTGATGTGATAGTCGTTGAAGCTTTTTCAACAGGGTCTTTTTTTCGATTAGCCACAGCTTCGCCGAATAAGATAATCAAACCGACAGGGCTTAAAACAAATAAAAAATTCGAAATAAAAGAAACCAATGAAGCTGATTTTATTTCTTGTTTAGATAAAATTTTAAAAGGATTCAAACGTTGTTTTTTATTTAATTCTTTTGGAATCGCAATCGTTTTTAATTGGTCCGTCAACATGTTGGTCCGATTGTCTTTATTTAATAAAGACATAAGCGAAATGATCAGTGGTCCGATGGTGATACCTAAGAAAAAAGAAGTTGTGATATTGGTATCTTTTGGAACTACACCCATTCCCCAATAAAGGTGACGCAGACTTTGGAATAATAACGCTAATGGCACGATACTAAGCAGTGCTAAAGATTTGTGTTTTCCAATCACAGATAAAAAAACAGCACCGATAACAAATAATAAGGAAGCATAAGGTTGAATGACTGTAGCAAAAGGAGTTAGCAAGTTAGCTAACAACAAAGAAACTGGGACAGAAACAACCGTACCGATCAAAGATCCGGCAGCCATTTTTTTGATTGTAATCGTGGATAAACCTTGGTTTTTTAAGTATAAAGCATGTTCAATCATCGGACTGGATAAAACTCCGCCCGGCAATCCCACAAGAGCAGTGGGCATGGCATTGGTTAAATTTAATGTTATGATAGCTGAAATGAAAAAGGTCAAAATAATCATCGGAGCTGTTCCTGCTAAAACGAGTGCCAACGAAACGGGTACAAGAACGGAAGTTTCATCTGTTCCAGGAATAAAACCGATAAAGGTATACAATACAACAGCTGATAGTGAAGCAACAACCATTTGAAACAATAAGAAGATATCCATTAGTCTGATTCTCCTTGTTCGTTAGTCTGCTGGCCATCCAGTACGATTATTCGTTTAGGTTTTATTAAGACAGCAGAAATAATAAAACCAATGACGGCACCCGCTAAACCGTAAAAAAGCTGTTGGCTTTGATTGCCGCTGGGCGCGAGAAAAAAAGCTCCCATTGTCAAAATGCTTGAAATAAGAATAGCCCCTACCAAACTATTCAATGCAACAACATCTCCCCAAATTTCAACCAGATCTTTTTTTTCTTTCATATTTAAACTCCTTTTTTATTGATGTGAGTCTTCGCAAAATAAAAAGAGACCCTTAATTCATAAAAAAAGTTGAGACTACTCCTACTCCCAACAAAACCATATTACACTAAATCGAGCAAAAAAGACTAGTTAAGTTTCTTTAAAGATGAAAAAGCTTAGTAAAAGGTTTCATTCAAAGGCTATAAAAAGAAAGTATTATTTGGTACAATTATGCCGAAGTTGAAAGAACTTGGAGGTTCGCCGGATGAAAGAATCAGCAACGTATCATATTATTGAACGGAATGAATGGAAAGAGTTAAATAAAAACACAGTCGCACCGTTGTCTCATCAAGAATTAGAAGAACTTACAGGTTTGAATGACCGAATTTCGATAAAAGATGTGGAAGAAGTATATGTACCGATCATTCAACTATTGGATGTGTATATACGTCAGTATGAACAACTACAAGCACAAAAAAATAAATTTTTGGGTAAAAAAACGATAAGCAAACCCTATATTATCGGGATAGCAGGAAGTGTGGCCGTAGGAAAAAGTACGACTGCACGCTTATTGCAGACGATGCTTTCTCGTGTATATAAAAATAAAACGGTGGATATGATCACAACCGATGGTTTTCTTTACCCCAATGCGGTATTGCAAAAAGAACAGATCATGGACCGTAAAGGATTTCCAGAAAGTTATGATATGCCACGTTTGATTTCTTTTTTAGGAGATGTAAAAAATGGCAAGGAAAATGTGACCACGCCAGTTTATTCTCATGAAATTTACGACATTGTTGAAGGAGAATTTCATGTATTGAACAAGCCGGATATTTTAATAGTAGAGGGAATAAATATTTTGCAGTTGCCTGCTAATGAGCAAATTTACATCAGTGATTTTTTTGACTTTTCGATGTACGTTGATGCTGAACCGGCACAAATTGAAAAATGGTATTTAGAACGATTTGGAGTGCTATTAGATACAGCTTTTACCGATCCTGATAACTATTATTATTCTTATGCACAAGGTAATCGGGAAGATGCGTTTGCCATGGCCCGAGGAGTTTGGAAAAAAGTCAATTTGCGCAACTTGATGGAGTTTATTTTACCAACGCGCAATCGAGCAGATTTGATCTTGCATAAGAGCGGAAATCATGTGATCGACCACTTATTGTTGCGAAAATATTAAAAAAAGACAGAAAAGCGTTTTCGTTGTGTTGACCTGTTTCACAAGAGCCGATACAATAAAGCTTAGTAGAATTTACAGATTAGTCTGCTTTAGAGTAGAAAAAATTAGATGGGGTGAACTGCGTGGCAATGGCTACTGATTTAACAAATATTGAAAAAATTATCGTGCTTGATTTTGGAAGTCAATACAATCAATTGATTACACGACGTATTCGTGAATTTGGTGTGTTTTCTGAATTAATTTCTCACAAAGTAACAGCTGAAGAGCTAAGCAAGATGAATGCAAAAGGAATTATCTTCTCAGGCGGACCAATGAGCGTTTACGATGAAGGAGCCTTTACCATTGATCAAAAGATTTTTGAACTAGGCATACCCATTTTAGGAATCTGTTATGGTATGCAATTAATGACAACTGCATTAGGCGGAAAAGTAGCAGCCAGCTCAAACCGTGAATACGGAAAAGCGGATATCGAAATCACTAATTCGGCAGCCCCTGTATTTGAAGCTTTAGCAGCACAAGAAACCGTTTGGATGAGCCATGGTGATTTGGTGACACATGTTCCAGAAGGCTTCACAGTTACAGCAACCAGCCCTCATTGTCCAATTGCTTCGATGTTCGATCCAGCAAGAAACTTCCATGCTGTTCAATTTCATCCTGAAGTGCGCCATACAGAACAAGGCAATGCCATGCTGAAAAACTTTGCGTTTAACATTTGCGGATGTAAAGGAACATGGAGCATCAGCAACTTTATTGATATTGAAATTGCAAAAATCCGGGAAACAGTAGGCGATAAAAAAGTCTTACTAGCTTTATCCGGCGGGGTCGATTCAAGTGTTGTAGGTGTTTTACTGCAAAAAGCGATCGGCGATCAGCTGACGTGTATCTTTGTTGACCACGGCTTGTTGCGTAAAGATGAAGGCGACCAAGTAATGGATAGTTTGGAAGGCAAATTCGGCTTGAATGTTATCCGTGTAGATGCGAAAAAACGCTTTATGGATAAATTAGCTGGTGTCAGCGATCCTGAACAAAAACGTAAAATTATCGGAAATGAATTTATTTATGTTTTTGATGACGAAGCGACAAAATTAAAAGGCATTGAATTTTTGGCACAAGGAACGCTTTACACGGACGTGATCGAAAGTGGAACCGATACGGCTCAAACGATCAAATCACATCACAACGTAGGCGGATTGCCTGAAGACATGCAGTTTAAATTGATCGAACCTTTAAATACTCTGTTTAAAGATGAAGTTCGTGAATTAGGCATCGAATTGGGTATGCCAGAAAGCTTAGTTTGGCGTCAACCTTTCCCAGGTCCTGGATTAGGTATTCGTGTCCTTGGTGAACTGACAGAAGAAAAACTAGAAATCGTGCGTGAAAGTGATGCTATTTTACGTGAAGAGATTGCAGCAGCAGGTCTTGACCGTGACATTTGGCAATATTTCACCGTTCTGCCAGGAATCCGCAGCGTCGGAGTTATGGGAGACGGCCGGACATACGACTACACAGTCGGTATTCGTGCTGTAACCTCGATTGACGGTATGACAAGTGATTTTGCACGTATCCCATGGGATGTCTTGCAAAAGATCTCTGTGCGCATTGTAAATGAAGTTGCACATGTTAACCGTATCGTGTACGACATTACGAGCAAGCCACCAGCAACTATTGAGTGGGAATAGAATTGATGTGCCCGAAAAATCCTATTAATCAGGTCTTTTCGGGCTTTTTTCTATTTCTTGATAATATCTTATTCTATAAAAAGCTTCTAAAGTCTTTTTTGTTATCAAGACTTTAGAACTTTTTTTGTATTGAAAATTCTATAAACTTTTCTTAAGCAACTTATGATGCATTGAAAAATTTTACAATGATAAAATAGGCGAGCAACCATAAGACGATACCTGTCACTAAAAAAATGACGACTATCTTTAATATATCTTGAGCTTCTCCAACGGGAAACCATCCACTTAAGAGGAGGCACGGAAGAACCGTACCTAACATGATGATAAAATGTACTACAGATTGTTTTAATAGTGACCAATGCTTTATATCATAGATAACAGATGCAGCAGCAACAGCAGTTATGATCAATCCCGTAACAAATGTGGATCTTACCTGAAACGAATCTAGATTTTGTGCTTTCATGAGGAAAGAGATTCCTGTCATGATGATAAAAGGAATAGCTCCCCTTAACAGAACTTTTTTGAATAATATCATAAGCCATCCTCCTGCTGTTCATGTTCCTCTTGATAGTTGCCATTTCTTCATATAATGCGTTTGCATCTCTTGATTATATTCTACCATCATTTTTTTCAGTAACAATTAAACGCATTTGAAGTATCTGAATGTCGAAAATCTGCACGAATGTTTACTTATATCCTTAATAAGTTATATAGCTTGTGTTATAAGTACTATCAAAAAATTTCGTTTACTTAATAGTTAAATTTAAACTATTTAAACGTAATCGTTTATCTTGCAACTTGAATTTGTTATCTTCATAAGTAAGGAGGCGATAGTGTGTTTGATATTATTTTATTTATCTTAAAGGTTGCGGCGATTATTTTTTTTGTTACCATTATTATACGTTGGCGATTCAAAATTACGCTTAATAGTTCTTTAAAACTCGAAGCCAGACGTGTACCGAAACTTTCAGATAAGACTTTACAAAAAAGAATACGACAAGCAGAAAAATTCATGAAAATAAATTTTTGAATGGGTTCATTAGCTTATTTCTTGCCGATGAGTACAGCGAATACAAAAATAAACTTATGCAACTGTATAAACAAGAATTAGCTAAAAGAAGTTAGCTTATTAATGTGTAAAGAATAAAAACTGAAGAGACGAGTTTTTTCAATCGTTCCAGTTTTTATTTAGCATTAAGTTTTATTTTAATCAAATATTCTGTATCTTTTTAAAAGAATACAGGGTTAGAAAGGATGATAAGTATGGAGACAAAAAAAAACGCATTAGATCAGGGACCTTTTTTTCACGGCACAAAAGCAGCTTTAGAATTAGGGGACATGCTTGAACCGAAAAACAAATCAAATTTTGAAGGAGATCGGATCTCAAACTATATTTATTTTACTGCTACACTTGATGCGGCAAAATGGGGCGCAGAATTGGCACAAGGAGCGAGAAAAGAGCGGATCTATTTAGTAGAACCAACCGGCACTTTTGAGAATGATCCTAATTTGACCGATAAGCGGTTTCCTGGCAACCCAACGCGCTCTTATCGCTCTTCTTCTCCATTGAAAGTCGTTGCTGAACTTGCAAATTGGGAGCAACATCCCAAAGAAACCATTGATCAAATGCTTGCTGATCTACAAAAAATTCGAGAGGAAGGCAAAGCAGACATTGAGGATTAAAAAATAATCTGTTCGTCCAAGAAGGATAAAAGCAGCCCTTCGTTAATACTTTGCTCTAACATGTTGTTTTACATAATCCGAATAATGACTTCATAATGAATGGGCTTATCTAAGTTGTTTTTGTTATTTATGTTAAGCCAATTAGTTGTAAAATGGATTTTAAAAAAGAGGTGAGAGTTGTAAATGAAAAATGAATCTAAACCACTCGTACATGACCTGCATAATAGTCTCGATCAACCCAATATGGAAGATATTAAAGAAGTTTTATTAAAAGTGTACACGAAGTTGGAAGAGTCTAAAGAAAATGTTCCTCTTATTAATCGTCTTGTTAATTTTATTTATTTTACTGGCTGCCATCAAAAATTAACCTTTAGTAAAGAACAGGAAAGCTTGATTAGAAAATTGAGTGAGATTGGACAAACAGCTGGAGTGAATGGGGTATACCGTTCTAGCTATGGTGATAAAACACAGTTTTAAAAATTAGTTATATGTATTAATCTTAGAATAAGAATAATAAACAAAAAGCTTACAAGTATTGTTTCGAATATTTGCAAGCTTTTTTAGGTTGTGTAGTTAAAAATAAAAGTAGTAACTGTTCAATAGATACTCATTGTCGTATTTTTCAGCCATTTTTAATAAGAGACCTTTTACAGCGTTGATGGAATACGTTCCTTTTTTAAATGACTCAATATAAGAAAGGTATTTTTTCTTTTCTGATTCTATTGCTTGGTCTTTAAAATAACCCCATACATGAGATGCAGCATTCAGCTGATGTCCTTGGCTTGGCTCTATAGTAAGCGCTTGGTCAATAAGTGCATAAAACTCTACCACCGGGTAACCTGCTTTGTCTTTTAATAAGTTGCGAATCTCTTTGTAACGATTTGGGTCGTGTTCCAGAATATTGTATTTATAGCGAGCCCATTCTTTTTCCAGATTGTTTATGTTTTTATTATAGGCAATCAGATTATTAGCTTTAACAGCAGAAAGATTTTTATCCTTTACTTCAAGCATAATATCCACATTGGGAATACCTTTTAAAAATTCGTTGAATACTTCTAAGTCGATTGTTTTAGAATGACTGCCTGCTCTTTTTAAAGGTGCACCTTGAGAGTAATGAATTTTTTGCCGACCGTCATCAGCTTGCCAAGTCTGGTTTGCTAAAGTGATAAAGTAGTTATCGTCTTTTGATACGTCAAACGGCAGCACCTGGTTATGCAAGTTGTCATAGACTACAGGAATATGGTTAGTTGTCCCTATTTGTAATACATCGCCTATGTTGTAAGATTTATCATCGTTTTCAATGACCAGTCTATCTTTAACTCTCTGATTCAAGAGTTGGTAGTTTTTTCCAAATCTCGCAATGGCTGCTGTTTTATCACCGTATATACCGCCGATATGCAAAATGATTTTACTGGATTTCTCTGTTCCCAATGCAGTTAAAAACCGATTATGGTAATTTAAATCTTCTATCGCTCTTTTCATAACTTCTGTGTTGGCTGAGTTTAAGACAGTGTATTGACCAGGGTGCATCGACACTCTAATGTTCTCAGCTTTTAGTTTTTCACCAATCATTTGAAACTTTTCTTGGAAAATCTCATCCCAAGGAAGATCATTAACAGGACTCGAACCAAATGGAATGATATCTGAACTGATTCTAAAAAGTTTAATGCCCATTTTAATGTTGTAATCTAGAATTCTATCTAATGTTTCTAGATTGTGTGCGGTAATGTTTAACAGGTTTTCTTGTGTTGCGGTTTTAAGTGTACAGGTTTTAAAATTTGTATTGTAGACTCCTAGGGTCAAGCAAGCATAACCGATTTTCATAAGCATCTCCTTTAAATTTTATTTTATGAAAACTGTAATTTTTTTGGTAATAGGCACTAATTATTATTCGTTAATTTTTCGAAAAAGCTCTAAAAAAGTCTCTTTTTCTTTTTGTGAAAGAACTTTAAGTAAATCAGTGTTGACCTTGGCTTCAGTGGTCCGTGCAGCTTCTACTAGTTCTTTTCCTTGTTCTGTAATGACTAACCGTGTAATACGCCGGTCCTTTTCATCATAAACGCGCTCAGCATATTTTTCCTGCACAATCATATTGGCTATATTAGTCATTGCTCCTGGTGTTACTTTTAAAAACTTAGCCAGTGTAACTTGTTTTTGCTGTCCTTTTGTTTTTAATTCACCTAGGACTAACAACGCTGAGATACTAATAGGGTAAGGAAAGGCAGCTGTCCATTTTTTCATAACAGTTTGTGTATACTGATTGACTGAATAGAGCAATTCCATATTTTGATGCATTATACGTTTCCTCCCTCTATTTATTCTAGTAAGTTAAGTTTAATTTCTTTTAGTTTACTTTTCAATAGTTTAACATTAAACTATAAATAAGCTTTTAATGAATAGAAGGGTGGAAATTTACATGTTACTAGAGAAGAAGGTCGCCATTATTACAGGCGGTGCGGGCGGTATTGGAGCAGGTATGTCAAGAGCATTAGCTGCAGAAGGCGCCAATATTGCAATTGTCGATTTGAATGAAGAAAAAGGAACAGAACTTGTTAATGAATTAGAAGATATGGGTGTTGAGGCAATATTTTTAAATAAAGATATTTCACTAGAAGAGAGTGCAAAAGAAATAAGAGAGACAGTGGTTAAGAAATTCGGCAAAATTGATGTTTTAATCAATAATGCGCATGCATCTCGACAAGCTGCTTTTATGGAAACGACAAATGAGATGTTCGAGTTATCCTTTAAAACTGGTTTTTTAGCAACATTATTCTTAATGCGGGCTTGTTATGAAGATTTAAAAGCAACGAAAGGCGCAGTAATCAACTTTGGTTCAGGTTCGGCTATGAAGGGAATGGAAACACAAGCCTCTTATGCAGCAAGTAAAGAAGCTATTCGTGGTCTGTCTCGTGTCATTGCAAATGAATGGGCACCAGAAGGCATCCGTGTAAACCTTATTTCCCCAATTGCAGAAACGGAAGGCGTGAAAAGCTGGAAAGAAAATTTTCCTGATGAATACACTGCAATGGCTAATCAAATTCCTCTTAAACGTTTGGGAGATCCACAAAAGGATATTGGTCAAGTTGCTGTTTTCTTAGCAAGTGATATGAGCAGCTTTATGACTGGGCAAACACTAATGGTTGATGGTGGTTCCATTCAACTATATTAAGTTCTCAAATAGATAAAAAAATAGATTCGCCAAGCTTAAGCTTCGGTGAACCTATTTTTTTATTGAGAGGAGGTTTTTTAAGCGAACCAAATGGACCGTTCTCTCTCGGCGCTTTCTGGTGAATCAGAAGCATGAACTGTATTTTCAGATAAACTAAGCCCATAAAGTGCACGAATGGTATTATCCCCAGATTTTTCTGGATCTGTTGTTCCATTCAGTGCCCGAACTCGTTCAACTGCATTTTCGCCTTCTAAAACAAGGGCAGCTAATGGACTTCTTGTAAGATAAGCAACTAATCTATCGAAGAATGGTTTTCCTTCATGCTCTGCATAATGTTTTTCTGCCATTGCTGAAGAAGCTTGCAACAGTTTCAAGTCAATGATTTTCAAACCGTTTCTTTCATATTCTGTTAAAATATTTCCAATCAAATTGCGTTCCACCGCATCTGGTTTCACTAATACAAGCGTTTTTTCTGTCATCAGCAACATCCCCCTAAAATAGTCTTATCATGAGTTTAACATGTTCAGCTTCTTTAGTGTAGAAGATGATGGTTGTTTAAACAAATAAATAAAACGCTTCCTTATTTGTAGCCAGATAAGTTCAGTTGTTGGAAAATTCAGACAGACTATGGTAAAACGTAGTTGAAAGGGAGGTTTTTTCAGATGGAAAAAACATTTGATGTAGTGATTATCGGCAGCGGTGTTGGCGGAACAGCGGTAGCAAATGGGCTGGCAGCAGCTGGAAAAAAGGTAGCTGTCGTAGAAAATGACTTATGGGGCGGTACTTGTCCCAATCGTGGTTGTGACCCTAAAAAAGTATTAGTCTCCGCTGTAGAAGCTAAAGATGCAGTCACTCAATTAGCCGGTAAAGGCTTTTCTGTTACTCCTCAAGTCAATTGGCCTGAACTAATGACATTTAAAGAAACGTTTACCAAGCCAGTGCCCAAAACTAGCCATGAAAGTTTGCAGTCAGCAGGGGTAGAAACCTATGCGGGCAGTGCTCAGTTTACGGATGAAAAAACACTTCAAGTAAATGGAGATAAATTGACAGCGGAACGCTTTGTTATTGCTACGGGTGCTAAACCCTCTATTTTACCGATTGAAGGAAAAGAGCACTTTTTAACCAGTAATGATTTTTTATCTTTACCTGAAATGCCTGCAACCCTTACTTTTGTCGGTGGCGGGTATATTGCTTTTGAATTGGCAGCTATCGCCAATGCTGCAGGAGCTGAAGTTCATTTGATTCATCACAACGATCGTCCGCTGAAAGCTTTTGATGCAGATTATGTAAAAGAAATCGTACATCAATTGGAAACAAAAGGCATAACATTTCATTTCAACATCGACATTAAAAAAATTGAGAAAAAAGCTGATTCTTTCATTTTAACAGATGAAAAAGAGTTTGAACTGACCACTGATCTAGTATTTTGTTCAACTGGCCGGGTACCAAATATAGACGAGTTAAATTTAGAAAAAGCGGGAGTATCATTTGATAAAAAAGGCATCCAAGTCAATGCGTATTTGCAAACCAGCAATGCGGCTATTTTTGCTTGCGGTGATGTATTGTCAAAATCCCAAGCCAAATTGACCCCGGTTTCTACTTTTGAAGGAAGTTATTTGGTTCAATATTTGACAGGGGAAACAACAGAAAAAATTGCTTATCCAAGTATTCCAACCACCATCTTTTCCAGCCCTAAATTAGCACAAACTGGAATAACCGCTGCAAAAGCATCTGAACAAGAAGAGGATTATGACATTTCGGATATTGATGCAACGTCTTGGTTCAGCTACCATCGGGTGAACGAACCCGTTTCGAAAATCAAAGTCATTACAGAACGTAAAACAGGATTATTAGTCGGTGCAACTTGCATCAATAAAAGAGCAGACGATTTAATCAATTTCTTGAGTATCTTGATCGATCAAAAAACACAAGCAGAGGATGTAGCACAGTTGATCTTGACTTACCCAACCATTGCCAACGACTTAACGTCGATTTATGCTTAGCTTTTTTTTTGGTTGAAATCACACATTAGACTAAAAAACCTCCAGCAGCGGTTTTCAGACCGATTGTTGGAGGTTTTTAACAGAATAGGGTATTATAAAAAAATTAACGAAAAGAAGCTTGGTTCTTTAACTGTTCCACGGAGGATAGAATAAAGGTATGAATAAGAATATTCTTCACGCTATCTTTTTTGACATAATGATAGGTGAAATAAACATAAAACATAGACGGTAGGGTGTTCCAACCCTTTTAAGGACCTTAAGTTTCTTGGATTTCCATTGATAAGGTCATAAACTCTTTTGCGTGCCCTGAGTCGTTTAACTCTCTAGTGTTAGGGCAGGTAAACTCCTTTTACCTGCCCTAAGCCGCTTAAATACCAATTGTTAAGGCAGGGAAATCTGTTTTGCGTGCTCTAAGTGTGAGAGATGCTATCACTTAAGGCACGCAAATTTTTTTTGAATACGATAAAGTATGTCATCCCCTGCCAATTTTCGACTGAACCAATAAAATTCCTGGTATTAGCAAAAAATGACCTCTTTTTCCTGTTTTATTCAGGAGAAAGGGGTCATTTTTAACTGTCTTGGTTTAAACAGGTTTTCTTTTAGTTGATTTTCAACAGCATAGCGTTTACGGCTACGATCACTGTACTAAAGGACATGATAATGGCGCCTACTGCAGGGCTTAAGAGAATTCCCGCAAAAGCCAGCGCTCCTGCTGCTAAAGGAATTGCAATGATGTTGTAGCCAGCTCCCCACCATAAATTTTGAACCATTTTTTTAGAAGTATTTTTAGCTAAGGATAAGAAATGGAGAATATCTGCCGGATCGCTTTTGACCAGGATCACATCGGCTGAATCTACGGCTACGTCGGTTCCGGCCCCAATCGCAACACCGACATTCGCTCTGACTAGGCTTGGAGCATCATTGACCCCGTCTCCGACCATCATGACAACTAAACCGTTATTTTTGTATTCCTTAACGAGTTTTTCTTTGTCTTCAGGCAGTAATTCTGCATGGACATCATCAATTCCGAGTTGTTGAGCAACGGCAGCAGCTGCTTGTTGATTGTCGCCAGTTAACATGACCGGTTTGATGTTTTGAGCTTTTAAGGCTTGGATCATGGTTTTGGCTTCGGGCTTAATTTGATCGCCTTGCGCAACTAAGCCGATATTTTTCTCATTGACCAGTAAGAAACTAACCGAATTGCCTTTAGTGGACAATTCAGAAAAAAGTTGCTGATCGTAAGAGATACCTTTTTTAGTTAAATAAGCGACGCTGACGATCTTAACCATTTGGTTGTCAATGGTTCCTTCGATTCCCACACCCGGAATGGTTGAAGTGTCTGTTGCTGCAGGAGTGGTTAAGTTTAATTCTTCCAATTTTTTTAGCACTCCAATGGAAAGGGGATGACTGGAGTCTTTTTCTAATGCTCCCATGTATTCCAAAACGTCATTTTCAGTATAGTCCGTTGAAAAAGATTTAAAGGCTGAGACTGTAAAATTGCCCTCTGTTAAGGTTCCAGTTTTGTCCATCATAACGACATCCACTTTTTTGGCAACTTCTAAAGCTTGTCTGTTTTTGACGAGTAACCCATTTTGAGCGCCTAAAGAAGTAGACCGGGCTGTTGCTAGCGGAATAGCTAAACCAAGGGCATGTGGACAAGCAATAATAAAGACCGTGACCATCCGTTCTAAAGCAATGTTCACATCTTTTGAAACCATTAGCCAGATAATAAAAGCTAAAATACCAACAGCTAAAGCTACATAGAAAAGCAGTTTAGCAACTTTATCTGAGAGTGACTCTACTTTTGATTTTTCTTGTTGAGCGCTGCTAACGAGTGCCATGACTTGCGACAAGTAGCCGGATTCACCTGTTCCGGTCACATCGATGGAAATGGTTCCTGATCCGTTGATGGAACCTCCGATGACTTTGTCTTGCTCTTTTTTTGTAACAGCTTTTGCTTCCCCAGTGACCATGGATTCGTTAACAGTTGTTTGTCCATTAATAATAATTCCATCAGTCGGAATTTTTCCGCCGGCTTTTACAACGATTTTGTCTCCAACATGAACTTCTTTTAAGGCAACTTCAACAGTATTTCCTTCTTCATCAAGTACATTGGCTGTTCCAGGCAATAATTCAGCCATCTTCTGCAGAGCATTGCCGGCATTGCTGACAGCATTCATTTCAATCCAATGCCCAAGCAGCATAATTAAAATAAGGGTAGCCAGCTCCCAGAAGAAATCCATCACGTGATTTTGAGTGTGAAGGAGGTTATTAGCAATGAATGCATAAACACTGTAGAAATAAGAAACCGAAATTCCTAAAGAAATCAAGGTCATCATCGCTGGGTTTTTTCCTTGAAGCTCCATCTTGGCACCTTGTAAGAAAGGCATTCCGCCGTAAAAGAATAAAATAGAAGCTAAGACTAAAACGACCCAATCCGAACCATTAAATGAAAATTGAAAAGGCAAGGCAACGCCCATCATTGGCGAAAGCAAAATAATCGGAATGGCCAAAATCAAAGAAATAAAAAATTTCTGTTTTAAGTTTCCCATATGCATCGAATGATCCATCGAACCATGATCCATCTTACTATGGTCCATCTTGCTATGATCCATGTGTTCCATAGACTGGTGTTTGTCGTGACCAGAATGAGGCGCATGTTGTTTTTTATCAGACATCTGAATTCCTCCTTAATTACAAAAAAATATTTTTGTTTACAAACGTAAACTTTCGTTACCTGAAGCTTACAATGTTCATTAAGAAATGTCAAATGGTTTGCAGGTACTTAAAAAAAACAAAAAATTAAACTCTGAAGCCTTTTATTGGTTTGGGAAGGTTCCTTAACTCTACCAATCATTTTATGTGCATTTGATTCCATACAAGGTGTACAATAAATATGGAGACTAAATAGTGAGAGTAGGGATAAATGTGAGAAGAATTGTATTTGTGCGTCACGGGCAAAGCGAATGGAATGCGTTAAACCAATTTACTGGTTGGGTTGATGTGAATCTAAGTGATGCAGGATTGAAAGAAGCTCATGAAGCAGGACAGAAATTGAAAGAAGCAGGGATTGAGTTGGATATGGCGTTTACATCTGTTTTGAAACGTGCCATTAAAACCTGCCATATCGTTTTAGAAGATTCTGATCAGCTTTGGGTGCCGGAAATCAAAACTTGGCGTTTAAACGAACGTCACTATGGAGCTTTGCAAGGCCTCAATAAAAAAGCGACGGCTGACAAATATGGGATCGAACAAGTTCAACTTTGGCGTCGGTCATATGATACGTTACCTCCTTTACTAAAACCTGATGATCCTAATTCAGCTTTAAATGATCGTCGTTACGCTAATCTGCAAAAGCGTGTCGTTCCAATGGGAGAAGACTTGAAAACGACATTGGCAAGAGTTATTCCGTTTTGGGAAGATCAAATTGCACCGGCTGTACTAGATGGGAAAACTGTTTTAGTAGCTGCTCACGGGAATTCTTTGCGTGCTTTGGCAAAATACATTGAAGAAATTTCTGACGAAGATATCATGGAATTAGAAATACCGACTGGACAACCCCTTGTTTATGAGTTAGATGATGAGTTGTCAGTTATCAAAAAATATTACCTTTAAGAAAAAACATTAAGCAATAAAAAAGAGGGTTGAGACTTAGTCTCGGCCCTTTATTTTTTAAGATTGGAGTTTTATAAAAAATATAGAAAAGAAATGTTGAAAGAGCAAGCAGCTCACAATTTTTGCTGTTGTTCTGCAGTAGCTAATAGGTATCTATTTCACAATAAAAGCTAAAAAAACAGGCAGTAGTGTAGCTAGAGCCAGTTTAACAAATAATTCGACCTAGAAAGATAGATTCAAGGTTTGTCTTTTTTAGGGATCCTATCTAAAAAATAGATAAGCAAGTAAATAGAATAGACGACTGTTTTTTTACAGGTTATACTAAGAATAATTCAAATGATTTTTAGAGATTTGATTAACCAGTGAAAGGTTGGATGAGATGAAAAATATTACAATACTAATTCCTGCCTATAATGAAGAAGCGATTATTGATCAGATGTATGAAAGACTGACAGCTGTTTGTGCAGCTTTACTGAATTATGAGTTTAATTTTCTATTTGTAAATGACGGCAGTTCTGATGGAACCTTGGACAAACTTAAACAATTTAAAAAACACGATCAGCGAGTGCAGTATATCGATTTATCACGTAATTTTGGTAAAGAAATTGCTATGTTAGCCGGCTTCGACCACATTCAAGGTGATGCAGCAATCATTATTGATGCTGATTTGCAACAGCCTCCTGAATTATTTGGCGAAATGTTAGAATGGTGGGAAGCTGGTTACGATGATGTATATGCTATCCGAAAAGCCAGAGAAGGCGAAAAATGGTTTAAAAAATGGGCTTCCAGAGTATATTATCAACTTTTACAAAAGGTAGCCAAAGAAAAAGTTTACCCGCAAGCAGGCGACTTCCGATTATTAGACAAAAAATGTATCCAGGCGCTGACAACTTTGCGGGAGCAAGAACGCTATACAAAAGGAATGTACGGCTGGATTGGGTTTAAAAAGAAAGAGATTGCTTATGTGGCTGAACCTAGAGCGGCTGGTGAAAGCAAATGGAAGTTCTCAGAGTTGGTTAAATTGGCTTTGGATGGAATTACTTCGTATAGCACAATTCCTTTGAAAATATGGTCTATCGTCGGTTTCGTTATTTCGTTATTTGCATTTGCGTATTTAATATTTGAACTAATAAAAACTTTGGCTTTTGGAACTGAAACAGCAGGCTATGCTTCTGTTATTGCGGGGATTTTATTTCTTGGCGGTATTCAATTGATTTCATTGGGTGTGATCGGCGAATATTTAGGACGAGTATTTATTGAAACAAAAGAACGGCCCCTATATTTTATCCAAGAATATTCAGAAGAAGAGGAAAAACAACAAAAATCGAATAGAGATGAAAGTGGTGCAAGTTAAAAAAATGTCAACATTAAAAAAACTTTATCAAAAGAATGAAGAAATAATCAATTATCTAGTATTTGGAGGACTGACAACGTTAGTCAATGTGGTGGTATTTTTTGTATTTAATTCTTTATTAGGTGTTCAATATCTAATTGCAAATGCGATTTCTATTGTGCTATCTATTCTATTTGCTTTTTTTACAAATAAAAAATACGTCTTTAAATCTGAAACCTTAACGGCGCAAGCTTGGTTGAAAGAATTCCTTCTGTTTTGCAGTTTTCGCTTGGTTTCAGCTGGGTTCGATATGCTAAGTATGTGGATTTTGGTAGGCGGGCTTGAATTAGACTCGAATCTAGCCAAGTTGGCAACACAGTTTATTGTAGTGGTATTGAATTACTTCTTCAGTAAATGGTTTATTTTTAAATAGAAAGGAAGGGACGCCATGAATGCCTTTAACAAAAAGAGACGTGCTTATCCTATCTCCTGTTATACATTTTTGTTTATCATTATGGTGGCCTTGATTTATGGTTATTTTTTTATTGTGCAGAAGTCGTTTATCTGGGAAAGCGACGGATTTAGCCAACATTATTTGATCTTCAAAGAATACTTAGAAATCATTCGTAACTTCTTGCATCATCCTTCAGCAGGCATAGAACAATGGGACTGGAGTATTGGTTTAGGGGCGGATGTCATCGGTTCATACGGGTACTATGTTATTGGTGACCCTTTTGTTTATTTAGGATTATTGTTCCCTGCCAGCCAAACGGAACTGGCATTTCATGTTTTGATTTTATTACGGATGTATGCAATAGGCGGTTCTTTTTTAGTATTTTGCCGAAAAATGGAAGTTGATCTACCTGGGGCTTTGGTTGGTTCACTTATTTATACTTTTACTTATTATGTGGTATTGAGTGCTACACGGCATCCTTTTTTTCTGTTGCCGATGATTTTATTTCCGTTGTTGTGTTTAGGAATGGAACGCATTTTACACCATCAGTCAAATACTCTTTTTATAGGCAGTATCTTTCTTGGAGCGTTTAGTAATTTTTACTTTTTTTATATGTTGACTGTTTTGATTTTTCTTTATGCATTAGTACGGTATTTTCATTTGTATGGCAGAAAAGAAATCAAAAAGATTCTTCCTTTCATTTGGACCGCTGTTTATTCTTATGCTATTGGCATCTTACTTTCTGGTATCGTGTTTTTTCCAGTCGTTTGGGGATTTTTGCAGTCTTCCAGAGAAGCTTCCAGTAAATTTGCGCAAGGGTTATGGGTCTACCCGGCAGAATATTATGTGGCTTTGATTCGAAATCTTTTTATTCCTGGTAGTTATTTATGGACTGCGCTTGGCTATTCGACTTTTGTCGTGCTAGTCATTCCTTATATTATCCGACATAAGAAAAAATTCAGTTTTATTGCTAGCTTATTATTTATCTTTGGATGTATGTTGTTGTTCCCAGCATTTGGCTCGATCATGAACGGCTTTTCCGGTCCATACAATCGTTGGACGTTTGCACTGCCGTTTTTCTTAGCTTGGGGAGCGGCCTATTTGTATAATCAACGATTCCAGTTAATGAAGCGTGACTTAATGGCGATGGTTGCTTCGCTGCTTTTCTTTACTTTAGTCACTGGGATTTCTATTCGAGTAACAGGTTATCGCTTCACGTATCTGGCTCCGCTGCTCTTTGCTTGGGCAATGTGGGGTGTCTTATTCACCATTTCCATCAAACGGCAAAGACAAACGTTGCAGCCGTTCGATAAGCAAGGCCTTTCCTTTTTATTACTAGCATTGATCATGGGAAATTTAGCTTATAATGCAATGGGGTACTATTATCCTTGGGGAAAAAATACAATGGAGACCTTACTTGACTATGGCACAGCAGACGAGGCCTATTCAGCTACTTTTGGCGGCGCAGAAAAATTGATTCAAGAACATGACAAAGACATTTATCGAATAGGAGTTACTTCACAAGACAGAAAAATTAAAAACCAATTGATCCTCTTAGAAAAAATGGGATTAACTTCTTATCTGTCGATTACAAATGGTCAAGTAGCTAATTTTGCTCGACAATTAGAAAATGGACAGTTTCAATTGATTCAACCTGTTAGAAATGGGTTTGATGACCGCAGCATCATGAATCATTTCTTGAACGTGCAAGCGATTGTGACAGAAGAAAAAAATGAAAAATACTTGCCTTATGGTTATCATGTTACAGCTAAAAAAGAAACGAAAGACCGCTCCTTTATCGTAGCAGAAACCAGTTTAGCTTATCCTTTTGCTTATGCAGAATCAGTTTATTTACCTGAATCTGATTTTGAAGAATTGAACCCCGTTGAAAAAGAAGCCTTTTTATCTTATGGAACTGTGGTAAACGCAAAAGAAGTACGTACAGAGAAATTAGAGTTATTTGATGGGAGATTTGGAGTGAAATCTTTGCCGATTGAAATCTCTTCAGATAATAAAACTAAAATTGAATTAAAAGGACAACACATTGTAGTCAAAGACCCGAGTGGAAAAGTGAATATTACGGTTAAAGACCCGAATGAAATAGATCAAACAGCCGTCTTTGCGTATTTAGAAGGATTGCATTTTGAACCAATCCAGTCCAAAACATGGGGCAGAACGCCAATCAATTATACTGCTGTACTAAAAATGGGGAATCAACGAAAAAGTATTTACCAATCAGATTTATTGAGTTTTAGTTCTTATTTGCCACGTAAGAAGATGCTGTTTCATTTAGGATATCAGGCAAGCGGGCAAAAAGACCAACCGATCAGTTTGCAGTTCGATCGAGTCGGCAATTATGATTTAGCAAACGTCCAAGTATTAACCCTGCCATTAGATGATGCTTATCAACAACGAGTCAAGGCTAAAAAGGAAAATACGTTAACGATCACTACTTTCAAAAATGAAGAGATCAAAGGAACGGTTTACCAAGAAAAAGACAGTGTCTTAACGACAACGATCCCTTTTACAAGCGGCTGGCAAGCTGAAGTGAATGGGAAATCAGTCGATACGATTCGAGTGAACGAAGGTTTTGTCGGTATTCCTTTAAGTAAAGGTGAATCAAAAATCACCTTTACTTATCAAACACCTTTCTTAAAAGCTGGAATGGCAACCACTTTTTTAGGTGTGCTATTGACAGTTATAAATCAAATGATCCAGCAAAAAAAGAAGAAAAGTAATTGAAAATCCCTTAACTCATATTTTAGATGAGTTAAGGGATTTTTTGTTATTCAGACCCGCTATAAATAGGGGCTTTTTCTTTTGCCAATTCTATACTGACGCCATAATGATCAGAAACGATTGGACTATTTAGTCCATTAAAGAAGACTTCAGAGATAAGAATGTCGATAGGTTGGTTTGTAAAAATAAAATCAATTCTTAATTGTTCATTATTTTCAGACCATCCGTCAATATTTTTTTCAATGGTATATCCTGTATCTCGTTTTGCAGCCAAGTAAAAAGTATCAAACCATTTTTGGCTCACCAGCTCATATCCTTCATTATTAACTTGAGCAGGGTTATTGAAATCACCCATTAAATAAATGGGTCCTGGTAAAGAATCGAAAACAGCAGAGCATTTTGACCATTGGTCTTTAAATGAATCATTATCATCTTCCCACCAACCTAAATGGAGGTTGAAATACCAACTGCCTTCAATTTGAACGCCCAACACAGGACGCGTTTTATAATTCTCATATGCTTTGCTTTTGGAAGCATAAAAGGTTTTGATTTCTTGGATGGGGTAAAGACTCAAAAATGCTAATCCTTCATCATAAATATCATAACCAATATGAGCCGGCTGCCAAGTCCAGACATACCGTAATCCGGCTTGTTCCAATTTTTGCTGCACAATGAAAGCAAAATTGTTTCGTTTGATTTGAATAGTCGGGTCAGCAGCTTGATAAGCAAAGTGGTTCGATACATCTATAACGGACTCAGCAATGGATTGGTTTACTTCTTGGAAAGCAATCACATCAAATTGATTGGCTAGTATGGTTTCGATAAGCGCATCTAACTTAGCATCCGGTTGTTCTTCTAACCAGCTGTGAGTGTTTAAAGTCAATAATTTCAACTATTTATTCTCCTAAAGCATCCAGGATATCTGATTTCAAGACGTCCGCTTTCGGACCGTACACAGCTTGGATACCGTTATTTTTTTTGATTAGTCCTAAAGCGCCTAGTTTTTTCCAAGCAGATTCATCGCCAACGATTGCTGGGTCTTTTACTGTAACTCGTAAACGAGTCATACAAGCATCGACATCAGAAATATTTGTCGGACCTCCTAAAAGAGTGATGATGTCTTGGACTTGTGCACTTGCCGCTGGAACAGTTTTTCCTGTTGAAACGGCAGCTGAATCAACAGCTTCTTCAGTCGAAGATTCATCAATATAGTTGCCTAAACGACCAGGTGTGGCAATTTTGAAACGGCCAATCAAGTAGTAAGAAACAAAATAAGCAAGTCCAAAGAAAACGATACTGCTAAGGACAAAATTGATGACGTCCCATGTTAATCCAGCGTTGACCGACATCGGTACGCGAGTTAGGAATTCTAAGTTTCCAAACGAATGAACGCGTAAAGGAATAAGGTCAGCTAAAGCAAAAGACATTCCTTGAAGCACTGCATAAACAACGTATAAGAGAGGTGCTGCAAACATGAACATGAATTCAAGCGGTTCAGTAACTCCTGTTAAGAAGACTGCAATAGCTGCTGAAAAAAAGATAGATTTATATTTTTTGCGTTTATCGACATCTGTTCGGCGATACATAGCCAAAGCTACACCCATTAAAGTTCCGCTGGCGCCAATCATTTGTCCAACTTTGAAACGAGCAGGGATAATAGACGTTAATAAATCATTATAGGCAGTCATATCTCCGCTATTTTTTAAATTGACTAAATCGCTTACCCAAGCCAACCATAATGGATCTTGGCCGAATACTTGAGAGCCGGCATTAGCACCTGTTAAAATCGTATATGTTCCGCCGAGAGCTGTATAATTCACTGGAATGGTCAACATATGATGTAATCCAAAAGGCAGCAAGAGACGTTCTAATGTTCCATAAACGAATGGTGCTAAAACAGGAGCGGTATCAGCAGAAGTTGCGATCCATTGACCAAAATTGTTGATCCCTGTTTGAACCACTGGCCAAACAAGCGCTAAGCCGATAGAAACGATCACAGACCATAAGATGACTACGAAAGGAACAAAGCGTTTTCCGTTAAAAAAGGAAAGAGCTTCCGGTAATTTCCGGTAGTTGTAGTATTTGTTAAAAACAATTGCTCCAACAAAACCTGAAATAATTCCAACAAAAACACCCATGTTTAAAGCCGGGGCACCAAGAACAGACGTAAAGTAGCCATCGACTAATATTTCTGAGCCAAATAAGGTTTTGGTCGTGGCACCTTCAGTAACCAGCATTTCTGACGAGATACCAAAAATAGAACCAGTAGTGACATTGATCAAAATAAAAGCTAACAAGGCTGCAAATGCTCCGCCAGCCCGTTCTTTAGCCCAAGAGCCCCCGATAGCAGCGGCAAAAAGAATATGTAAATTACCAATGACACCCCAACCTAAACTTTCCATCACATTTCCTATGACGGATAATAATTGAATATCGCCTCCAAACATGACGATCATTTTACCGATACTGATCATTAAGCCTGCAGCAGGCATAACAGCAATCACAACCATTAAAGCCTTTCCGAGTTTTTGCCAAAAATCAAATGAAAACATTTTTTTCATTTTTGTTCATCTCCTTAAATAAGTTAATTAATGCAAACGATTGCTTTAAGTATAAGTGCTTTAAAATGAAGTTGCAAGCGATTTCCGATTAAGAGAACGAAATAAAGAAGTTGTTACCGGTAACAGTTTTGCTTGTTAAATTGCAGTGTTTAAAACTTCTCTCTATAGTATTCAAAGGCGAATAGGGATAAAATTTGAACTGAATCGAAATTGACAACGCAATCGTTTGCGTTTATGATTGCGGTAGAACATTAAAAAGTCTGCTGTACAGTTTAAGGTATACGAATAAAGCAGTTCGAGGAGGAAGAAAATGGAAAACAAACGATTATTTGAATTAGATGAATGGAAAATCAAAACCCAAACATTGGATAAAGAACAAAGGAGATTACAAGAAAGTTTGACCAGTATTGGAAACGGTTATATGGGGATGCGAGGGAACTTTGAAGAGCGCTATTCAGGAGACCATCATCAAGGCAGCTACTTAGCTGGCGTTTGGTATCCAGATAAAACGCGTGTCGGCTGGTGGAAGAACGGTTATCCCGATTATTTTGGTAAAGTCATCAACTCCATGAACTTTATCCAATTGGATTTGTTTATAGATGGAGAGCCAGTAGATCTATATAGCGACACCATTCATGAATTTGAAATGGAGCTTGATATGCAGACGGGAATTTTATCGCGCCGTTACATCGTTGAGAAGAACGGAAAGCAAGTACAAGTTGAAGTTGAACGATTTGTAAGTCTGGCTCAAAAAGAATTGTGTGCGATTCGAATGAATGTGACGAGTTTGAATGAAGCCGTTGACTTACGTTTTGTGCCAGGTCTAGACGGCAACGTGACAAATGAAGATTCAAATTACGAAGAAAAGTTCTGGCTACCGGTAACGGCAATGAAAAACACGTTGATTGTTGAAACAAAACCAAATGATTTTGGGATCGAGCAGTTTACAGTAGCTGCAACGATGTTAAATCGTACCGTTGGCGTTGAAAAAATTTGCGATACTGTATCGGATATGTGTGTCAATGAAGAGTTCGTTGGAAAACTAGCAGTAGGCGAACAAGTGTCTATTGAAAAGTTGATTATTTTGACGACTTCACGGGATAGTTCAAAAGAAGAAGTAGGAACGCGCAGCCAGGCGATGTGTGCTGATTTGGATTCTATCTCTTTTGCAGAATTGAGAAAACAGCACGCTGACTTATGGCAAGAGCGTTGGGAGAAAGCGGATGTGGTCATTGGAGGCGATAGTGCTGCGCAACAAGGGATTCGCTACAATCTGTTCCAATTATTCTCAACCTACTATGGTGAAGATGAGCGTTTAAACATTGGTCCGAAAGGCTTTACAGGTGAAAAATATGGTGGAGCAACGTACTGGGATACAGAAGCGTATGCTGTCCCATTGTACTTAGCGTTGACCGATCAACAAGTGACTAAAAATTTACTGACTTATCGCCACAATCAATTGCCGCAAGCTGAACACAACGCGCGCCAACAAGGGTTAAACGGAGCACTTTACCCAATGGTAACGTTCACTGGAGTTGAATGCCACAACGAATGGGAAATCACATTCGAGGAAATTCACCGCAACGGAGCGATGGCTTATGCTATTTACAATTATACAAATTATACCGGCGATGAAAGTTATTTGATAGATAAAGGGCTGGATGTTTTGATTGGAATCAGCCGGTTCTGGGCAGACCGTGTCCATTATCATCAAGGAAAAGATCAATATATGATGCATGGAGTCACTGGTCCTAATGAATATGAAAACAATGTCAATAACAATTGGTACACAAACACGATTGCGGTTTGGACACTGAACTACACCCTGGCAGCTTTAGAAAAAGCACCAAACAAAAAAGAGACCTTAAATGTAACGAAAGCTGAAGTAAAAGAATGGAAAGCCATTATTGAAAAAATGTATTATCCGTATGATGCTGAAAAAGGTGTCTTTATCCAGCACGATACTTTTATGGACAAAGAATTGCGTCCGGTTACTGAGCTAGCTCCAAGCGAGTTGCCTTTGAGTCAAAATTGGTCGTGGGATAAAATCTTATGTTCGCCTTTTATCAAACAAGCCGATGTCTTGCAAGGGATTTATTTCTTTAAAGAAGAGTTTTCTCAAGAAGAAAAACAACGAAATTTCGATTTCTATGAACCGATGACCGTTCATGAATCGAGTCTTTCACCAAGTATCCATGCGATTTTGGCAGCAGATTTACACCGAATGGACAAAGCGGTTGAATTGTATGGCCGCACAGCTCGATTGGATCTAGACAACTACAATAACGATACAGAAGATGGGCTGCACATTACATCAATGACCGGCAGCTGGTTAACGATCGTAGAGGGCTTTGCGGGTATGCGCACAGCGAATGAAACATTAGCGTTTGCTCCATTATTGCCGACAAACTGGACTCATTATGAATTCCACATCAATTACCGAGGACGTTTATTGAAAATCACTGTGACCCAAACCGCTACAACGATTGAATTAGTGACCGGTGATCCGTTAGAGATGAAAATCTACGAAGAAACTATTTTGTTGACTAGCCAATACAGTTGCACAACAAAAGCTGCAAAAGTAGCAGTACAGTAGGATAGGAAGGTGGAGAAAAGATGAAAGCTGTATTATTTGATTTAGACGGTATCTTGACAGACACAGCTGATTACCATTATCAAGCATGGAAGAAGCTAGGTGCAGAATTAGGAATTGAATTGGATGAAGCCTTTAATGAACAACTGAAGGGCATCAGCCGTACAGAGTCTTTAGCTTTGATCTTAGCTAAAGGCGGCTTGGAAGAACAGTTTACAGTTGCAGAAAAAGAGGCATTGGCAACGAAGAAAAATGAGGTCTACAAAAAAATGATCGAGCAAATGTCTGCTAAAGATATCTTGCCTGGAATCAAAACGCTATTAGATGAACTAAAAGAAAAAGGCGTTTTGTTGGGATTGGCTTCAGCGAGCCAAAATGGTCCCGTTATTTTAGAAAAGTTAGGACTTGAAGAATTATTTGATACAATCGTGGATCCGGCTAAATTATCCGCCGGAAAACCTCATCCGGAAATATTTGAAACAGGGGCTGAGCAATTGAATGTGTCGGTTCAAGAATGCATCGGAATCGAAGATGCAGCGGCAGGAGTTCAATCCATCAATAGTGCCGGTATGGCAGCAATAGCTGTTGGAGATGAAACAACGTTGGGCGCGGCTGCTAAAGTCGTTGCTTCGACGAATGAGTTGACTGTAGATTTGTTGACCGCTGTCTGGGCTGAGTCTGTTGGAGTTCAATAAACGGCGATTCGGTTGGATAGGCGATCAAGAAATAACAGAATACCAACTGACAACTACTAAAGGGGCCATTTTTCGGTGTTTAAATTACGGAGCAGTCGTGACCGGTATTGAGGTACCTGATCGTAACGGAAACTATGAAAACGTCGTGTTAGGTTTTGACACACTCGAAGAGTACATTCAGGACTCGCCTTATTTTGGTGCGCTAGTCGGACGTGTAGCAGGACGGATCAAAAATGGCGCATGGGGAATACATCAATTGACTCAAAATGAAGGACCGCATCATATTCATGGAGGACAATCCAATTTCAGTCAAATTGGATGGGATGCTGAAGTGAATGAAGCTGCTGATTTTATCGATATTATTTTTACTCATACAAGTCCAGCAGGAGACAATGGGTATCCCGGAAATGTAACAGTAAAAGTAACTTATCGATGGACTGAGAATGCTGTTTGGGATATGGTCATTCAAGCAGAAACGGATGCAGCGACATTGTTTAACCCAACGAATCACACGTATTTCAACTTGAGCGGGACAGTAAAACGAACTATTTTAGACCATAAACTACAAATTTCCAGTGATGTTTATGCTGAAGTTGGTGCTGACAAATGTCCAACGGGAAGGTTGTACCCAGTTGATGGAACACCTTATGATTTCCGGAAGCCTATTTTTATGCGCGAAGCATTGAAAAAACAGCCTGCTGGTTATGATACACCTTTTAAGTTGACGACAGGATACATACGGCTGATCGAACCGGAAAGCGGCCGGAAAGTAGCGATTCGTACGACTCGAGAAGCAGTCGTTGTTTTCTCAACAACAGGAATGGATGAAGACTATCTGGTGATGGGCAAAAAAATGTGCAGTCATCTGGGAATTGCTTTAGAAACCCAAGAGCTGCCGGATGCTGTTCATCATCCTCATTTTCAATCGATCGTTCTGAAACCCGGGGAACGGTACTTTTCACAAACAACGTATCATTTTTCTGCTTGAAAAGGCTTGCCAGTCACTAGTTTCTAACTTATGATAAGAGAAAGAAACAAAGACAATAGAGGTTGAGGGAGTGAGCAGATGGCGATTACGATTAAAGATGTTGCAAAAAAAGCAGGTGTGGCGACTTCAACTGTTTCGCGAACGATTCAAGATCATCCCAGTATTAGCGAAAAAACGAAAAAAAAAGTTCGCTTAATAATGAAAGAACTTGGGTATCAACCTAATTTGGCAGCACGAGGCTTGGTAAATAAAAATACTCGAACGATTGGAGTTGTTCTGCCTGTATCTGACGGGGTGGCCTTTCAAAATCCTTTCTTCTTAGAAATGATCCGCGGCATCAGCAAGACCTGTAATGAGAAAAAATACATGGTGGCGGTCGCTTCAGGAACAACGGAAGAAGAATTACTGGAAAGTATCCGAATGATGGCAAAAGGCGGTCGGGCAGACGGTTTTATCGTCTTGTATTCTAAAAAAGAAGACCAAGTGATCGATTATCTGCACCAAGAGAATTTGCATTACGCCATTATTGGAAAACCGTATCAGTATGAAAATGAAATCTTATATGTTGATAACGATAACCAACTAGCAGGAAAAGATGCAGCAAATTATTTGATTGGATTAAATCATCAAAAAATTGCTTATATTTGCAGCGATATAGATGAAATGGTTACAGCTGAACGGCTATCTGGTTACCAGCAGGCCCTTTCGGCAGCGAATATAGTCAATGACCCAACTTATATTGTGGCAGAAGCTTTTAAAGACACAGAGCATAAGCAGCAGCTGGCTTCGTTATTTCTGGCTGACGAACACCCAACAGCAGTAGTGGCGAGCGATGATATAGTAGCCATGAGTCTGACACATTTATTGAAAGATATCGGATTATCAGTTCCAAATGATATTTCGATCATCAGTTTCAATAATTCTATTTTTGCCGAAATGATCCAACCAGCCTTGACTTCTATCGATGTCCATATCGACTACTTGAGCAGTCAAGTAGTGGAGAAATTGGTTGAATTCATTGAAGGCAGACAAACAATAGCAATGAAAGTTATTTTACCGCATAAAATCATTGAACGAGATTCGTGTAAGAGCAAAATAGAGTAAAACTGAAATTTTCAACAAAAAAACATTCTTACTTAAAAGAATGTTTTTTTATGTATAAAGATAGATAACGACAAAAACAAAGGCGAATGACTCGTTCATAAAAAATAAAAAGGCAGTATTTTTCAAAAAATCAAAACTACAGCCAGAAAAGCATACACAGCATTGCAGTTTACCGGATCTTTAGCGGTCTTTAATGGTATGGATCCGAATAATGTTGTCTAAATTGGACAAATCTTCTATGACAGTAGTGGAGTCGATTTTTTCTGGCAAGCTAACCGTATAGAGATTCAAGTAAAGAGGGGATGAAGGTTCCTTTAAGTCAACCGAATATTCTAAATCAACTAATTGAATGTCCTTTTCATCAAAATATTTTTTGATTTCTTTTCGAGTTTCTTCCCGGTGATGGTAATGAATCTCGATTTTTTTTAGATCTTCTATCCGGAAAAACCTTTTGATCAGCCGCAAAGTTGCTAGAATAATGATACAACCTGTGACAGCAATAAAATAATACCCCATGCCAACAGCAATCCCAAGTCCTGCAACGGCCCAGATAGAAGCCGCAGTGGTCAATCCCGTCACGCTTCTTTTAGTCACAATGATGGTTCCAGCACCTAGAAACCCGATGCCGCTGACAATTTGAGCTGTCATCCGCGTAATATCTGTGTTGAGGATCTGCAGCAGTTCTGGATTGACTAAAGCCATTTTAATAGTAGTATAAGTGGCTTGTGTCTGGATCAAAGCAATTAAAGCTGAACCGACAGCAACCAGAATGTGAGTCCGAAGACCAGCGTTATGTCCGCGCGTTTCACGTTCATAGCCGATAATACTCCCAAAAATAACAGCTGCGATCATGCGTCCGGTAATTTCAAAATAGTCTAATTCAAACATACCTACGAACCTCCTCCAGTGAAGGTTGAGTGGTTTCTTAAGAACCTTCATTATTCTTTTATTATAATAGGAAGTTCACTAAAGTACCACTGAAAGCCTTTTTTAAAATACTAAAGACTTAGAAAGTAAAAAAGTATTAAGTAGGAATGAATAGCATAAGTCTTGGCTTACGTTTCTTAAATGAAAACTATCTAGTTGGTCAAACGCATAGCTTCAAGTTCTGTCAGTTGTAATAAAGATTTTAAAAAAGTAAAGTAAAAGGAAAGAGACTAACTGATTTTTATAAAGGAGAGAAATTATATGAAGATGTTTTTTAGTGATTGGAGCACCATTTCGAGAATTGCAGTAGTAGGCACGTTAGCTTATTTATTGTTGATTGTTGTGTTACGCATTTTCGGGAAACGAACTTTATCTAAAATGAACGCTTTTGATTTTGTAGTGACAATTGCCCTAGGTTCCATCTTAGCTACAATACTAACTAGCAAAGATTTGACATTGATTGATGGAATTTTGGCTTTAGTTATTTTAGTTTTACTGCAGTATATTCTTAAAAAATTAACAATCCATTTCAAGTTTGCTGATAAAGTAGTAACATCAGAGCCAACGTTGCTGTTTTATGAAGGAGTATTTGATTTTGAAGCAATGAAAAAAGAACGGGTTTCGGAAGAAGAAATTTTACAAGCAGTACGTTCCAAAGGGTTTGCTTCAATGAGTGATGTATTGGGAGTTGTTATAGAAGCATCAGGAGAATTTTCTATTCTTTCGAATAAAGCTGCCGATCCAAAAGATAGTACATTAAGAAACATAAATAAAGAGCACTTTCAGTCATATGATCAAAATGATTAGGAATAATGCTGTTGATGTTACATTTTTACATTAAAAAACCTGTTTATCTAAAAAAGATAAACAAGCTTTCTAGTTTTATTTTTAAAAAAATTAAGTAAATAGACTAAACACTATACCTAAAGCACCGGCAAAAACCATCACGTAAATCGGATTTAACTTAAATTTCCTTAAAATGAATAAACTTAAAATAAAGATCCCTGCAGAGACCCAGCTTAAATCAGCGATATCGACTGGGAATGCTTCTTTATTGAAAAAGGCGGTCAATAAAATAGACAATCCCGCCGAAGCGATCAACGCAACGACAGCAGGACGCAAGCCTTTAATGATTCCTTGGACCATACTCAAGCCTTTGTATTTATAGTAAAGAGTAGCTAAAGCTAGGACGATGACAGCAGATGGCGTGACGCAGCCTAAAGTAGCAACTAAAGCTCCAGGGAGTCCTGCTATTTTTGTGCCGACAAAGGTGGCGGTGTTAATTGCGATTGGGCCAGGAGTCATCTGTGAGATTGTCAAAATATCAATAAATTCAGTCGAAGACAACCAAGGGTGGACTTCTAAAACTTGTTCTTGGATCAAAGGGAGAGCTGCATAGCCTCCTCCAAAACTAAGTAAGCCTACTTGGAAAAAGCTCCAAAATAACTGTAGGTAAATCATATTATTTATCCTCCTTATTTAATAATAAGTTGGATCGGTATGTCGTATAAGCCCCAATCAATCCACAAACAAACAAGATCAACACGATATTAACATCAAAAACGGCGGTTGCTATGAAAGCCAAAAACATGACAACGATCGGCAGCCATTGCTTGCCTTTGACAATAGTCGACCCCATATTGATAACGACATCAACAATGACGGCAGCTACACCAGCTTGCATACCAAATAACAAAGCATTGATGATAGGATTTTCTCGAAAAGCAATATAGAAGTAAGAAATGACTGTAATAATAGCTAACGGAGGCAAAATCGTTCCTAAGGTAGCTAAAAATGCTCCTGGAATACCGGCCATGCGATACCCGACGATGATAGAAGCATTTACTGCGATTGGGCCCGGAGCGGATTGTCCAATGGCTACCAAATCCATCATTTCTTCTTCATCGATCCAATTTAATTCTTTGACAAAACGTTTCTGCATCAATGGAACGATTACGTACCCTCCGCCAAAAGTGAAGGCACTTAGCGTGAGAGTAGATGAAAATAAAGTCCAATAAAATTTTTTATCTTTTTCCAAAAGTATTCCTCCTGCCTTATCTTTTTAAATCAGTTGACTCTAGTATACATGAAAATAGGATAGTTTTAGAAAGTTTTGCTTTCCTTTCCAAGGTTCTTTTTATCGTTAGACTAGAAGTCGAGCAACTGAATTGCAAAAAAACATCGACTGTTTGATAATAGTGAGATAAGAGAGAAGTTATGCTATTGTTTTTACTATAGAATGGAGAGAGAAAGTAATGGGTGCTTGGGAGATATTTACCATAATAGGGACGATTTCGTTTTCATTGCAAGGCGGTTTGATTGCAATGGAAAAAAAATATGATATATTCGGCGTTTATTTATTTGGTATTTTAACTGCTTTTGGCGGCGGAGCTATCCGCAACACGTTGATTGATGCACCTGATTATCAGCTATGGAATCAAAATAAATTATTTTATATTTCAATCGCAATGATTACATTGATCGTGTTGCTGCCTAAGCCTTTTTTGAAAAGCAAAGAACTGTGGGGAAATTTTTTTGATGCAATTGGTTTGATAGCATTTTCGATTCAAGGATCTATGACAGCAGTAAAGTTAGATTTGCCTGTCGGAGCAGTTGTTGTTTCTGCGCTTTTGACAGCAACCGGCGGCGGAGTTTTGCGTGATTTGCTTGCCTACCGTCAACCCATTGTTTTAGGCGAAGTGGTTTATGGCTTGTGGGTATTTTTGATTGGGTTGATCATCGGAATGAGATGGGCCACTACGACCACGCATCTTTACATTATTTTTATGGTTTTTACCATCCTTCGAATTTTGTCTTTTGTTTATAGTTGGAAAGTTCCTGTTCGGAAACTTGAAGAGTAGGCTGAAGCCTTCAGATTTTTAGCTTTCTTTTTACTAGTAAACTCACTATACTTGAATCAGTACTCGAAAGAAAGTAGGAGAAAAAATGGCGAAACAATATGATTATATTGCTATTGGTGGCGGAAGCGGCGGGATCGCTTCAATCAACCGTGCAGGAATGCATGGAGCCAAAGGCGTTTTAATAGAAGGAAATGTCATCGGCGGTACCTGTGTGAATGTAGGGTGCGTGCCTAAGAAAATTATGTGGCATGGAGCACAAATGATGGATGAAATGAATTTGTATGCACCAGGTTACGGTATTGATATTCCATCAAAAAATTTAAATTTTGCCAAATTAGTTCAAAACAGAGAAACGTTTATTGAACGTCTGCACGGCAGTTACCAAAAAGGTTTAGACAGTAACGAAGTAGATTTCGTTCATGGATATGCTAAGTTTGTAGACAATAAAACCGTTGAAGTGAACGGGGAACAGTATACAGCTGATCATATCTTGATTGCTACCGGCGGAAAACCGGTGTTCCCAGATATTCCAGGTGCTGAATATGGATTAGATTCAGATGGGTTCTTTGAAATGACGGAGTTGCCGAAACGGACAGCTGTAGTAGGAGCCGGGTATATTGCAGTAGAATTAGCAGGCGTTTTACATGGATTAGGATCAGATACCCACTTATTTGTTCGCCAACATGCTCCTTTACGCAACTTTGATTCCATCATCGTAGAAGGATTAGTTGAAACAATGGAACGAGAAGGCGCGACTTTGCATACGTACGCGGTCCCCGAAAAAGTTGAAAAGAATGAAGACGGCAGTTTGACTCTTCATTTAGAAGACGGAACAGCACACGAAACCGATGCTATTATTTGGGCGATCGGACGGGAACCTAATACAAGCAATTTGAATTTGGCAGCGACAGATGTGGCTGTAAATGATGGAGGTTATGTTAAAGTAGATGAATTCCAAAACACATCTGTCAAAGGAATTTACGCTATCGGCGATGTTACAGGACATATTGAATTGACTCCTGTTGCAATTGCAGCCGGGAGACGTTTATCTGAACGCTTATTTAACAATAAACCGATGGAGCATTTGGATTACAATAACGTCCCAACAGTTGTCTTTACCCATCCGCCAATCGGTACGGTCGGAATGACAGAAGAACAAGCTATTGATCAATATGGCCAAGCGCAAATCAAAACGTATGAAACACGCTTTACAGCCATGCACAGTTCCATTACTGAAAACCGACAAAAGACTTATATGAAATTGGTTTGTTGTGGTCCGGAAGAAAAAGTTATCGGTTTGCATGGAATGGGCGCCGGTATGGACGAAATGCTGCAAGGATTTGCAGTAGCTATCAAAATGGGAGCAACGAAAGCTGATTTCGATGACACAGTAGCTATCCACCCGACCGGAGCAGAAGAATTCGTAACCATGAAATAACCAGATGCGAAAAATGCTGAACAGGCATGACAGAAAATTACTTAGTCTCTGTTGAATGTATCATTCTTACAGAGATTTAAGAGAGAGAAATGTAGTGACCTTCTGTGAAATTTCCGCAAAAGGCTGGAAGCCTTGAGGACAATTTTGTCTATTTTCCGAATGCCTAGCATTTGCAGCTCAAAGAAACCTGATGCGGAGTGACCCTGATAGACACACCGCAATTTTAGAGATTTGCAAGCAAAAGCATGCTGCGCACTGCTGAAAATTATCTAAATTGCCAAGTGTCTGGGTCACACCGCTCCATTAGGAAAAGATAGGAAAAACGTAGAAAGTGCCAAAAATGATTAATTTGGCAACTTCCTACGTTTTTTACTATTTTTAACTTTTGGATCTGCTTTTTTTTGTTCGAACAAGCTTCTTATCTAAAGCAGAGAGCTTATTTATTTTTGTGCATAGGCGACGACGGGGCAAACAATCATTAAAACAGGTTGTGTTTGTCTCGAAAGCGCCAAAATGGGACAAACAATCGCAAAAACAAGTTGTGTTTGTCCCGAAAGTGCCAAAACGGGACAAACAATCGCAAAAACAAGCTTTGTTTGTCTCGAAAGCGCCAAAATGGGACAAACAATCATTGAAACAAGTTGTGTTTGTCCCGAAAGTGCTAAAATGGGACAAACAATCATTAAAACAAGTTGTGTTTGTCCCGACAGTGCTAAAACGAGACAAACAATCGCAAAAACAGATGGATTCGTCTTGATTTGATTAAAGAAGAGCATCGAGAATTCTTTTGCTCCATTCTTCAAAGAGCATCAGACAGATTTAAACCATTCACCTTCAGGGGTATAGTTGATCACATCTCCATTTTTAAAATAAAGAGCTAATGAATGTTGTTCTTGGTTGCGTTTGATTTCGCGTACATTTTCTTTGGCATATACTGAGGGGTCACTTAAAGTCTCCATGTGTCGTGCATAAACCAGACTGAGTCGTTCGATTTGATTTTCATCCAATTGATCGTATCCTTTGACTTGATCCCATTCCATATAAAATTCTCCTCTCTTATTTTCTTTCATAGTTTCATTATACAAGGACTGTCCCTAAAACGATAACAAAACGCTGACCTCTAAAAAATCAACTACAATAACCTCTCTTATAGTTGTACACAATTTGTGGGTAACTCTGTGCATAAGCTGTGATTAAACTGAATGATCCTAAAGTGCAGAAAGAATAGGCTTGAATAATAAGAGCTATTTCACAAAAAAGTTTAGTTATCCACAAATTTCAGTGGATAACTTTTAAGGTGAACTGTGGAAAAACTACTTTGTAGGATATAGGTTTAGCGTTCCTAGAAAAATAATCTTTCTTTAACTAGATGGATTATTATAGAAGAGGCTGCTGTCTTTGGATACCTTCTTTCAAAGCTTGCTGCATCATACCGATGCCGCCTCGATTAATTAAAGGAAACGAAAGAGTAGTTTCCTCGCTCACAATAGAGTTCATTAAGAAAACAAATTTTTTACCACCTAGGACAGTGATGGCAGTTTCTTTTACAGCTAAACTTTGCCATTGTTTTTTCAACGTTTCCAATTGAATCGTGTTTGCATTCACACCTTTTAAGGTGAAACGGACATCATAGGTATGAGGAACTGCATCACTTGGCCTTAAAAAGCCATAGAAAGGAGAGAGTATCACATACTCAAGTCCGAACTGTTCTACATATTGTCGACAAAGCTTGTGAAAAGTTCCTGTATAGGCTTCGTTGGCCGGAACTGTTTTTATCTCTGGATTTTTATCCCAAATTTTAGGTTTTCCGCTAGGGATAATGAACATTATTATCACTTCCATTAAAAGTATTTGGATCAGTTTACCAAAAAAAGAAACTTCAAGTAAAAAAACTCATAAGTAGTACTTAGACACGTTATGCTACTGCTAAATCCAATTAAACACGAACGATTAATTATAAAAAAAGTAAATAGTTAATTTATTCATTGTGTTTATCAAAAAAATCATTTATACTGATGAAGATAAAGGAATATACTCTAATATAATTAAGCGATATGGGCTTTAAGTTTCTACCGGACACCGTAAATGTTCCGACTATTAGTAGGATAAGCGCTTTTTTTGTTTGTCCATCATTAGTCGAGCCGGAACGGTTGGCAGAGTGCCAACTGTTTTTTGTAATTGTACCAGTAGTTAACCTCTTATTCTATCTTCATGAGCGTTATCCTCTCATAAAGCTGATTATACTAGATAAAGAAGCTCCATTTCTTTTTGTATTTCTTTTCAAATATAAATAGGGTGGGAATAGAAAAGATGGAAAATTTTTTTAAATTGAAAGAAAACGAAACAACTGTTTCAACAGAAGTCATGGCAGGTGTCACTACTTTTTTTGCGATGTCCTATATTATATTTGTTAACCCCGCAATTTTATCGTTAACGGGCATGCCTTCACAAGCTGTCTTTTTAGCTACACTGATTGCATCTGCAATCGGTACATTGGTTATGGGACTTTTTGCAAATGTCCCTTATGCCCAAGCTCCCGGTATGGGATTGAATGCTTTTTTTACATATACAGTCGTTTTTGCTTTAGGTTTTACTTGGCAAGAAGCCTTAGCAATGGTCTTTATTTGTGGACTATTTAATATTTTTATTACGGTAACAAAAATACGAAAATTGATCATCAAATCGATTCCCGAATTAATCCAACATGCGATTGGCGGAGGGATCGGGGTATTCGTTGCGTATATCGGCATTAAAAATGCAGGTTTTCTAAAGTTTACTTCTGAGACTCCAAATATCCAATCTGTCAATAATGCTTCTTTTGATGCTGCAGCGACTACTTATGAAGGCGGCATTACAAGCGTGGTAACAGATGGCGGCATCGTTCCGGGACTAGTAGATTTCACTAGTAAGGGTACTTTATTGGCTTTGATTGGCTTGATCATCACAGTGGTATTGATTGTTTTAAATGTCCGAGGGGCAGTTTTGATTGGAATCATTGCTACGACACTGATCGGTATTCCGATGGGGATTGTAGATTTATCTGCCATCTCGGATCCTGATAATTCATTAGGAAATGCTTTTTCTGAGTTAACAGTAACGTTTGGCGCTGCATTCGGATCAGAAGGTATGCAGGCGCTATTCTCAGATGTTACTCGTTTGCCATTAGTATTGATGACGATTTTTGCTTTCAGTTTATCGGATATTTTTGATACGATCGGGACATTTATTGGAACAGGACGTAAAACAGGAATTTTTACTGCAGAAGATGAAGCAGCTTTAGACAATAGTTCAGGTGTCAAATCAAAAATGGATAAAGCTTTGTTTGCAGATGCGATTGCAACTTCTGTAGGGGCAATTTTTGGGACTTCTAATACGACTACGTTTGTTGAAAGCGCAGCTGGAATTGGAGCAGGCGGACGGACCGGCTTGACTAGTGTGGTGGTAGCGGTTCTTTTCTTGTTAGCTAGTTTTTTCTCTTCTCTTATCGCGATCGTTCCTACACAAGCCACTGCGCCTTCGCTGATTATTGTCGGTATCATGATGATGTCTTCATTCTTGGAAATCAAATGGGATGATTTAGAAGAAGCGATTCCAGCATTTTTCACTTCCATTTTTATGGGATTGGCTTACAGTATTTCTTATGGAATTGCAGCTGGTTTTATTTTTTTTGTTATTGTAAAAGTAGCTAAAAATAAAACCTATGAAATTCATCCTGTTTTATGGATCTCTACTGGTTTGTTTATTTTAAACTTCATCGTCTTAGCCTTTATTTAATGATTTTTAAAAAATAGAATCTCACTGTCTTCACTGCCTTCAGAACATGGTAAACTGAAAGCTGTGGAGGCAGTTTTATTTTAACATAGGGCATGATAATTTTTTTCATTCACTGTCTAGTAAGCCCGTCTTGTCTCTCGGAAATTAGAAAAAGAAAGAGGAGATAAAAAGATGACGCCTTTCACCGAACAGGTTCTTTGCATTTTGAAGCACATTCCAGCCGGAAAAGTAATGACTTATGGACAAGTAGCAGCACTCGCCGGTAGCCCAAGAGGTGCACGTCAAGTTGTCAGGATATTGCATTCTATGAGTAAAAAGCACGATCTGCCTTGGCATCGAGTGATCAATGCTAAAGGAGAAATTGGATTGACTGATCCGGAAGGGAAGTTCACTCAGAAAGAGAAATTAATGGCTGAAGGAATACATTTTATGACGTCTGGGACAATCGATCTAACAACCTACCGTTATCAGCCTTTATTTCAAAACGAAGACGAAAAATCAACGACCGTTGAAAAGTGCTAAAAAAATAACGAGAGCAACTCATCAAATTCTTTGCTTTGCTTACAATAGCAAGATATAATCAACTTAATAATGGCATTATAACGCACTAGTTTTTTACTTATGGAAGGAAGGTTAGAGTCATGGATAAGGACAATGCAAAAAAAGAACAGCTGAAAGAAACTTTTTTTACACAAAGTGAATCAACTGTATTGAAACATATGCAGTCATCTAAGGAGGGTTTGACTTCTCAAGAAGCAGAAAAAAGGCTTGCTGAATATGGATCCAACCAATTAGATGAAGGGAAAAGCAAAAGTTTATTGATGAAGTTTCTAGAACAATTTAAAGACTTCATGATTATTGTTTTACTGGCAGCTGCATTGATTTCTGGTATTTTTGGAGATGTAACAGACTCTATTATTATTCTTGTAGTAGTGGTATTGAATGCTGTTTTAGGAGTGTTCCAAGAAGCAAAAGCTGAAGAAGCCATTAACGCGCTGAGGGAAATGTCGTCGCCTGAAGCTCGTGTAAGAAGAGACGGAGCCGTAATTTCGTTAAAAAGCGACCAGCTGGTTCCTGGAGATATCGTCTTATTAGAAGCTGGAAACATTGTACCCGCTGATTTGCGTTTGATTGAAATAGCTTCTTTGCAGATAGAAGAGTCAGGACTGACGGGAGAATCCGTTCCTGTAGACAAAGAACTGACGATTGTGGAAGATGCTAAAGCGGGAATCGGCGACCGTACAAATATGGCTTACATGAATAGCAACGTTACGTATGGGCGAGGAGAAGGCGTAGTTGTTGGGACTGGCATGGATACGGAAGTCGGACAAATAGCTCTTATGCTGGCTTCAACAGAAGAAACCATGACACCGCTGCAAGAAAACTTAAACCGATTAGGCAAATACTTAACTGTCGCTATCTTAGTGATCGCTGGGGTCATGTTTGTTGTCGGTATGCTGAATGGAAGAGAATGGCTGGATATGCTGTTGACTTCTATTTCATTGGCAGTTGCGGCTATTCCTGAAGGACTGCCAGCAATCGTTACAATTATTCTCGCTTTAGGAACACAGAAAATGGCTAAACGGAAAGCTCTTGTCCGGAAATTGCCGGCAGTCGAAACATTAGGCAGCACAGACATTATCTGTTCGGATAAAACGGGAACGCTGACGATGAATAAAATGACTGTTGAAAAGATGTACGTCAACGGACAATTAGAAGATAACAAAGCAGATTTTGATATAACTTCGCCAACATTGCGCTCAATGGTCTATGCTAACGATACACAAATAGCTGGTGACGGAACATTGATCGGTGATCCGACTGAAACAGCATTGATTCAATTTGCTCTTGATAAAGGAGTCGATGTTCAAGCACAATTAGCAAAAGAACCGCGGGTAGCAGAAATTCCATTTGATTCAGAACGGAAATTGATGACAACGATCCATAAGCAATCCGATGGTAAGTTTTTGGTTGCTGTCAAAGGTGCACCGGATGAATTGTTAAAAAGGTGTACAAAAGTCGATGCCCATCATACAGTTGAGCCGATGGATGAACAAACACGACAAGCCATACTAGAAACGAATCATCATCTAGCTACACAAGCACTGCGTGTCTTAATGATGGCCTATAAAGTTGTAGACCAAATGCCGAATGAGGTTACTTCAGAAAGTGTGGAACAAGATTTAGTTTTTGCTGGAATGACTGGTATGATCGATCCGGAACGTGCAGAAGCTAAAGAAGCTGTAAAAGTAGCACGCGAAGCAGGTATCCGGCCAATCATGATCACTGGAGATCACCGCGATACAGCAGAAGCCATTGCTAAAAGACTAGGTATCTTAGAAGAAGGACAAAAACACGGTGTGATTACTGGAGCTGAATTGAATGAGATCAGTGATGAAGATTTTGCCACTCAAGTAAAAGACTTTTCTGTTTATGCTCGAGTTTCTCCGCAGCATAAAGTTAGAATCGTTAAAGCTTGGCAAAAAGCCGGTAAAATCGTTGCTATGACAGGTGACGGAGTGAATGATGCCCCGGCATTGAAAACCGCCGATATTGGTATTGGGATGGGAATCACTGGAACAGAAGTATCAAAAGGGGCAAGCGACATGGTTTTAGCCGATGATAACTTTTCAACGATTGTTGTCGCCGTTGAAGAAGGAAGAAAAGTTTTTTCAAATATCCAAAAATCGATTCAATACCTATTGTCTGCGAACTTAGGCGAAGTTTTAACCTTGTTTATTGCCACTCTTTTAGGGTGGAGCATTTTGGCGCCAGTTCATATCTTATGGATCAATTTAGTGACGGATACTTTCCCGGCGATTGCTTTGGGATTGGAACCGGCTGAGGCCGACAGTATGAAAAAACCGCCGCGCGGCAAGAAAGCGACTTTCTTTTCGAATGGAGTGCTGGGAGCAGTCATCTATCAAGGAATCCTCGAAGGCGGTATCACGTTATTTGTTTACTGGTGGGCCACACACTATCCAGTCCATGTAGGAAATAACGAATTGATCCATATGGACGCTTTAACAATGGCATTCGTTACATTAGGCATGCTGCAATTGTTCCATTCATTTAATGTGAAATCAGTTGAGAAATCTCTGTTTACAGTTGGTATCTTTAAAAATAAAATGTTTAATTTAGCCATACTCACTTCAGGCGCTTTATTGGCAGCAGTAGTAGTAGTTCCCGGGTTGAATGATGCCTTTAAAGTGAGCCATCTGGATTGGCATCAATGGCTGATTGTTTTAGGCGCTTCATTTTCAATTATTCCGTTAGTTGAAATCATTAAATTAGGTATTCGGACATTTAAAAAATAAATTTTATCTAACAAAACAGCCATAAAAAACGGTTCTTTATCGAATTGTGTTGGTCATGCTTAATAATGAAATTTCCTCCGGAATTTACGCGTCTGCTTGCAAGAGCCATGGGAACGACTGGAGCCTTACATGTCTCCAGCCTTTCAAGCCTTGTCATGGCTGTTGCTGCTTCAGCAGTTTTACAGACATGATACACTTGGGCGCATGCCCACAGTGCTTCGTTTTTAAGAATCCTTTACATGGCTACAAGGAGCCGCTATTTCTCCGAAAATTTCAAGTTGTGGAATAGACTCATTCTTCTTACCAACACTAAAAATAATAGAACCAAAAAAAAGAAGCATATAAGACGATAAGTCTTGTATATGCTTCTTTTTTTAACAGATCGAGCAGGAGTGAAAAACATTTTCAGTTGAACTTCTTACTAAAATAAAGTAAAATAAAGCATCACTAAATTTGACTATTTATTCCTCATTTTTAGGATGTACATCCGGAAAAAATGTTCGTCTGAGACCTTTAATCTTATGATACACCAGCTTTCCCAGTCATAGGAAGGCAAAATAAAGGGAGGATCACTATGACAAATCTTTATATTGTTATTGCATTATTTTTATTTGTAGCTGTCATTTATAGTTTTTGGCGTCTGCAAAAGAAACACGTTAAATTTTCAACACGTGTTTTTATCGCTCTAGGTTCAGGGATTGTATTTGGAGCTCTGCTTCAATTGCTTTTTGGAGCCACAGGAGACGTTACAACAGGAGCCATTGAGTGGATCAATATTGTCGGAACAGGGTATGTGCGCTTTTTACAAATGCTCATTATGCCGCTGATTTTTGTCTCAATCGTAGGAGCTTTCACAAAAATTGAAGGTACCAAAGACTTAGGGAAAATCAGTATCACAGTTTTAACGACATTGCTAGCGACGACTGCTATTGCAGCTTTAGTCGGGATTTCCAGTGTGATGTTGTTTAATTTGGACGGAGCAGAATTTGTCCAAGGAGAGGCTGAAACGGCACAGATTGCAGCGTTGGATGAGCGTCAAGAAGCAGTAGCGGACTTATCTATTCCAGAACAAGTAGTAAACTTCATTCCATCGAATGTTTTTGCCGACTTATCCAATTCTCGTTCAACAAGTACCATCGCAGTTGTCATCTTTTCAGCTTTCGTAGGAGTTGCTTATCTAGGGGTAAATAAAAAAGACCCAGAAAACGGCGCTTTTTTTGAAAAAATCATCAAGAGTTTATATGCCATCGTTATGCGGATCGTGACATTGGTATTAAGGTTAACACCATATGGGGTTTTTGCATTAATGACAAAAGCTTTAGCAACAAGTGATTTTAATGCTTTATTGAATCTAGGAAAATTTGTAGTAGCTTCTTATGCGGCCATTATTGTGATGTTCTTAATTCATATGTTGATTTTATTGGGTGTGAAAGTAAGTCCAGTCCAATACTTGAAGAAAACGTGGACTGTTTTAAGCTTCGCCTTTACTTCACGTTCAAGTGCCGGTGCTTTGCCGTTGAATATTGAAACGCAAACCAAAGCTTTAGGTGTTGATGATGCTTCGGCAAACTTTTCTGGCACATTCGGTATGTCGATCGGACAAAATGGTTGTGCGGGAGTTTACCCTGCTATGTTGGCGGCAATCGTTGCGCCAACGATGGGAATCGATCTTTTCAGCCCAACCTATATTTTGACGATCGTAGCTGTTGTCACGATTAGTTCATTTGGCGTTGCCGGAGTCGGCGGCGGAGCAACATTTGCTGCTTTGATCGTTTTAGGAGCTTTGGACTTGCCGGTAGCTATTGTCGGTTTAGTTATTTCGGTTGAACCGGTCATTGATATGGCTCGGACATTGTTAAATGTAAATGACAGCATCTTAGCTGGAATTATTTCATCAAAACGAATCAAACGTTTTGATGCAGCGATGTTTAATGATGACGAAGCGATCGTTAAATCAGATATGTAATAAAAACTAAAAAGCTGAAGTTCCTCTTTTAAAAGAGGAACTTCAGCTTTTTAATTATTCGTATCTAAGTGCTTCAATTGGATCCAATTTTGCAGCTTTTCGTGCAGGGTAGATGCCAAAAAATACACCTACAGCAGTAGAGAAAAGCAAGACTAGAACAACCGAAGTGAGCGTGATATTTGGAACAATATTTAAAGCTCCGGCTACTCCATTTGCCAATAGAATACCCAATACCAGTCCGATGATACCACCAATCAAACTTAAAATAATCGATTCCATTAAGAATTGCATCAAAATGGTTCCAGTAGTCGCACCAAGCGCTTTACGGGTTCCAATTTCACGGGTACGTTCTGTAACGGAAACTAACATAATATTCATTACTCCAATGCCGCCAACTAATAAGGCGATTGCAGCAACTGCAGCAATGAAATTAACAAACAAACTTAAGACAGAATTTACTTGGTCTAAAGCTTGTAAAAAGTTAGTAGCAGTATAATAATCTTTTCCTAAAGAATTATGACGTGTTTCCAATAAACGCACGATTTGAGTTGAAACTGGTCCGATAGCTTCTTTATCAGTTACTTGAACAGTTAAGCTATCCATTGTAGTGGCTTCTGGATTTAGTTTCTCCATCGTTGTTAAAGGTACCGCTAAATAAATCGGCATTTGGCTAAGATCAAATGATCCTTGCAAATCTTCAAATGTTCCTTTTACAACACCAACGATCATTAAGCGTAAATTGTTTCCGGCTTCTCCGCTGAGTTGCAGCGTTTCACCGACTACATTTGTCCGTTCATTAAACAAGGCTTTTGCGGTATCTTCACTGACCACGGCTACATTTTTAGCATCTTGATAATCTGTCTGATTGAAATAGCGCCCGTAAACCAACGTACTATCCATTGTTTGATTTGTATACTGCATATCAGGAGTTCCGCTTAATGCTAGAGCAGTACGGGTCTCAAATTCAGATTTTGCAGATGCACGAATAGTTTTGTCAGGAGAAATATGGGTGATAGCCGGAATGGACGCTTTTAAAGCTTTAAGATCTTCATCCGTAAAGGCATCGCTGCTAGAAGCTTCATCACTCAATGACACAGAAATAGTCGAAGCGCCTAAATCATCAAATGTCCCAGTGATTTCAGAAGTAGCTCCATTACCAACAGCTAAGATAGCAATAACGGCTGCGATCCCGATGATGATTCCCAGCATGGTCAAGAAAGAACGCATTTTATTTGCGAAAATACTGTCAATGGCCATTTTAAAATTTTCTTTAATATTCAAAGATTTGGCTCCTTTCTATAACATTTTTGGCTTTTGGAGACGATCATCTTGGAGAGTTCCATCAAAAAACGACACAATGCGTTTAGTATAAATGGCGACTTCCGGTTCGTGTGTGACCATTACAATAGTCGTTCCTTCAGCATTTAATTCTTGAAATATACGCAATATATCAATAGTCGTCTTAGAATCTAAATTACCGGTAGGCTCATCTGCCATTAGAACAGAAGGTTCGTTCACAATAGCGCGGGCAATAGCTACTCGCTGTTTTTGACCACCTGAGATTTCGTTTGGTTTGTGCTTTACTCGATCACTTAACCCCACACGTTCTAGTGCTTTTAAAGCCCGCTGTTTACGTTCTTTAGCGGGGACACCTGCATAAACCATAGGCAATTCTACATTTTCTAGGATCGTCATTCGAGGCATTAAGTTAAAGGATTGAAAAACAAAACCAATTTCTTTGTTTCGGACATGAGCGCCTTGATTATCACTTAAGTTGCTGACATTCTCTCCGTTTAAAAAATAAGTTCCTGAATCAAAATGATCCAATAAACCTAATATATTCATCATTGTTGATTTTCCAGATCCGCTGGGGCCCATAATAGAAGTAAACTCGCCTTTTCCAATGGTCAAGGAGATATTATCTAACGCCACAAGTTTTTCATCTCCTGTTTGATACGTTTTGACGATATTTTTTAATTCAATCATCGCTTTGCCGCCTTTCTATTTTGCTGATACTGAAACGCCATCTTTGATTTTTTCATCAGGAGATAAGATGACAGTTTGATCGGCAGTTAAGCCATCTTTCACTTCAACTTTGGTATCAGATTGGATGCCAATGTCGATCAATTGTGCACGTGCTGTTCCCTTTTCGATAACGTAGACAAATGGTTTGTTTTTATCGTTATAAAGCAAGGCTTCAATAGGCAAAGCGATAGCATTTTCAGCTGTATTAGTGGTAATTTCAGCGTCAATATCAAATCCGGCAAATACATCCTTAGGTGGGGTATCGAATCCGATAGTAGCAGCTAATGCAGTGGTATTTCCGGTTTGACTCATAATAGTCGTAGCGACTGGATCAATATGGGTTACTTTTCCTGAATAAGTTTCTGAACCATTAGATAGGGTAACGGCTTGATCTTTTTTAACTAATGGGGCATCAGACTTAGTTAATTGGACAGTTACTTTTAAATCACTTAAGTCAGCTAATGTAATAGCTGCTTCGCCGGTCTGTGCACTTAAATCGGCTTCATCAGAGACAACGTTGACATTGGTTACAGTTCCGTCAAAATTAGCTGTTTGTGCTGTTCCGTCTTGATAAAGAACTAGCCGATCGTTTTCTTCTACTTGATCTCCGACAGCTACATCGACCTCAGTAACAAGACCTTGCCCAAAGATTTCTTGTGTTTGTTCAGCTTCTAAAGTTCCTGTAGTTGAAAGAGTTTCAACGATTGTCTCATTTGCTGTTTTTCCGGTTCTGACTGAAATAGCTTCTTCTTTAGCAGAAGTGCCGAAAATACTGTAGCCAATGAAACCTACTACAATCAAGGCTGCCAGAATACCAATTGCTTTTTTTGTATTCATATGGTAAATCTTCCTTTCTTATCTGGTTTTGATCCAACTGATGAATCATCAGTATGACATGATGTCATTTATTCAGTATAACGGTTTTAGTACGCAACGTCTAGCAGGAAAACTTAGATGTAAAAATAGAGGAATACTTTTGGTTCGTGAGCAAATAATTCAGTTTTTTTGCTAAAAAGTGTATAGTTAAAGAAAGTTAGAAAGTAGTATGCATCTATAAAAAAGCTGAAATGAGGAGATCAGTATGAAAAAAGAACTATTTGCAATTGGCGATGTTCATGGACAGATCAATCTTTTTCAAGAAATGCTGACACATTGGAATGAAGCTACTCAGCAATTGCTATTGATTGGAGACTTGGGTGACCGCGGAGAGAATCCAAAAGCTTGTTTTGTATTGGCTAATGAATTAGTTGAAGAAAAAGGCGCGATTTGGCTGAAAGGCAATCACGAAGAAATGCTTCTGGATTTTCTAGAACATCCAGAAGATAATTACGATTTGTATCTACTAAATGGCGGCATGCAGACTTTAGAAACCTTTTTGCATCCTGGGTTAAATGATGAGTACTCTCCGACTGAAATTGCTATGCTGATGATCAGTCATTACCCTACTTTAAAAGAACGGTTAAAAAACTTACCGTTGTATTTTGAATGGGGAGATTTTGTGTTTGTGCATGCAGGTGTAGATTTATCTAAGAAAGATTGGAAAAAGACAAACCCAAGAGATTTCGTTTGGATTCGCGAGCCGTTTCATACGATGAAGAATAAGACAGGAAAGACAATTGTTTTTGGCCATACACTTACTCCTGCTCTTTACGGAGACAATAAAACAACTGATTTATGGATACAAGATAATAAAATCGGGATTGATGGCGGTGCCGTTTATGGCGGAGCCTTGCACGGCGTAGTTTTTGACTCGGAAAAATTACTGCAAGACTACAAGCTAGTAAATCAAGGATATGTTTGGGATGGACGCGTTTGATTAATTTCGAAAAATAAAGATAGAGCAGGTGCATAAAAATGATTGAATTTAAAGAGGTGACAAAAGAATATATTCCCGGCAAACCAGTGGTATCCAATTTGAATTTGGAAATAAGAGACGGTGAATTTTTTGTTTTGATCGGGCCAAGTGGAAGTGGCAAAACCACAACATTAAAAATGATCAATCGGCTGATTACCTTAACCACCGGTTATATTTATGTCGGCGGCAAACCCATTAGTGATTACAACATTCAAGAATTGCGCTGGAACATGGGGTATGTTTTACAGCAAATTGCTTTATTTCCCAATATGACGGTGGAAGAAAATATTACTGTCGTGCCTGAAATGAAAAAGATGCCTAAAGACAACATGCAAGAACGCGTAACTGAATTGCTTGAAAGCGTGGGGTTAGATGCTGAAAGTTACCGCCATCGCAGAACCAGTGAATTATCAGGCGGAGAACAGCAGCGGATAGGAGTAGTGCGGGCGCTCGCAGCTGATCCGGATATTATCTTGATGGATGAACCTTTTAGTGCGCTGGATCCAATCAGCCGTCATAACTTGCAAAAAGACGTTGTGGAACTGCATAAAAAATTACAAAAAACAATTGTCTTTGTAACGCATGATATGCAAGAAGCAATGGCATTAGGCGACAGAATCTGCTTAATGAATGATGGGGAAATCGTTCAAGTCGGTACACCTGATGAGATTCGCACACATCCTAAAACCGCATTTGTCAAAGACTTCTTAAAGTCAGGCAATATCGAAGTAGTTGAATCCCAATCTATCCAACAGTTAGTGACAGCTGGCTATACACAGCCGGTTGCGGAGGGGGAAAATACTGGGGAATTGCTAAAGGCAACAGATACAGTTGACCAATTAATTACGACCTTATCAAAAGAGGAAGTTGTTTTTATCCAAGATGCTCAAAACCACATTATTGGAAAATTGACACGTAAACAACTGTTGGCTTACTTAGCAGCAAATATTACTGCTGGAGGTGTAACAGAATGAACGCATGGATAACGACCTTCCAAGAACGAAAAGGGGCATTAGGGACAGCTTTGATCGAACATATCCAGTTATCTTTTATTTCACTATTGATTGCGGTGCTGATTGCGATTCCTTTAGCTATTTATTTAGCTCAGCATAAAAAAGCTGCAGGTCCAATCATTCAAATCACAGCTATTTTTCAAACTATTCCTTCCTTAGCTTTGCTCGGCTTACTGATTCCATTAGTCGGGATCGGCAAGGTGCCGGCTGTCGTTGCTTTAGTCATTTATGCTTTATTGCCGATTTTGCGCAACACATATACCGGGTTGACAGAAATTGACCCGTCATTAGATGAAGCAGCTGATGCCATGGGAATGGATCGCAAGCGGAAACTGTTAAAAGTTCAAATTCCGATTGCGATGCCCATCATTATGGCGGGGATCAGGAATGCAATGGTTTTAATTATTGGAACGGGAACGATCGCTGCTTTGATTGGTGCCGGCGGACTAGGTAGCTTGATTCTGTTGGGAATCGATCGAGGAAATAATCAATTGATTTTAATGGGAGCTATTCCAGCAGCCATTTTAGCAGTTGGCTTTGATTATGTATTGAGTTATTTTGAAAAAGTTTCTTTTAAGCGGACCATTCAAGTTCTGGGGTCAGTAACAGTCGCTATGCTGGTACTGATGATTGTACCTTTGATCAGCGGTAAAGATAAAGAGATTGTGATTGCAGGCAAATTAGGAGCAGAGCCTGAAATCATCATGAATATGTACAAAGAGCTGATTGAAGACCAAACAGATTTATCGGTTCAATTGAAACCGAATATGGGGAAAACGACTTTTGTTTTTAATGCTTTAGAATCAGGAGATATCGATATTTATACAGAGTACAGTGGAACGATTTTAGCTACCTTTTTAAATGAAGAAGCAAAATCGACAGATGAAAAAGAGGTCGTTGAACAAGCTCGTCAAGGACTAGCTCAACAATATAATATGTCATTATTGGAGCCAATGGCGTTTAATAATACTTATGCTTTAGCAGTTACACCAGAGCTGGCCGAACAATATCAATTGAAAAAAATATCGGATCTTCAAGCTGTTACAGATCAGCTTAAAGTAGGATTTACACTTGAATTCGCTGATCGCCAAGATGGGTATCTAGGAATCAAAGATTTATATGGGATAACATTTGATAATTTACAGACAATGGAACCCAAATTGCGTTACTCAGCGATTAAAACGGGGGATATCAATTTGGTTGATGCGTATTCGACTGACAGTGAATTAGCTCAATATGATTTAACGGTTTTAGAAGACGACAAAGGGTTGTTTCCACCTTATCAAGGGGCACCTTTATTATTGACTAAAACGTTGGAAAAACATCCTGAGCTGGAAAAAGTGTTAAATCAATTAGGTGGAAAAATCACAGATGAAGAAATGCGCCAGATGAACTATGAAGTCAATGTAAATAATGCAAATCCGCAAGCAGTCGCGCATCAGTTCTTAATAGAACAACAATTAATAAAAAAATAAATCTGTAAAGTATTCTAATGATGAATTAGAATACTTTATTGATTTTTGCGGCTTAAAAAGTTACTGTAAATGAAGCAGATAGGTAAAGAAATGGGGCAAGACAATGAAAATTGGTGTATTATCAGATTTGCATATCGATACAAACGGGAAGCATCTACCAGAGAATGAGACATTTGCGACTTTATTGAATAATCAGATAAAAAAACAGCAAATCGATCTTTTCTTAATAGGTGGAGATATTAGCAGCGATTACCGTGTGTCGCAAGCTTTTTTAGATGAACTTGGGCAATTAAGCGGTATTCCGATATTGTTTGTACCCGGTAATCACGATTATTGGTCTAGGAACAATGGAAAAACCGATACGAAAAAAATTTATGATTATTTTAAAAGCCAGCCGGAAAGCATTTTAGAACGGCCTTATATTATTAATGATCAATGGGCTGTAGTGGGCAATTCAGGCTGGTATGATTACGGGTTTGCAGATACAAACCAATATGATGACCTGGATTTTCAAAAAATGAAATTGCGTGTAGGTACTTGGCAAGACAAACGATACTGTGACTGGGGTGAATCAGACCAAGCAGTAGCTCAATGGATGTTGGAGAAAATGGAAGAGGATCTGGAAAAGGTCGGAGATCGAAACGTTATTTTAATGACTCATGTAGTGACACACCCTAAATTTGTTGTAACTTTACCGCATAAAATCTATGATTATTTCAATGCTTTTTTAGGCAGTTCTTCTTATGGCAAGCTGTATAAAGAGTACCCAAACATTGTTTACAGTGTTATGGGACATGTTCATTTCCGGAAAACTTTTTTTGCAGATCATGTTCAATTTATTTGTGCTTGTTTAGGTGGTAAAAAACATTGGCCGACGAAAAGCACAGAATCAGAAATTCTAAATGCCATGTTTACTTTCAATTTGCCCGACTAAAAAACAATGATAGTTTAATCGTTGTTTTTTTTAGAGAGATATATGCATCAAAAGCAGTTAAAAAGAGTTTTTTGAGAAAACGAGTAAGTACCTTGAAAGAATATTTTCTAGAACGTATGGAACAGTTTGGAAAATTCTCTAAAAAAGGATAGAAAGATTAGGAAAGATTAAATGTTTTATAGCACGTTCATTTTGTTTCTCAGTTAATAAAGGGTGAAGTGTCAGTTAGAGGCGGTCTAGCGAACAAAAGCAGTGTAAAATAGGCAAGAAGTGTCAGTTAGAAGTAGTTTAGCGAACAAAAGAATAGAAGCGCTAGGAAAAAAAGCTCCTCTTAAGAAATAAAGAGTTTTTCAAGTGTTAGTCGATTTGGCTTCTTAAAGCGTTATTATTCAGTCCTTTTATTTTCTAATTCGTCAAAGATTTCAAGCAGCACGCGTATGTACTTAGGTGATACAATGTTAATTTGCTTATTCTCAGCAAGGCTAAAAAAATTCAATTGTTTCAACATAGGTCTAAAGGTGCTTTTGTGAAACAAAAAGATATATGCTAAAATAAGACGGGTAAGATGGAACGAGAGAGGAAGAACTGAATGACTGAAACAGCTGAAAAAATAGTTTTAGATTTATTAAAAAAAGAATTAAAAACGTACACTACTAAACAATTAACTACTGTTTTAAACTTATTAGCAGAAGGCAATACAGTGCCTTTTATTGCCCGTTACCGAAAAGAAATGACAGGCACATTAGATGAAGTACAAATTCGTGAAATCGAAGAACGGTATACGTATTTACAAACTCTGGAAAAACGCAAAAGTGATGTTATCCGGACAATTGAAGAACAAGGAAAATTAACTGCAGAATTAAAACAGGCTATTGAAAAAGCAGATAAAATGCAATTAGTGGAAGACTTATATCGTCCATTCAAGCAAAAGCGCCGGACGAAAGCAACGATTGCCAAAGAAAGCGGCTTGGAACCATTAGCAGATTGGTTGCTGACTTTTTCAATGGGTGATGTGACAGCAGAAGCAGCCAAGTATATAGACGAAGAAAAAAACGTAGCTTCAGTTGAAGCTGCTTTGGCAGGGGCTCATGAAATTATTGCTGAGAGAATCAGTGATGAACCGCGTTACCGGACTTGGATCCGTGATTACACAGCTAAAAATGGCACAATAACATCAACGGTCAAAAAACAAGAAAAAGATGAAAAAGGCATTTTTGAAATGTACTATGATTACAATGAGCCGGTTAATAAATTGGTTTCACATCGAATATTGGCCATCAACCGCGGTGAAAAAGAAGGAATTTTAAAAGTAGCCTTGTTAATTGACGAGCCTAGCATCCTTAAGTATATAGTTAAGGAGATGATTAAAGAGGAAAAGTCGCCTGCTGCCCCATATGTGACAGCAGCTATTGAAGACAGTTATAAACGGTTTATTGGGCCGTCAATCGAACGTGAAATCCGGTCTGAGTTGACTGAACAAGCTGATGAACAAGCGATTAATATTTTTGGCGAGAATTTGCGCAACTTATTGTTGCAACCGCCGTTAAAAGGTAAAATGGTATTGGGATTAGATCCGGCTTATCGGACAGGCTGTAAATTAGCTGTTATCGATCCTACTGGAAAAGTTATCGATATTGATGTAATCTATCCGCATAAACCAGCTGGCAACGAAGCTCGAAATCAAGCAGCTGTTAAATTTAAACAATTAGTCGAACAATTTGATGTAGAAATGGTGGCAATCGGAAATGGCACCGCTAGTCGAGAATCTGAAACGTTTGTTGCTGATAATTTAAAAGAAATCGATCGACAAGTTTTCTATGTTATTGTCAACGAAGCAGGAGCCTCTGTTTACTCAGCTAGTCCGGTTGCTCGTCAAGAATTTCCAGATCTGCAAGTGGAACAAAGAAGTGCTGTCAGCATCGCCCGTCGTTTACAAGATCCTTTAGCCGAATTGGTGAAAATCGATCCTAAATCGGTCGGTGTTGGCCAATATCAACACGATGTGTCACAAAAACGTTTAGAAGAACGGTTGGATTTTGTTGTCGAAACAGCGGTTAACCAAGTAGGTGTCAATGTGAATACTGCAAGTGCACAATTGCTGCAACATGTGGCCGGTTTAAATAAGACAACTGCCAATAACGTTATTGCTTATCGTGAAGAAAATGGGCGTTTTGAGAGCCGAGCACAATTAAAGAAAGTGCCGCGCTTAGGACCAAAAGCGTATGAGCAATCGGTTGGGTTTATGCGAATCGTTGATGGAAAGAATGTTTTGGATAATACTGGGATTCACCCCGAAACGTATAAAGAAGCTAAAGAGATTCTAGAATTAGCCGGTGTAACGTTAAAAGACGTCGGCAGTATGAAAGCTAAAAAAGCTTTAGAACAATTAGAACAAGCAGAATTGATGCAGGCAACAGGATTAGGCAAGGAAACACTAAAAGATATGCTGCAAGCCTTATCCACACCAGGACGTGATTTGCGTGATGAAATGCCGGCACCTTTGTTACGGACAGACGTGCTAAGCATGGAAGACTTGCAAGCTGGAATGGAATTAGAAGGAACCGTCCGGAACGTAGTCGATTTTGGTGCATTTGTCGATATCGGCGTGAAACAAGACGGGCTAGTGCATATTTCAAAATTAAGCAAAGGTTATGTCCAACACCCGACAAATGTAGTAGCTGTCGGTGATGTGGTGACGGTTTGGGTAGAAGACATTGATGTCAATAAAGGTCGTATCTCTTTAACAATGCTGCCGCCTAAAAAGCAAGACTAAAGCAATAGAACACATAAGGAAAATAAAAGGAATTTGCTTTTTGGAGCACGTTTAAGAAAAATAGTTCAGAAAGAGGATGAGACTTTTGTCTCATCCTCCTCCTTTTTGTCTAACGGAGGAAAAAAGCTTTTGGAAGTAGTGAATAGTATAGGAAGGAATAGGAAAATTGAATCAAAAAGAATTGCAGAAATTAGTAGAAGAAACGTCAATAAACGATTTTGGACAACCATTTAAACACCAAGCGACTTTTAATAACCGTCTGCGTACAACCGGAGGAAGGTATCACTTAGCAACACATAATTTGGATTTTAACCTCAAGATCTTAGAAACTTTCGGCATGGAAGAGTTTATTAAAGTGATAAAACATGAATTATGTCATTATCACTTACATTTAGCAGGTAAAGGCTACCAACACAAAGATGTTGATTTTAAGCAGCTGCTGAAAAAAGTAGACGGAACGCGTTATGTTCAATCATTAGCACCCGTGAAACAACCGAAAAAATTTTGGGTTTACCAATGTCAAACATGTCAGAATGCTATCTATCGGCAAAGACGTTTTAACACAAAACGATATGTTTGCGGAAAATGTCGTGGGAAGCTCATTCTTTCAGGGCAGACAGAATGAGCTTCAAAAAAAAGAGACTAAAGCTGATACGAGTTATTAACAGTTAAACAGCTAAATTTGTTATGCTGATAGCAGTAAGCATAAGCAAAATTTACCGCATGGGGGACGACCGTATGAAACAAACAACCGTCATTCAAGAATTATTAAGTGCAACGTTTCCAGATTATTCTCAAGTAGCTAAAAAGCAAGTAGCGATCGAGGAAACAGAAAAGCAATTTAACCTGTTAAAGGGGTTAAATAAAATTAGAAAGAAGCCTGCCCGTTATTTGAATAGCTTTATATGGTCTAAAGAAAAAACTGATTTTACAACAGAGCCGGCCGTAACGGTCGATGCTGCTGGTCAAGTTTTCCCAATCTGGAAAAGCCAGTTAGACCAGGCAATGACTCGTTTAAGCCAGCAAGTCAGAACAGTATCTGTTTTGGATTATGGAGCAGTTGGGGATGGGAAAACAGATTGTACTGCAGCTTTTAAACGAGCTATTTCATCTGGCAGGCGTCGGGTAATCATTCCACCTGGAACGTATCGAACAAGAGGGATTAAGCTTCCTTCTTATACAGAATTGATTGGCAGCGGATCAGGAACGACTACTTTGGTTTTGGCTGATTCCGCGCCAAAAAGAGAACGATTGGTCAGCAATTTAAGTTATTTAAAAGGCAACCATTTTCTGAGGATAGAAGGTCTGTGTTTAGATTGGAATATCCAACGGTTTTCTGAAGCGGAAAGAAGTGCCTCAGGTGGGACAAGTTCGAGCGGACTTACACTAGCTCATGTCCAGTATGCTCTCGTTCGGGATATCATTGTTAAAAACCCTGGACTTCATGGCGTCGATGTTACTTCAGCTTTTTATAATTATTTTGGTGATGGCAAACGTGCTCGTTTAGGCAGCCGTTATGTTTGGATCGATCAAGTAGAAGTTTCTGGTTTCGGTGATGATGGGATTACAACTCATCACAGTGATCATATTCTGATTTCAAACAGCTTTTTACATCATCCATCCGGCCGTGCGCACAAAACAGGGCAATCCAATTCAAATGGCATTGAGGTAGATGATGGATCCCAACACGTGACGTTGACCAACAATCTTACCGCTTATTGTTTTGGAGGGATTGAAATCAAAGCTCATGAAACAAGTTCAGCTGCTTCGGATACACAAATTATTGGACATTATTCTTATCATGACAATCGGTCGTATAACTTTAGACATATTGGGCACCATAGTCTGACAGATAAAGCGTCTCGATCGGCTTTTGGAATACGAGGGACCTATCTAGCTGCTTATTATCCACAAGAAACGCAACTTTATACAGCATCATCACCAAGAGCTCTCGTTATTTCAGCTTATCAAAAAGTAGCGATCAATCATTTTTTTGCGCAAGCACAACCAGTTGATGATGCTAATCATATTGCTATTTCAATACAATATCGAGCAGGAGAAGTCAAAATCAAAAATATTCAATTGGAAAATTACTCTAAAAGGAATCGAATAGTTCGAGTTAGTGATACAACTTCTCATGTTCAAATAAACTATAAATAAAAAACAGCATCACATATTTTTTGTGTGGTGCTGTTTACTGTATTTGGGATAGTTTACGAAAGGTCAGCTTTTATCGTAAAGTTCAGATCTTATTCTTTAACCTCTTTTTTTAACCATTTTGCAGTCAATGTATTAGCTAGCAATAAGTCTTTAGGAAGTCCTTCAAAAATAATAAAACCGCCTTTTTTTCCGCCTTCAGGTCCCATTTCAATAATCCAGTCGCTTTTAGCTATAAAATCAAGATTATGTTCAATAATAATCACAGAGTTTCCTTTATTTACAAGATTTTGAAAAACTTCTAAAAGTTTCGCGTTGTCTTTCATATGCAAGCCTAGTGAAGGTTCGTCTAAAAGATAAATTTGACCTTCTTTTTTTAGATAACTTGCAAGCTTAAGTCGCTGAATCTCTCCGCCGCTTAAAGAACTTGTCGTTTGACCTAGTGTCAAATAACTTAAGCCGACCTCTTTTAGTGTGCTTACTTTTTTTATGTTTTTTTCTTTTTCAAAGTAATACAGAGCTTCGTCAATGGTAAGTTCCAATATTTCAACAATATTTTTTCCTTTATACTGATAAGAGCGTGCTTTATCTGAATAACGTGTACCGCCGCAAGCTTCACAGACGACAGTTACCGGATCTGCAAAAGCTACATCAGGTTGAGTAACACCTTTTCCATGACATACAGGACAAGCGCCTAAAGAGTTGAAACTAAATAATCCAATTGGCTGGTTAGTAACTTTCGCGAGAATAGCGCGTATATCGTCCATTATCCCCATATATGTGGCAAGCGTAGAACGGCTGGATATTCCAATGCTGCTTTGGTTTACACTGATTGTTTCTGGATACTTTTGCATAAATGCTTCTAACATTAATGAACTTTTGCCAGAACCTGACACTCCCGAAACGGAAACCAAAACGTTTTTAGGAATGCGTACACTCACATCTTTTAAGTTATTATTAGTAACATGATCAAGCGAAAAAAAGGTGTCTGTTTTTCTAGGGTTTTTATTAATTTCTAATTGTTTTTCTAAAGAGGTCGAAGCTCGTTGGCTATTCTTTAAGCCAAGAGGAGTGCCTTGATAAATAACTTCTCCACCTTTGATACCTGCACTTGGTCCCATTTCAATGATTTCATCAGCAGCTTTTATAATGGATAAGTCATGTTCAATTACAATGACTGTATTATGCTTATTTTTTATACTATTTAGCATACTGATTAGCATACCGACTTCTTCAGGATGCAAACCAGCACTAGGTTCATCAAAAATATAAGTCATATTATTTAAGCTGCTGCCTAAATGTCGAGCAATCTTTACTCTTTGAGCTTCGCCTCCTGACAACGTCTCCATTTTTCTCGATAAGCTTAGATACCCTAAACCCATTTCTATCAGTTGTTCTATTGGAGAGACAGCTTGTTGTGCAATAGATTTCCCAATAGAATCCGTTATATGATTGAGCTCGTTGATTAGTTTTGTCATTTCTAAATCAGAGTATTCCAAAATGTTGAACCCATTAATTTTAGAGTCTAAGACTTTGGGATTTAGTCCCGTTCCGCCACAAAGCGGACAGACAGAATGTGTAGAGACTGCCAAAACGTCAGCTTGAGACACTTGTTTTAGCTTTGTAACATCTCTATTAATATAAAGTCTTGTAAATCTAGGCAACAGTCCGTCCCATTGTGCATTTTGAGGACCGTCTTTAGTATGGAATGGTGCATAAATAGTACCGCCGCCAGGAGGTCCATATAAAAATAAATCTTGATTTTCTTTTGAATAATTCTTAATAGGCTTATCCGGATCAAATAAACCACAAGTCATCATCCATTGACCTTGCCAACCTGAAGGTGATAAAGGTTTAAATTGAACAGCATATTCTCTAAGAGACTTATCAAAATCAACTAACTTACTTAAATCAGCGGTTACTACTTCTCCAAAACCGTCACACGTTGGACATCTCCCGAAAGTGCTTTGCCTGGAAAAATCCGTAGCACTTCCAATTTGAGGTTCTCCAATTCTAGAAAATAAAAGCCGAATAAGCGGATCAATGTCCATATAAGTTCCGACTGTTGAATGAGAATTTGATCTTATAGATCGTTGTTGTATTACCACAACAGGACTTAAATTTTGCATTAGATCCGCGTGAGGTCGTTCGTATCTTGGCATCTGATTTCTAACATATAAAGGATAATTTAAAGTCATCTGCCTTCTGCTTTCTCTTGCAAGCGTATCAAAAGCCACTGAGCTTTTTCCTGAACCAGACAGACCTGTAAAAACAGTGATTAAATTTTTAGGGATAGTTAAATTAATATTTTTTAAATTATTTTCTTTAAGTCCTTTTAATATAATTTCGTCTTTTTTATTTGGCATATTATATCCTCCTTGATATTTTTTATTGATCATCTCGTTGAATATTAAATTATTTCATTATAAAAGTTGTATCAAATCAAATTTCACCTATAAGGTTAACAGAAATAGAATAAAGGTGGAAAATATTAGCTTAAATAAGAGGACTGCTTTTTATCATATCTGCTCTTATTTTGGCTTTGTATGTTGCGGTACCTATTGCAAAATTACTTTTGTAAATGTATAGTTATGACTATAAGAAATAAACTGAGTTTTAGAAGGGTTAGACTAAGCGGTCGTGGCGGAATTGGTAGACGCGCCAGCTTGAGGGGCTGGTCGAGAGATTCTCGGTGGGGGTTCGAGTCCCCCCGTCCGCATCTGAAAACTAGCTGAGCAATGAACCTTTAAAAGAAAGCAAAACGATTTCTTTTAAAGGTTTATTTTTTTGAAATTTGTTTACTACCTACTGAATAAAGGAAAAGTATTATACTGTTAATATTTCCTATTTTTTTCTTGGGAGTCCTGCATAATTCTCTGCAAATTTTCGATGAACACTATGAAGCTGAATAGTGATATGGCACTACACGGTACCGAGAAAACAACAGATAATTATGTAGTTAAAGCTAGTATCCTTTAAATTGTTATTGATATATTGTAAGCGGTTGCTTAGAATGAAAGCAGGATTATTAAAAAGGAGGAACAGTAAAGTGTATTCAATTTTATTAGTTGATGATGAACAAGATATCCGCCAGTCCATTGTTGAACTTGTTCAATGGGAAAAAATGGGCTTTCGAATAGTAGGAGAAGCAAGCAATGGGATAGAGGCGCTGGAAGTAATGGAAGAAAATGTTCCAGATATTCTGATTACCGATATTCGGATGCCAATCATGGACGGTATTGAATTAACTAAGCGAGTAAGAGAAAAGAATCCTTCTGTTAAAATCGTATTTTTAAGTGGCTATGATGATTTTGAATATGCAGTTGATGGGATAAAGTTAAATATTTTGGAGTATTTGCTGAAGCCCATTTCAATCAATGATTTAGAAAAAATGCTAAATAAAGTGCGTGGAAAACTAGATTTAGAAAAAAAAGAAGCAAATGACTTAGCAAGAATCGAAAAAGATTATTTGGAAAAAATAGAAGCTATTAAAATGTCTTTTTTAGTTTCATTGATTACCGATAATTATAATAATATAACAGAAACAGAACTACAAAAAATGATTGAAACGTATCAACTAAACTTATCAGGTGAAAGACAGGTTTTATTGAATGTAAACATTGATAGTACTTCTTTTAAAAAAAACTATCACGAAAATCAAAATTTAGAATTAATTAAGTTTTCTTTGACCAATACGATACGTCAAATTGTGCAAAAATATTTAAATGGAGAAGTTTTTTCTTTTATGTCAAACATCATTGTTATCTTGTCAGATACCAAAGAAAATATTGAATTGTATACAGATATTGTAGTAAAAGAAATCAGCGAAAGTGCACAGAAAATTTTTGGTTTTTCTGTAGAAATTGGGATTAGCGAAGAATATGAAGGGATGTCAGCCACTAAGCGGGCATTTCAATCATCTGTTTCAGCATTAAGTTACCGATTACTGATTGAAAAAAATAAAGGTATTTACATTTCTGACCTTGAAACTGGCAACCAGCAAGAATTAGTATTTGATGAAGCCAATGAAGTAAAACTGGCTTCTTTAATTAAAATCGGAGCGACGGAAGAATTGGAGGCTTTTATAGATTATTTATTTCTATCGTTTGGTACGAGCAACGAAGGACAAGAGCACATTCAAATTTTTTTGATGGAATTGTACATGGCTGTTTTAAGAGCATCCAAGTCAGTGATTTCAAAATATGATTCTGATATGCTTCATTACATACAAATGATTTCTGACATTTGCCACTATCAAGAGATGAATATTATCAAAGAGTGGTTTAAAGATTATTGTTTATCGGTCATTGATAAAATTCAAATGCAGCGTAAAAAGAAAACAGATTCAATTGCTAAACAAAGCTATGATTATTTGTATGATCATTATGACGATCCATCAATTTCTTTAAAATCTGTGAGCAAAGAAATGCTAATAAGTCCTAGCTATTTTAGTTCTCTCTTTAAAAAAGAAAATGGGCTTTCTTTTACCGAAGCTTTAGTTAAAATTCGTATGGAAAAAGCTAAAGAGTATTTGTTAACAACAGATCATAAAATATTTGAAGTAGCCATGTCCTCAGGGTATACCGATCAACATTATTTTTCTTATTGTTTTAAAAAGTACTTTGGAGAATCGCCAAATAAAATCCGTGAAACGTTCAAAAAAATGAGCTACTAGTTAAAAAGCTGGTGAAAGAAGTGAAGTAGATGCTCCAGACAATCAAACGGATTGGCAATAGCATAAAAGAAAAAGTAAAAAGTTTACAAGTAATTTTGGCGTTGGCTTTAGGGGTTTTGTCTATTTTTACTATTTTTTTATTTTCAATTTCTTTAGCTGCTATTTTTAAAGAAACACTGATCAATACAACTAAAACGACTACTCAGCAAAGTGTAACGCAATCCAGCATCACTTTAGCCAATGAGATAGAAAATATGACAAGTACAGCTTATGGCATTCTGGATGAGCTTAAACGATCTACATTGCAAGCCGATGGTATTTCTGAACTTTTAGGAACAAGTTACCGTTTAAACCGAAATGTGGTTTCAATTAGTTTAGTAGATACTTTAGGTCAAGTAGTTCATTATGCACCTGCCCAATATAGACCTAAAAAAATAACGTCAATTTATGAACAAGACTGGTTCCAAACTGAAATCTCGCCTAATCAATTTACTTTTTCTGCACCGCATGTACAAAACTTATTTGAAAAAAACTACCTATGGGTTTTGTCAGTCACCACACCGGTACTGATCCATAATGAGAAATACGTGTTGTTAATTGATTATAACTTTAACTCGTTAGGCAGTTATTTTAATAAGGTAACGATTGGAAAAAGAGGGTATTCTTTCATCATAGATAATCAAAATGAATTAGTTTATCATCCACAACAACGAATGATTCAAACGAATGCCAAAGAAGAAAACCTGGAATTTGTTACTGATAAATTAGATGGAGTCTACATGACAGAAGATGAAAAAAACACCATTGCTATAGCTACAGTGCCATCAACCGGTTGGAAAGTGGTAGGGGTTTCTTATTTACAAGATTCAATTAAAGAAACATTAAGAGAGTTCCAAAAATATATGTTCTGGGTCTTTTTAGCAGTGGCAGGCTTGATTACAATCTTGAGCATTAGTGTGGCTAGGTATATTGCTCAACCAATTACAAATATGGTTAAAGTAATGCGCAATGTAGACGATAATCAATTTGACACGTATACAAATGAAAAACGATTCATAGAAGTTCAACGCTTATCAGGTTCTTACAATCATTTGATTGATCATGTAAAAACTTTGATGGATCAAGTTAAAACTGAGCAAGAGGAATTAAGAAAAAGTGAAATGAATGTATTACAAGCTCAAATCAATCCGCATTTTTTATACAATACATTAGAATCTATTTTGTGGATGTCAGAAAGAAGAGATAACCAAGGGGCCGCTGAAATGGTAGCTGCACTCGGAAAATTACTCCGAATCTCTTTGAGTAAAGGCAGTGAATTTATTACGCTCCGGCAAGAGCTAGCGCATGCAGAAAGTTATTTGATCATTCAAAAGATTCGGTATAAAAATCAGTTTCACTATTCAATTGAAGCAGATGAAACCATTTTAAATAATCCAACTGTTAAAATAATTATTCAGCCTTTTCTTGAAAATGCACTTTATCATGGAATTGAACGAATGGTAGATGAAGGCCGAATCATTATCAGAGCACTAGATAAGAAGGAGAAAATTTTAATCCAAGTGATAGACGATGGAATTGGGATTTCCATGGATATTCTTAAAGATATTGAAACTAAAAAAAATAGTGAAAAAGTTGGAATCGGCATTCGTAATGTCCATCAAAGAGTGCAGATGTACTTCGGAAAAGAATATGGAGTAGAAATCAAGAGTGAACTGGATGTAGGTACAACTGTTAATATTTGGCTACCTAAATCTATTCAGAAAGGTGACCTGAATGAGGAGTAATAGAAAGCAAAAAAGTTTATCGGTTTTCAGTTTCTTATGTATGGCTTCTCTTTTGCTGGGTTGTGAACCACAAGCTGCTGCGAAACATACAATTATGCTTATTTTAGATTCAGAAGAAACTTACTATAGTCAAATGATTGATGAAGGAGTAACTGAAGCTGTTTCAGAATACAGTGATGTGACAGTTTTAAAACGGATTCCTGCTAAAGTTAACGATAGCGAACAGCAGAATCGGTATCTTCAAGAGGCAGTAAATTTAGGAATAGATACCGTTATTTTTTCAGCTGCAGATATTGAGCAAAGTCAAAAAGACTTAGCTAGGGCTTCTGAAAAAGGACTCTCTATTATTATGATTGATAGTTTTTTAAGCGATTCTCAAGACCAGAATTATATTGGAACAAACGATCAAGAGGCAGGAGAATTAGCAGGGACAGCTTTAATTGAAGCATTAGGAACAAAAGCAAAAATCGGGATTTTGAATTTTGAAGAGCTGGCAAATAATAGCCAAGAAAGAGAAAAGGAAAGAGCATTTCATACTTATTTAGAAAACTTTCCAGATATTGAGATTATTGAGCAGCAGCTTTCTTGGTCGGATAGCAAAACTGTTCAATTATTAACCGAAGAAATGTTGAGTAAGTACCCTGAAATGGATGGAATCGTTGCTTTTAATGAAATAACAACAATAGGTGCAGGAAGAGCAGTTGAAGCCAAAGAACTGCAAGATAAAGTAGCCGTTATTGGTTTTGACACTCAAAAAGAATGCATTGAACTATTAGAAACTGGAAGTATCGCAGCATTGATCGTTCAAAACCCATTTGCTATCGGATATTTGGCCGTTCAAAGAGCATTAAACCCTAATGATGAAAAAAGAGCAGCGGAACCGCTGTTCACTGAAGTTGAATTAGTAACTAAAAAGAATATGTATCAAACAGATAAAGAAAAGCTTCTATTCCCTTTTACCTATTAACTAAAGAAAACCTACTATTTTCATCTTTTTGCATGTTAATTGTACTTAAAAAGGTATATTCCTAAAAAGAATCTATCTTTTTTTGGTTAGTCTTTAAATGATTCGTCTTATAGAAAGCGATGTCAATCATTTGATAAAGTTCTTAAACAGCGATATGCTTAGATTATATAGAATAGCAAGGTTAGTGGATGACAAAATAAAGTAGTAAATTAGTTAAACAATAGAAGAAGATACAGAGAACTTAGCAGATATGAGGAAGTGGTAAGCGGTGGAACTGAATAAAATTTTTTTCCTAAGATTGGTATTGGCCAGTATTTTAGGTGGATCGATTGGCATCAATCGCGAATTGCGTGCAAAAGAAGCTGGGATTCGAACGCATTTTCTAGTTTCATTAGGAAGTGCATTGATCATGATTATTTCCCAACATGGGTTCAATGATGTTATTGATATGGCTGGTTATGAATTGGATCCAGCTCGGGTGTCAGCTCAAGTCGTTAGCGGGATCGGCTTTATTGGAGCAGGAATGATCATTATCCAAAAGTATTCTATTAAGGGACTGACTAGTGCAGCTGGAATATGGACAACAGCTGGGATCGGTTTAACAGTAGGTGGAGGGCTTTATTTTGTAGGAATAAGTGCAACAATTTTGACGTTGATCGGCTTTGAATTAACCACTATCATATTTAAACAAATCGGCACAAAAACAACTATGTTTGAGATTTCTACGCCAAAAAAGGAGATATTACAAGACATTATTCAACTTTTACGAAAAAAGAACAGGTACCTGCAAAAGTATGAAGTGAAGGATAAAAAGATCGAAGGGGAAACAGTTTATTATGCGACATTTTACATCAGATCCAATAATCCACGAGAAGGGACGATGTTGTTAGAAGAAATTCAAACAATTCCTGATGTCATAGTGGAAAGAGCAGACTTTTCCGCAGATGAATAAGTCAATTTTTTGACAGAGAATAAGATAACCGATAAAATTGGTGTATCCATCAGAAAGACCATTTTATAAATGAGTATTAAAATAGAAAGGAAGTGAATAGGCGTTTTTCTCTCATATTTAAGATTGAGAGACACCAACGTCTCAGAACAATGAAAAACAAGAAAATATTAATGGGAGTTATAACCTTAACTTCTTTAACAGTTTTATCAGCTTGTTCTTCTAATGAAGATAATTCATCATCAAGCAGTGAAGCAAGTATTGAGTCAGTTGTTCCTTCTGTTTCTAGTGAAATGAGCGAGGCTGATATGGATAGTATGGAAAGCATGCAGCATGAAGATTCTGGTGAAGTTCCGACAGGATTAAAAGAAGCAGAAAATCCAAAATATAAAGTAGGCGACAAAGCAACTATTGAAACAACTCACATGGCCGGCATGAAAGATGCAGAGGCAACGATCGTAGGAGCTTTCGACACAACAGCTTATGAAGTTTCGTATGTCCCTACTAATGGCGGAAAAAGAGTAGAAGACCATAAATGGGTTGTTCAAGAAGAAATAAAAGATGCCGGAGAAAATATGTTAGAACCGGGAGATGAAGTAGAGATAGAAGCTGATCATATGGAAGGGATGAAAGGCGCAACGGCAACAATTGAAGATGCTAAACAAACTACTGTATATATGATTGATTACATGCCAAAAAATGGTGGAAAAGAAGTTAAAAATCATAAATGGGTAACAGAAGATGAACTCTCTGGAAAATAGACAGCATCCAAATTGAAAGAAAAAATATTCCTGTTGAGCTTAAAGAGCTTACAGGAATATTTTTTTTAAATCATTTTCTTATTGTTTTATTTAACTAAAGAAATCGGGTGCAACGAGCTGGGTCTGTAAAGAAAAAGGAAGAGCACAAACTAAGGAAAACTAGGCTGCACCACCAATTGGAATGATGCTGAGCGCACGTGGGATTGTCCATGTCATGGATCACGTTTTTCTTATGAAGGAGAAGTCTTGGAAGGACCAGCTATTAATCCACTTAAAACGATAGAAGACAAATAGAGAGAACACATTTAAGAAAAAAAGCGAGGAGGATGAGACAACAATCTCGGTTCTATTATTTTTTGTGTTGGTAAGAAGAATGTATCTATTCTACAATCTTGAAATTTTTGGAGGAATAGCGGCTGCTTGCAGCCATGTAAAGGATTCAATGCGAATTACGAAGCGGTTAGGCTTCGTTTGAGGCTTGAAAGGCTGGAGACAGATAAGGCTCCAGTCGTTCCCATGGCTTCTTGCAAGCAGACGCGTAAATTCCGGAGGAAATTTTATTATTTAAGCATTACCAACACGATTGGATAAAGAACCACAATCTCATTCTCTTCGCTCTTTTACATGTAGTATGTTCGAAGGGTTCTAGAAAAGCAACTTGGATCAAGTCTCTTTAGAAGCTTTTCTTATTACTTTTCTTCAAAATAATGATTTTCTTTTAAAAATTTTTCAGCAACATTGGAAGGTTCCAATAAATCATTATCTACTTGATAATTTAAGTTTTGCATGGTTTCTGTTGAGATTTGTCCTGTTAATTTTGATAAAGTAGCTTCTAGCTCAGGGTATTCTTTTAAAATCTCTTCCGTTGCAACTAAACTGGCATCGTAAGAAGGAAAGAACTGATGATCATCTTCCAGTATTTGTAAATCGTAGCTCACAATTCGACCATCAGTAGAATAACCTAAAACTACGTCCATTTTCCCAGAAGCTAAAGCATCGTAAACTAAACCGATCTGCATGGGGTAGACGCGTTTAAAATCAAAATTATATTCTTTAATAAATGCAGGATACCCATCCGTTTCACGTTTTAGCCAAGTTGCATCAACAGCTGCTGTTAAGTCGCCTGCGATTGCTTGTAAATCACTGATAGTCTTCAAATCATACTTTTCAGCTGTTTCTTTAGTAACCATAAAAACAAAGTTGTTAGCAAAGCCATAAGAAGGGAAATAAACTTGATCGTATCTTTTGGCAAATTTTTTTTGAACAAGTGCCAAAGCTTTTTCCGGATCCTTTTCTGCTGGCAGCTGAAGTATTCCAGTGACGTCTGTACCCGTGTAACGTGGAGCAGCAATATCGATATCGCCACGTAATAAAGCGTTGTGCATAATGTTGGCAGACCCTAAGTTGCTGATGATTTCAACAGAAGTACCTAAATCATGTTCAATCATCCCGCTTACGAGATTAGCTAAAATTTGAGATTCTGAAGTAACCCCGCCAGATACTCTAATACTGCTTTTACCTGAACCAAGGCCGGGTAAGGAACAACCGCTCAGTACAACTAAAAGTAAAACAAAAAAAGCAATAAACTTTTTTTTCATATTTTAACCTCCAAATAAATATCTTAACAAAACCTATTCTCCTTTATTATGTTTACGCAAATATTTTCTTATCAGCTCTTTAAGTATACCATTTCTTACTTTAAAAGATAAAAAATTAGATTGAGTAAGGAATCAGCTACTTTAATTGCAGAGTGGAGGTTTATTTGGCGGACTGCTTCTGTTATGATGTTAAAGTAATTATTATCTAACGAAAGAGGATGAACATGAATTATTTATTAGATGTATTAAAAGGAATGGTAATCGGCATAGCTAATATTGTTCCTGGAGTTAGCGGCGGAACGATGGCCGTTTCCTTAGGTATTTATGACCGGATGATTTCTTCAATCAGTCATTTGTTTAAAAATTGGAAAGTCAGCTTAAAAACGTTGCTGCCTATTTTGATAGGAGCAGCTTTGGGAATCGTTGCCTTTACTTATACAATTGAGTTTTTGTTAAGCAACTATACATTACCCACAGCTTTAGCTTTTATAGGTTTGATTTTAGGCGGCGTTCCCTTATTATGGACTTCTTTTCAAGCTGGTTTGAAATTTAAAGGCGAAAAAATTTCACTGAGTCATTTGATCTTCTTTATCTTGATGTTTGCATTAGTTGCAGTTCTACCTTTGTTTCAAGGAGTAGATTCTTCTTTCAACGCGATTGCACTGACACCGTATAGCCTGCTTAAATTATTTCTGATTGGAATCATTGCCTCAGCGACAATGATTATCCCTGGAATAAGCGGATCCTTGGTATTGATGATTTTAGGCTACTATTATTCCATTATTAATACGATCACGAGTTTTATTACTGCTTTGCGGACTGGTGATATGGAAGCTCTCTTGCCTAATCTTATCGTATTATTTGTTTTCGGTATTGGTGTTTTGATTGGAATTTTTTTAATCAGCAAGATGATTGAATTTTTATTTAAAAATTATAGTTCAATAACTTACAGTGGGATTTTAGGGTTAGTATTTGCTTCACCTGTTGCTATTTTGCTAAATACAAATGCACTGAATGATTTGCATACCGCTCATGCACTTTCCTTTTCTATTATCGGAATCATTTTAATGGTTGTTTGTTTTTATGGTATTTATCAACTGGGAAAAAAAGAAATGAAGTAAGCTAGCTTAGAAAGATGGAATGAAAGTGCAATCGACACTTCTGTTCCATCTTTTTTGATTTTACTTTGGAGTTGGCTCGGTCGATTATTTAAAAATAGCGTATCGTATCATTTTGAACAGGAAAAGTATGAAATCACATAGTCGTTTAGAGAATAAAATGGTAACGTTTACATGTGAAGTAACTATTATAATTTGGAGGTTAGAAGGATGGGTAAATTTAAGAAACTTTTATTGAGCTCAGCTGCATTATTGACAATTGGTACATTGACAGCTTGTGGAGATTCATCAGCTGAAGGCGAATCATCAGGATCAGGAGATAAAATTGGTGTCGCTTTTTATAAATATGACGATACGTATATCTCTTCCGTTCGTCAGGCTTTAGAAGATGCTTCGAAAGATAACAAAGATGTGGAATTACTGTTAAATGATTCTAAAGGAGACCAAGCTACCCAAAATGATCAAATTGATGTCTTGATTCAAAAAGGAGTTAAAGTCTTACTAGTTAATGTTGTAGATACAGGTGCAGCACAAACCGTTATTGATAAAGCTTCAGCCGCTGATATTCCTGTAATCTTTTTCAATCGTGAACCAGATAGCGGTATTTTGACAAGTTATGACAAAGCACGTTTTGTTGGTACAAAACCAGAAGAAGCCGGAGTCATCCAAGGAGAAATGGCAGCTGAACTATGGAATTCAGATAAATCATTAGATAAAAATGGGGACGGAATTTTAAATTACGTTATGTTGATGGGAGATGCCGATAATCCTGAAGCAATTGCCCGCACTCAATATTCTGTTTCAACGATTGAAGATTCAGGAATTGGTGTGAAAGAAATTGGTCAACAAGTAGCTAACTGGGATGCCGATAAAGCTAACACAGCGGTTTCAGCTTGGTTGTCACGTGAAGGCGATAATATTGAAATGGTATTGGCAAATAATGACTCAATGGCGTCCGGAGCGATTTCTGCATTACAATCTGGCGGCTATAACAATGGCGACGATAAATATATACCCGTTTTCGGTGTAGATGCAACAGATGAAGCAGTTGACTTGATTTCAAAAAATTATATGTCAGGAACAGTTAAACAAGATGCAGTGGGAATGGCTGAAGCTATCTTTGCTCTAGGTGTTAATGCTGCCCAAGGAAAAGATTATATTGAAGATACAGATTATGAATACGACGATACAGGAATTTCGATCCGTATTCCTTACCAAGCTTATTCTGGTGAATAAAAAGATTTATAAATGTTTATGTAAATGAAGTGAATTGATTTAAATGATAAGGATTGATAGGACTTTTTGTATACCAATTCTTATCATTTTACCAAACATCAGTTTAAATAAAGGCGGTGATTTCTTTGGCAACACCTACTTATGTACTAGAAATGCACAATATCGATAAAGTATTTCCCGGTGTAAAAGCATTAAATCAAGCACAACTCAAATTGAAACCTGGAACGATCCATGCTTTGATGGGCGAAAACGGGGCAGGTAAATCTACTTTGATGAAATGTCTTTTTGGTATTTACCTTGAAGATGCAGGTGAGATTTTAATTGACGGCGTACCAACTAAATTTATGAACCCTAAAGATGCTTTAGAACATGGTGTTTCAATGGTCCATCAGGAATTGAATCAAGTCATGCGCCGTAGTATTATGGAAAATATTTGGCTGGGACGATTCCCTATGAAAGGTTTTCTAGTAGACGAAAAAAAAATGTATGAAGATACAAAAAAAATATTCGAAGAATTAGATATTGATTTAAATCCTAGAAAAGAAATTGGAACATTATCTGTATCCCAACGTCAAATGGCGGAAATCGCTAAAGCGGTCAGTTACGGAGCGAAAATTTTAGTGCTGGATGAACCTACATCTTCTCTTTCAGAAAAAGAAGTTAACCATTTATTTAAAATTATCAATCAGTTAAAAGCAGAAGGCTGCGCTGTTGTGTATATCTCTCATAAGATGGAAGAAATTTTGCGAATTTCTGATGAAGTTACAATTATGCGGGATGGGCAGTGGGTCAGCACCACGCCGGCAAAGGAATTGACGATGGGAAAGATCATCAATTTAATGGTAGGACGTGAACTAAACGATCGTTTTCCTCCTAAGAATAATGTCCCCGGAGAAGTTGTATTAGAAGTAAAGAATTTGACCGCTACTTATCAGCCTTCGATTCAAGATGTTTCTTTCACTTTGCGAAAAGGCGAAGTACTTGGTATTGCTGGTCTTGTTGGTTCAAGAAGGACCGAACTGCTTGAAAATATCTTTGGAGTTGCTCATCATGATACAGGAGAAATCATCTTGAATGGAAAAACGATTCAAAATAATCATTCGCGAGATGCTATCAATAATGGATTTGCCTTCGTAACCGAAGAGCGTCGTGCGACCGGTATTTTTGGCGGCCTCAGTATTACCTTTAACGCCGTGATAGCCAACCTAAACCAGTATACCAAACATGGAGTAGTTAATGATAAAGCGATGGAAAAAGATACGAAAGAAGTCATCAAAAGCATGAACGTAAAAACACCAAGTTCTAAAACACATATTGGTACTTTGTCCGGCGGAAATCAGCAAAAAGTCATCATCGGCAGGTGGTTACTGACCGACGCTGAAGTTTATTTATTAGATGAACCTACACGTGGTATTGATGTTGGGGCTAAATACGAAATTTATCAATTGATTTTAGAGTTAGCTAATCGTGGAAAATCCGTTATTGTTGTTTCTAGTGAAATGGCTGAGCTGATTGGAATAAGTGATAGGATGCTGGTAATGTCAAATGGCCGAGTAGCTGGGATAGATGAAACAAAAAATATGACACAAGAAGAAATTTTAAGATTATCAGCGAAGTTTATCTAAAAAAACTAGTAAAAGTAAGAGAAGATACTTAACATTCAGGATCTTTTAAGAGAGGTGTAAAAATGGAAAATACGCAAAAAAGGCTGAAGCTGAATGATTTTTTACTAAATTATTCGTTATATATTGTATTAGGGGCTTTGATACTAGTCGTTATTATTATGGAGCCATCATTTATTTCCTTACAAAATATTACAAATATACTTGGTCAAGCTTCTACACGGATTATTATGGCATTAGGAGCTGCAGGATTGATCATATTAAAAGGAACAGACTTGTCAGCCGGCCGGATTTTGGGGCTTTGTGCGGTTGTAGCTTCTTCGTTAGCCCAAAGTACAACCTATGCCTCAAGAATGTACCCTAATCTGCCGGCGCTTCCTTTAATTTTACCATTATTAGCGGCTATTGGAGTTGGGTTAATATTTGGCGCTATTAATGGTTTTGGTGTAGCAAAATTAAAAGTACATGCTTTTATTATTACTTTAGGGACTCAACTGATTGCTTATGGTCTCTCGTGCATCTATATTGATCGTCCGCCGAATGGTGCGCAACCCATTGGTTCATTAGATGTTCGTTACACTAGTTTAGTACGGAATACGGTTGATATTGGGCCTGTTAAATTACCATATGTAATTTTTTATGCTGTTATTATCTCAGTTATTATGTGGTTTGTTTGGAATAAAACTAAATTAGGTAAAAATATGTATGCTATTGGTGGAAATACAGAAGCAGCTGAAGTATCAGGTGTAAATATAGTTAAAAATATTATGTTCATCTTTATCATTTCAGGTGTTTTATACGGAATAGCTGGTTTCTTAGAAGCCGCACGCATTGGCTCAACAACGAGCAATACTGGGTTAAATTATGACTTAGATGCTATTTCAGCTAGTGTTATTGGTGGTGTTTCCTTTTCAGGAGGAGTAGGTACTATTCCGGGTGTTATTATGGGAGCCGTCATTTTACAATTCATCAATTATGGATTGACATTTGTAGGGGTCAGTCCTTATCTGCAATATATCATTAAAGGATTGATCATTATTTTAGCTGTATCGATAGATGTTCGCAAATATATTGTTAAAAAATAAGGAATGTACTAAAGGAGAATTGTTCGATATGGAAGAAATAGAACGTGTGGACTTTACACAGCCAGAAGAACAAGCACAGCCAAAAAAAGTACTTGGAAAAGATTCGCTTTACGAAAAAATAGATGTAAGTGTCGAATCAATGAATAAGTTTATCTTAGGAGTCGTTTTATTATTGGTTATTGTTCTAGGATATGGATTATTGAGTTAGATAATAAATAAAAGAATTCGCACTGAGTAAACAAACTCATCTGCGGATTTTTTTGTTTAATCATTTTATGGTAAAGTAAAAGAACGTATTCTTAACTTAGTTGACAAAAATATAAAAAAAATTTGTTTAAATACAGAGGAGGTTTATCATGCAAAGCAATCGAAATAGAATCAAAACGATCCTTGAAGAATTGAGCAAGTTTACTGCAACACCAGGAGCAGGAACCACTCGGTTAAGCTATAGTCCTGAAGATCAATTAGCTAGAACTTATCTGAAAAAGCAGATGAAACAAGTAGGTCTAAAAGTGCGTGAAGATGCAGTTGGCAATATTTACGGCCGTTTAGAAGGGAAAGATGCGTCTTTACCAGCGGTTATGGTAGGTTCACATTTTGATAGCGTCCCAAACGGCGGTTCATTTGACGGTCCAGCTGGAGTTGTGACCGGACTGGAAGTTGCAGCTTTATTTCAAGAAAACCAACTGCAGCCGGTTTACCCATTGGAAGTTATCGCAATGGTTGAAGAAGAGGGTTCTCGTTTCGGCTCTGGTTTATTAGGTTCCCGGATGCTTGCGGGTCAAGTCTCAGCAGAAAGTTTAACTAGCATGAAAGACAAAGATGGAATTTCAGTAAATGAAGCTATGCTTGCATTGGGCTTTAATGGCAATCAATTAACTGAAGCAAGACGGACAGCTAAAGATGTTAAAGCATTTATTGAATTGCATATTGAGCAAGGGCCTGTATTGGAAGAGGCTGGGGAAGATGTGGGCATTTTGGAAACGATCGTCGGAATGACTGAAATTAAAGTTACCATTACTGGGAGAGCAGGACATGCTGGAACGACTCCAATGAATGCTAGACAAGATGCGTTGGCTGCGACGGTTCAGATAGTGGCAGATCTGCCTCAATTAGCGATGGATGCTGCAGAGGCTACTGTGCTGACCATTGGAAAGTTAACGGTTTATCCTAATGGAGCGAATGTCATTCCAAATGTTGTTGTGTTCACTGTGGATGTGCGCTCCAAATCAGAAGCGTGTGTCCAATCTGTTATTCAACAAGTTAAAACCATTATTCAAACAAAAACTCCTAAAGGAATAACGGCTGAAATTGAAGAGATGTTGTACGAGAAGCCGGTTCAATTGTCTGAGAAAATTCATCAGCAATTAAGGGCCAACTCTGAAGCATTAGGATTAAAGTCGCGGTCAATGGTGAGCGGTGCAGGACACGATGCTATGATTTTTGCCGGGTTTACAGAAGTTGGGCTGGTATTTGTTCCGAGTAAAGACGGTTTAAGCCATACGCCTGAAGAGTGGACCGATTATGAACAAGTACAAAAAGGTATTGAAGTGGTCTATGAAACGGTGAAACAGTTAACAGAAGTGGAAATATAAAAAAATAAACTGCCTCAGTAATGAAACGACTGAAGCAGAATTTTTTTGCTTTAAAATTTAAAAATAAAAGCAGACAACATCAAGATCAGTGGCATGGTAATAATAGAAAGCAGAGTAGATAAAATGACTAGTCGTGCTCCATATTCATAATCTCCACCGTAAATTTGTGAGAATAAAGCAGTATTAACGGCTATCGGCGCGCAAGAAGCAATCGATAAGACCATCAAAATCAAATAATCATCAATAGGCAGCAGCCAAAGAATACCTAATCCAACGACTGGCAAAATAACCAAACGCAACAGGCTTACCCAATAAGCTTTATATGAGAGAAAAACTGCTCGCAATTTGCTGCTGGCAACATAGCTCCCTAACAAAATCATCGCCAATGGTGTATTCAAGTTGCCAATCGTATACAACGCTTCAGAAAGAATAAAAGGCAGTCTGATTTGTAAAACATAAAGAAGTAAACCAATAAGTGCTCCAGTCGTTGCAGGGTTAAAGAAAGCACGCCTAGGAGTGATTAAGTTGCGGTCTCCAGAAAGTGTATAAATGCCGTAAGTCCATTGAGAAAGTGTTGTAGCAGTCATATAAGCTGTCATGTAAAAAATACCTTCATAACCAAGTACAGCCATAACTAAAGGGATGCCCATGAAAGCTGAATTCGAAAAGACAGCAGCGTAATGATCAATTCGCGCCTCTTTTTTTAAAGCGACCTGATTGACTAGGATTCTTGACGCAATTAAGAGAAATCCGACTCCCATAGTAATGAACAGCCCTTTTAATTGTTCTCGTTCGTATTCTTGTTGAAACGACATAATTAGAATAGTGGGAGTTATGTAAATTGTTAGCATATTAGCGATTTGTTGGGTTCCTGAAGCGTTTAAGATTTCTTTTTTTGCCAGCAGATATCCAAATAAAATGAGTAAAAACATCATACCTAATTATTCCAAGATGATGCCGGAAACATTCATTTATTTATCACCTCCAGTTTTTGAAAAGTTAATAGTATCAGTGTACCTTATTTTTTAAAAAAAATAAGAAAAACAATGATTCGAATGATAAATCAAATAATGGCTTTCAGCGGTATGCTGAAAGCCATTGCTAAATAAACTAATTAATTGTGTTTAATTGTTAATGAGTACGAACAGGAATCAGATTTTTAGTGCGCATAAAGCGGAAGAAATAAGAAGCAATGAGCATTGGAAAGAGAAAACTGAGAGAGAAAATGAATTTCAGTAAAATCGTCATATTCAAAGTAGTCATCGTTATTCATCCTTTCTACTGCATAAGATCAAATTTAAATTCCATTTGGCACTAACAATTTTTTATACTTTAAGTATGCTGGATAGGAAAAGAATAATCAATCGATATGCAAAGCAATTTAAGAAAAAAATAGAATACAGCTGCTGTATTTTCATGATATATAACGGCTATTCCAGTATGTTGTTTTCTTCGTTTGAAAGCGGTATAATGAAAAATGTAAGAGAATAGACCAAAGAACTGGAGTGGTTGAATGTATCAAGCAGCAGAAGATCGTTACAACAATATGATTTACAATCGAGTAGGAAACAGCGGACTAAAACTGCCAGCCTTGTCTTTAGGAATGTGGCATAACTTTGGTGATGTAGACTTATTTGAAAACAGCCGTAAAATGGTCCATCGTGCTTTCGATTTGGGAATCACTCATTTTGATTTAGCCAATAACTATGGTCCTCCAGCTGGCAGCGCTGAAGAAAACTTTGGCCGTATTTTAAAAAAAGATTTGCTTCCTTATCGTGACGAATTGATTATTTCAAGTAAAGCCGGTTACTACATGTGGCCTGGTCCTTATGGCGAGTTCGGCTCTAAAAAGAACCTGACAGCCAGCATTGATCAAAGCTTAAAACGGATGGGACTAGAGTATGTCGATATTTTTTATTCTCACCGTCCAGATCCCGATACACCTTTTGAAGAAACTGCGCAAGCATTAGACTTAATGGTGCGTCAAGGTAAAGCTTTGTATATTGGGATTTCTAATTATTCGGCTGAACAAACTGCTGAAATCACAAAAATATTTAAAGACCTTAAAACACCATTTATTATCCATCAACCTTCATACAGTATGTACAACCGTTGGATCGAAGATGAATTACAAGATGTTTTACAAGAAAATCAACTAGGCTCCATTGCGTTTAGCCCATTAGCACAGGGCATGCTGACAGACCGTTATTTAAATGGCATTCCCAAAGATTCAAGAGCTGGCAGAACAACCAGCAATTTCTTGAATGAAGAACAAGTGAAAATGAATGTAGAAAAATCTCGTGCATTAAATGAAGTCGCCAAACGTCGGGGACAAACATTAGCTGAAATGGCTGTTTCATGGATTTTAAGAGACGGAAAAGTAACCAGTGTCTTAATTGGAGCCAGTCGTGTCAGTCAAATCGAAGACAATGTCAAAGCTTTGGATAACCTTGATTTTTCAGCTTCAGAATTAGTTCAAATCGAAAAAATTTTACAAGGCTAATCTATTAATAAATAAGCCAACTTCTGTATCCTGATTTAATCAGGTACAGAGGTTGGCTATTGAAATGGAGGAATGAGAATGGATTTTAAACGACTACATCATGTCGCTATTATTGCTTCAGACTATCAAAAATCTAAAGAATTTTATACTCAAGTACTAGGTCTGGAAATTATCAGGGAAAACTATCGAGCAGAACGTGAATCCTATAAATTAGATTTAAAAATCGGAGAAAGTGAAATTGAATTATTTTCTTTCCCAAATCCGCCTAAGCGTTTTTCCTCTCCTGAAGCTGCTGGGTTAAGACACCTGTGTTTTTATGTTGAAGATATTAATCAAGCTGTTGCTGAGCTGAATCATAAAGGGATAGAAACGGAACCGATTCGCCGAGATGAGTATACAGGAGGGTTATTTACCTTTTTCAGAGATCCGGATGACTTGCCTATTGAATTACATGAGTAAGTTTTGAAAAATGCTAAGGGATAAGTTAAGATAGAAGCAGAAGAAAAAACTAAAGAAAAGAGGGCTCATCAAATGACTAAAAAAATGCTGCATACCTGTATTCGCGTAAAAGATTTAGATAAATCAATGGAATTCTATACTACTGTGTTAGGACTTAAAGAAGCTCGCCGGCTAGATTATCCTGATTTTAAATTTACTTTGGTTTATTTGGCATTTGAAGAAGGCGGTTATGAATTAGAATTAACGTATAATTACAACCAAGCCGATCCGTATCAATTAGGAGATGGCTACGGTCATATTGCTATTGGAGTGGATGATTTGAAGGCAACACACCAAGAATATAAAAAAACGGGTTATGAAGTTACCGATATAAAAGACCTATCGGATGGAGCAGCAACTTACTTCTTTATTCTAGACCCAGACGGCTATAAAATTGAAGTCATTCAAAATTAAAAAAAGAATCCGGTAAAGTAAAATGGTTGTTCATTTTCTGGCGTTGGTAAGAAAATTTCCTCGGACTACGGGGTTGCTTGTTGAAAGCCATGGGACCGTTTTGAGCCGAAGAACGTGTCTCAAAACTTACAAGTTTGTCATGGCTGTTGCTGCTTCAGCAGTTATACAGACATGATACACTTGGGCGCATGCCCACAGTGCTTCGTTTTTTCGTATCCTTTTCCATGGCTACAAGCAACTCCCTATTCCTCCAAAAATGTTTGAGATGTATTTCTAAATCATTTTGAATGAGAAGAAAATCAGTTTCGTCACTGATCAAGGTCAAATGCTATACAACCAGTAAAATAGAGGCTAGGGGAAGTACATTGCGTACTTTTCCCTAGCCTCTATTTTTAAACGCTTCTTAAGTTGTTCCAATTTGTTCCATTAAATGCATTAAATTACGACTGTGCCAAGGCGACGCGGCATATTCTTGAGGAATCAAGTAACGTTCAACAGATTGTTGTGCATTTTTGTATTCAATGTTCAATTCGTTATCTGCTGCTGGTTGTTCAAAGTTGATTTTTTTAATTTCACTCAAAGGGATTTGATTGTAGACGCCTTCTTTTAATGAATTATTTTTAGAGTTTAAGGGCATGAGTACAAGTTCGTGTTCAGAAAAGTTAATGCAATAGGGTTTGCTTTTGTTCATTCCAAATAGTTTTTTAAACCAATTTCTTTTAGAAGGTAATTTTTCAGCAAAGATCGTTTGCCCAGGTGTTGCTTCTAAACCATGTCGTTTTAAAAAACTCAAAATAGTTTCTTCGTTCATAATGTGATGCCTCCTCTTACTGTCTGACTTCACGATTGAAAAAATTCCTATCTATTATTAAGTATAGAGCAGAAAAATAGGAAATACCACTAAAAAGCATACTAGAATAAATTACGTTGTACCATTTTTTGTGAAAATAACTAGCATAGAAATAAGCCGTAGGCTTCATTATTTGTAAAATAGCGAAAAGTAGTCAGTTCATTCCATGGTTTGTGTAAAAAAAGCGTCTGTTTTTTAACTCCGCTTTTATTTTTGCGCACGCCAAATAAACTATCCCTTCTAATTTTTTAAAAAATTAAGCTACCCAAGCAGTTAGATGAGCTAGATGGTTTTTACTGATCTTATCTTTCGCAAAGGCTAACATAATGAGAAAAGTCATTGTCACAAAAAGATTCAGTTTCTTTTTTCCTCGTATCGTATGATTCTCAAATAGGTAATCTCGATCGATTCGTCCATTTACTCGCTCAATAGAGGTTCGCTTTTTGTAGATTCGTTTGAACTTAAAACTATCCCTAGCGACTTTGTTAAATATACGTCTGTCTTCTTCACGTTTTATTCTGAAAAGCCGGTTATCCTGATATTGAGGTTTAAATCCATAACGTAAAGAATCTGTTTTCTTATCATATCCCTTATACGCTAGCTTTATCTCATTTCCTTTTCCATCGACATAGGAAACGGCTCCATTATACGTATAAATCAAATCTGAATCTCGATATTGTTTGGTTAGCGTATCTTTATCCCACTGGTTTTTAATATCAATAATGGGAATTATTTCTTTAGATTCAATGAGACTTAATAATGGAGCTCCATCATATCCTCTGTCAGCTAGAAGATAGTCACACTGTTTTGCTTGTGAGGTAGAAAAATGTTTGATCAGTCTTTTTGCGACCGTCGGTTCGCCTTCAGATGCTTTAGTCACTTCGTAGGCTACAGGCAATTCATAATTTGCATCAACGATTAAATGAAGTCGATAACCAAACCATGTTTTCTTCTTTGTTATCTTCTCGCCATTGGCTGTCGTAGTGGTATATTGTTTTAGTGTGAAATCTGCTTCAGTATCTCTTCTGCCATCATGTTCTACTTTTTTATTTGGTTTTGTAGCATAAGAAGGGATGATTTTTCCATCTAAAGCTAACGTTTGCCCAAATCCATCCAGTGTTTCATATAAAGTAGTGACCAATTCAGTAAACATCTCATCTAATAGGTGTTGATGGAGCAGTAACTTTTTTAAAAATCGAGAAAAAGCAGCTTCTGTGGGAGCTAGTTGAACCCTATACCTTCCTTTTTGTGAGCGCGAAAAATGAGGTTGAAAGCCGCATAGTTCTCTGAGTTGGCTATTCCGCTTCAACTCTCGAATCAAAGAAGCGACAGAGCGATGTTGAAAGACAAAACTAGCTACGAAAGCACGCCACATGGTATGAACTGGATAATCATTTCTGCCCTTTCCACGTTCTTCTTCTAATGCAGTTAACAGGTTTTCATCCGGTAATGCAGTTAATAGATCATTCAACTTTTCTAAATCGCCTAATTCATGGTTTTCAAATAATGATAATTGTGTTATTCTATTCATGGGAAAAGTGACCTCCTTATATGAGTCTGATAACCATATTTTACTACTGTTTCAGTAGTTTGAGGCACTTTTTCTCTTATTTTTTTAATTAGTCGCAAAATACCAAAAATGATAAATCGCCAATAAGAAAATGCTGATACAGCAGTCTTTCTTATTGGCGATTTTTATTTTAACCACATTTACAGCCTTAGAGCTCCATGGGCTCGCCAACAACGTGATTTATTCTACTAAAGCGATTAAACGAAAGTTCATTTATCTTTTATCTATAAAAAAGAGCCTGTAAGGGTTTTACTTTTTTATCTAGCTTTTTTAAAAAGAATAGCTTATCCTTATAAAGAGGAGAGTGAGAAAATGACATTATTAGCAATCGATATTGGTGGAACGTCTATCAAACACAGCGTGTGGGAAAATGATGAATTGTGTGATAAAGGCAGTATAAAAACTCCGGCTACATGGGAGGAAATGAAAAGAAGTTTAATCGAGATTAAAGAAACAGCAGAAGAAACGTTTACGATCGATGGTGTAGCATTCAGTTCACCAGGAGCAGTTAATCAAGAAAAACGCATGATTGAAGGAGCTAGTGCGTTGCCTTATTTACATAATTTCCCTGTGTATGATGAACTAGAAGCAGTATTTAACTGTCCTGTTTCTTTTGAAAACGATGCCAATTGTGCTGCTTTAGCAGAAATTTGGAAAGGAGCCGCTAAAGGGTTAAAAAATGTTTTGTTTGTCGTTGTCGGAACAGGAATCGGCGGTTCAGTTATCGTAGATGGACAGATCCAACATGGAAAGCACTTATTTGGCGGAGAATTTGGATTTATGCTAATGACAGAAAACCAAACATTCAGTGATTTAGCAACGGCTGTTAACATGGCTGCACGCTATGCTGAAAGAAAAGGGAGCGAAAGAGGAACGTTCTCAGGAAAAGAAGTTTTTCAATTGGCTGAAGAAGGCGATCTGATAGCGAAAGAAGAAGTGGCAACTTTTTATACGTATTTAGCTAGGGGCATATATAATCTACAATACAGTTTTGATCCAGAAATTATTTTAATTGGAGGAGGAATCTCCAATAAAGTTGGATTGATTGAAAAATTAGATGAAGAATTTGGCAAAATTTTACAAACCGTTAAAATTGCTCCTTTCAAACCGATTATTAAGACGTGTGATTTTAAAAATGATGCTAATTTAATTGGCGCAGTATTTAATTATTTACAACAAGAAAAAAGATAAAGAAAGGTGATTTAAATGAAGCTAACTAAAGGAGCTACCATTTTATTTATCGGAGACAGTATAACCGATGCAGATCGTAAACGTGAAGACCCGACAGATTTAGGAAAAGGCTATCCACTATTAATAGCTTCAGATTTAGTTGAACGCTATCCTGAACTGCATCTATCGATAGTGAACCGCGGTATAGGCGGAGATAAGATTGCCGACTTAGCAGAGCGATGGGAAAAGGATTGTTTAGCTTTGAAACCTGATGTGGTCTCGATTTTAATCGGTATAAACGATACTTGGCATAATGTTGGATCTGAAGGTTTTGGAACGCAAGCGACTTTAGACAAATTTGAATTTTATTACCGGGTTTTATTGCAAACAGTCAAGGAACGAACCAATGCTCAAATCGTTCTGCTGGAACCGTTTGTTTTGCCAGAACCGATTGATCGAGAGCACTGGCGGTTAGATCTGGATCCGCGAATCCAAGTTATTCGCAAATTGGCAAAAGAATACGGAACAGACTTTGTAGCATTAGATGGAAGATTGAATGCAATTGGAATTAAACAAAGTTTCGCATACTTAACCGGGCAAGATGGTGTTCACCCGACATTAGCCGGACATGCGGTAATCGCAAAAGCTTGGCTGGAACAGATTGAAAATTAATGTGACTCATAAAATATAAATTAGAAAAAGCTTGTACATAACAGTATTTTGTGATAAAGTACTTTACATGCGATGAGTTGACTCTGACCAGGTGACTTCGGTCATTTCGCTGCGGCGACAAGTGGTTGGAAGTAGACAAGGCACACCGTACTTTTAGTACAACTGCGAGATGCAGGTGTTTGGACCCCTCTGTTTTGTGGAATTCATGGGACCTATTTATGCAAATAAATATTGTCGGAAAAAGGCACTGACTTTTGTCAGTGTCTTTTTTTGGTGCGCCCGGCATGGGTGATAACTTGGTGGTGAAAGTCCACTACAGGCTTTGCAGTAGGAACTGTTAGCGAATAGCAAGGGTGTCCCCCGTGAGGAGGAATCTGAAGGAAGCTGGACGCAAACACTCGCACTGACGAACAGAAATCTCATACAAGGCTGACTGGAGATGGACGAGCTTGCCAAATAAAGTGAAGTCCTATACTGCACGAATCTCCTACAGTAAATGAGGCAGTGACATGAGTGGAAGGTTATCATTCTTACCCGGGGAGGTCTCACTAGCGGCAAACACCGTAGTAACAACGAATAGTGAGAAGTCAGCAGATGCCATAGTAGGAGAACGCCGTTCTCTGAAGGGCAGAACAATAATAATCTTGAAGAAACAAGGAGGTGAAGTCACTACAAAATCGCAGAAAACATCGTGGTAAAGACCGAAAAGATGGCTTCTTACAAAGGGACAAGCTGGAAGCGAAAGAGTATGTAAGAGCGCGTAGTAGTGACAGCATGGAGATGAAAGAACAAGATGGTATCACGTTAATAGATAAAGTCATAGAGAGTGGTAATCTATGGCAAGCGTATGAAAAAGTACGAAAAAATAAAGGAGCTCCAGGAATAGATGGTATCACGGTCGAAGAGCTAGAGGACCATATGAAGAAATATTACCCAACGTTAGTACAGAAACTAAAGGACGGTACGTATAAACCTCAACCTGTTCGAAGAGTGCCCATACCAAAACCAGATGGTTCTAAACGTTATTTAGGTATTCCAAGTGTACTTGATAGAGTTGTTCAACAAGCTATTTTGCAAGTTATCGACCCAATGATTGACCCCTATTTTTCAAATAATAGTTTTGGTTTCCGTAAAGGTAAAAGTGCCCATCAAGCCATACAAAAAGCGGAAGAATATTATGAAGAAGGGTATAGAATAGTGGTCGATTGCGATTTGAAAAGTTATTTCGATACCATCCACCATCAAAAGCTTAGAGCCTATTTAGAAGAATTTATCCAAGATAAAGTTGTATTAAAGTTAATCTGGAAATTTCTTCGCTCTGGGATATTAGATAAAGATATCTATATCGAAACAGATAAGGGGGCACCGCAAGGTGGCCCACTGTCACCTTTACTCGCAAATGTATATCTAAACCAACTAGATCGAGAACTAGAAAGAAGAGGGCATAAATTTATTCGTTACGCGGATGATTTCGTTATCTATGTTAAAAGTCAGCGTGCTGGTGAAAGAGTCATGGAGAGTGTTACTGAGTATATAGAAAAAGATTTACGACTAACAGTAAATCAAAAGAAAAGCAAGGTGACCACTCCAACAAAAGCGAAGTTTTTAGGATTCCATATTATGAACCACATGGGAAAGTTGGATGCCGACCTGCTAAGTCGGCACAACGAAGATTCAAAGACAAACTTCAAAAACTAACTAGTCGTAAACGACCAGGAACTTTCCTGAACATTGTAAAAGAGATTAATCAAGTTACCGTTGGTTGGATTAATTATTATGGTATCAGTTATATGAAAACCTTTATAGCAGAAACACAATCCTGGTTAAACCACAGGCTTCGGCAACTTATCTGGAAACGATGGAAGAAAGTTAAAACACGTTATACTATGTTAAAAAGATATGGTATCCAACATGATGACGCATTAAAATTAGCTGCTTCTCGAAAAGGGTACTGGAGAACATCCAAAAACCACATTATTCATACAGCTATAACAAAAGACAGACTCATAAAGTGGGGATTAAAAGATTTATCCCAACTGTATGCGTCTGCCCAAACAAGATACTCAAGTTATTGAACCGCCGTATACCGAACGGTACGTACGGTGGTGTGAGAGGTCGGAACCGTAAGGTTCCTCCTACTCGTTTAGATAAACGTTTTTTAACACATTGCTAACAGAATAGCGTATAATCAAATAAAGATAAGTAAGGATAGTAAACGAAGGAGGGAAAAATAGCATGGATGTAATTGATTTGCATTGTGATGCATTGTTAAAGCTGCAAGAAGCTAAGGGGCAATTAAGTTTTAAAGATTCAGAGAAGTTAGATGTGAACTTATCTCGTTTGAAAGAAGGTCAAGTGAAAGTGCAAGCTTTTGCCATTTTTCTTGCACCGGAGATTTTAGTAGAAGACAAATATGAAGCGGCTTTAGAACAAATCAAGTATTATCAAGAAGAGATTCTAGCAAAAAACCCTGAGATGAAACAAATTAAACAATGGGAAGACATACATACGTTGAAAGAAAATGAAATTGGTTCATTCTTGACACTTGAAGGAGTCGAAGCAATCGGCAATGATTTGTCTAAATTGGACCATTTATTAGATCTAGGTGTTTTATCTGTTGGTTTAACTTGGAATCCAGCTAATTTAGCAGCTGATGGCATCCAAGAACCTCGTGGCGGTGGTTTAACAACTTTTGGTTATGAGATCGTCAAGCGATTAAACGAACGGAAAGCCTTCACAGATGTCTCTCACTTGAGTGTTAAAGGATTTTGGGATGTAATGAAAGCTGCAAAATATCCGATTGCGACACATTCGAATGTATTGCACTTATGCAGTCATGTCAGAAATTTAAGTGATGAACAAATAAAAGCTTTAGTGGAACGTGATGCGATGATTCACGTCGTTTATAATCCTCCTTTCACTATAGATGAAGAACGCAAAAAGACCGTGGCCATTCCAGATCTGATTCAACATATAGAGGCATTGGTCGCATTAGGAGCAGTAAACAATATTGGATTCGGTTCTGATTTTGACGGAATTCGTTCTCATATTGAAGGCTTGACACATGCAGGAGAAGTACAAAATTTTGTTTCCGCTCTGCAGAAAAAATTTACCAATGAGGAAGTTGCTGGATTTGCGGCGCAAAACTTTTTAAATCATTTACCTAGCTAAAAAAATTAAAAAACGGTTCTATTATTTTTAGTGTTGGTAAGAAGAATGAGTCTATTCCACAACTTGAAATTTTCGGAGGAATAGCGGCTCTTTGCAGCCATGTAAAGGATTCAATGCGAATTACGAAGCAGTTAGGCTTCGTTTGAGGCTTGAAAGGCTGGAGACACGAAAGGCTCCAGTCGTTCCCATGGCTCTTGCAAGCAGACGCGTAAATTCCGGAGGAAATTTCATTATTAAGCATGACCAACACAATTCGATAAAGAACCTAAAAAACTCAATTGCGATTTTAAGCAATTGAGTTTTTAGATTTTAAAAGTAAAAAATAACACATTTATTCACATACTAAGGGAAAAATATTTGAAGTTAGCTATTTTATCCTGTATGCTGGACAAAGTAATCAAATTTATTAATGTGAGGAAGGTTATATGCAGCAGCTAAAAAAATACTTGTTTATTACTGTTGGGTGGTTATCTTTTGTCCTTGGAGCAATCGGCTCATTCTTACCTTTATTGCCTACTACACCTTTTTTATTATTATCCGTTTACTGCTTTACGCAAAGTTCAGAGAAATTTAATCTATGGCTAAAGTCAACAACATTATATCAAAATTATGTAGGAGAATTTTTGAAACACCGTTCGATCGCTTTCGATAAAAAGATAAAAATGCTGATCAGTATTTATCTTATGGTCGGTATCTCCATATACTTTGTTCCGATTCTTTTGATCAAAGGAATGCTTGGATTTATGTTGGTCACTCAAACTATTATTTTATTGTTCTTTGTTAAGACGAGAAAACCGAATGAAGAACAGTACAGCAAAGAAGACTCAGTCAGAGAATAAACTCTGACTGAGTCTTCTTGGTTTATATTTTGATTTGATCTGCCGGTTAATAACCGATAGGCAACTGCTTTTGTAGTTCTTGTAATTCCAATTTACGGACATCACGCGGTAGGAACCGACGAATGTCTTCTTCATTAAATCCGACTTGTAATCTTTTTTCATCAATCAAAATAGGACGACGAATTAAGCCAGGGTTTTCTAAAATTAAATTCAAGAGTTCTCCCAAAGAAATATCTTCTAAAGAGATATTGAGGTTTTGGAAAATCTGTGAACGAAAAGAAATAATTTCTTCTGTGCCATTTTCAGTTAAGCTTAAAATCTTTTTTAGCTCTTCGATGGTTAATGGCTCATTAAAGACATTCTTTTCCAGATAATCAATGTGGTTTTCTTCTAACCATGCTCTTGCTTTACGACAAGAAGCACAACTAGGGGATGTGTATAGAGTAATCATGGTTTGTCCTCCTTTTTAAGTCAAAGCGATGTTGAACTATGCAAGTGGAGCGAGTATTCAAGATTAAGTAAGCAGTTACAAGTAATAGTATAAACCATAAAAAAATAAAAAACAATAGGTTTTGACACATTTTAGTCACAAAAACAAACATTTATATTATTTTGAAACAAAAGTCCTGAAAATGTAATTTAAACCATCTAGTTTTCGAAACTAGTTTGTATAGTTAGTGTTTCTATGTTAGAATAAAAAAAGAAAAATAAATAGCTAAATCAACATAGAAATAAACTAGAAAAGGAATTTGATAGAGGAGGATAAAAATGAAAAGTAGTCCAGTTTTTACAAAAAAATACTTAATTGTTAATGAAGTGTTAAATGCGGTCACTCATGGAATAGGTGTGGGTTTAAGTGTAGCTGGTTTAATTGTCTTGATCTTGAAAGGTGTGCAATCTGGATCGACACTAGAATTAGTTTCATACTGTATTTTTGGAGCGTCGCTTATTCTGCTTTATTTATGTTCCACTCTTTATCATAGTCTAATTTTTACTCCTGCTAGAAAATTATTTAAAATTTTTGATCATAGCAGTATTTATATTTTGATTGCTGGAAGTTATACGCCGTTGTGCTTGATTACAGTTGGAGGCACAAAAGGCTGGGCACTTTTCTATACCGTGTGGCTGATCGCTTTTTTAGGTGTTATCTACAAAAGTATTTGGGTAGAAAAGTTTAAAAATATTTCCACTTTGTTGTATATCGGTATGGGATGGTTGTGTTTGGTTGCTATTAAAGAACTGTATATAGGTTTAGGTACGAGCGGCTTTGCTTTATTGTTAGCAGGAGGTTTGTCTTTTACGATCGGTGCAGCTTTTTATAGTATGCGTTCAGTGAAATTTATGCATGTTTTATGGCATCTATTTGTAATGGCGGGCACAGCATTTATTTACTTTACTGTCTTATTACACGCTTAAAATGATGTTTATTCAAAAGCCTTAAGTCGTTCTCTTGATAGGGAAATGCTTTAAGGCTTTTTCTTTTAGCAAAAGCAACACGCTGTAAATTGACAGCTTTAATTTAGCAAGCTAAACTGAAACCAATAGAACGAATAAATAATAAGGGTATTATTTAGGAAAAGGAGGAGGAAAATAAAATGAAAAAAGCAGGAGCAGCTATTTTTCTAGCAATGGTTATGTTTACTTTAGCGGCGTGTAGCGGCGGGAAAGAGTCGAATGATCCATCATCTACTAGTAGTTCACAAAAAATGAGTGCAACAGCAACCGGAGAATTAGCTACATTAGACAGTGCTCTATATAGTGATGTCACAAGTTCTGATGCGATTGGGCAAATTTTTGAAGGATTGTATCGAATTGATAGCGAAAATAATCCGGAATTAGGTTTAGCAGAAAGTGATCCTATAGTTAATGATGCAGGCACCGTCTATACTTTTAAATTAAGAAATACGTCATGGTCAAACGGCGATCCACTGACAGCCGAAGACTTTGTTTACGCTTTTCAAAAAGTAGTGGATCCTGAAAATGGATCACCGAGCTCAAATCAAATGGATATTTTTAAAAATGCTGCTGCCATTCGTAATGGTGAAATGGATTTGAATGAATTAGGGGTGAAAGCTCTTGATGAAAAGACATTAGAGCTAACATTAGAAAATCCGATTACTTATTTGCCTAAATTATTGACCGGTACACCTTTCTTCCCGCAAAATAAAGCATTTGCAACCGAACAAGGACAAAAATATGGAACCAATAGTGATACCATAACTTCTAACGGACCTTTTATCATTTCTAAATGGAACGGCACAAACTTAAAATGGACCTTCACAAAAAATCCTGATTATTGGGATGCAAAAAATGTCAAAATGGAACAAATCGACATAGAAGTAATTAAAGAAACCAGTACTGGCGTAAATCTATTTGAAAATGGCGACGTTCAATACACTACATTAGCCAATGAATACGCCAAACAGTATAAAGATTCAGCAGACTACCAGACTCAATTAAAGTTTTTATACGGATATCTTTCCTATAACGAAAAACGGGAAGCGACAGGAAATGTACATTTACGCAAAGCTCTTTCTTTAGCTGTGAATAAAGAAGCCTTCACAAAGACCATTTTAAATGATGGTTCTGAAGCACTAAATGGGATCATTCCAGCAAATTATGCTAATAATCCAGAAACTCATGAAGATTTCCGAACTGAGAATGGTGATTTCTTAGCTTATGATGTGGAAGCTGCTCAAACAGAGTGGAAAAAAGCCCAAGAAGAATTAGGTATTTCTGAAATTGATTTAGAACTATTGACTTCTGATACCGAAGCTTCTAAAAAGACAGGAGAATATTTACAAGCTCAATTTGAACAAAATTTACCAGGAGTTTCCGTTCATTTGCGTAATGTTCCATTGAAGAATCGACTTGAATTAACGAATAAAGGCGAATTTGACATGGCTTTTTCAACGTGGACACCAGATTATGAAGATCCCATCAATTTCTTGGAAATTTATCAATCTACTAGCGGATTAAATTCTAGCGGATATGTTAGTGAAGCCTACGATCAAGGGATTGAAGAAATTCGCTCTACACTTGCACTTAAACCATTAGACCGTTGGGAAAAAATGTTGGAACTTGAGCAGCTGCTGATTGAAAAAGATGCTGTCATTACGCCCATTTACCAAGGAGCTCAAGCTTATTTACTCGCACCAGAAGTTAAAGGATTAGTGATATTGCCTTTAGGTCGTACAGTATCTTACCGAATGGCTTCGATTGAAGACTAAAAATAGAAAAACAAAAAGAGAGAAGTTTTCTTCTGCTCTTTTTTTGTTTGTTATAAAAAGAAAATATTTTCTTTTTATTTATATTGACGAAAATATTTTCGTGGAGTAGAATAAAGCCAACATAAAGTTGTTTAATAAAAGGAGCGAAAAAAATGAAGACATTCTTTGAAAAAGCACAGCAGTTCGGAAAATCTTTTATGTTACCGATTGCAATTTTACCAGCAGCAGGATTATTATTAGGGATCGGTGGTGCATTATCTAATCCCAACACCATTAGTGCTTATCCCATTTTAGACGTTAGTTGGCTACAAGCGATCTTTACTGTAATGAGTAGTGCAGGAAATATTGTTTTTGCCAATTTACCGGTTATTTTTGCAGTTGGAGTAGCGGTTGGGTTAGCGCGTAATGATAAAGGGACAGCAGCTTTAGCAGCGTTGATCGGCTATCTAGTTATGCACTCGACAACAAATGCTATTTTAGGAATCACAGACAATTTAGTTACTGAAGATTTAGCAGCTGTTGGGCAAGGAGTCACATTAGGGATTCAAACGTTAGAATCAGGTGTTTTTGGCGGTTTGGTAATCGGAATAATGGCTTCTTGGCTGCACAATCGTTACTATAAAATTGAATTGCCTCAATATCTCGGGTTCTTTGGCGGTTCACGTTTTGTACCGATCGTAACGTCATTTGGTGCCATTATTTTGGGAACCGTTATGTATTTCGTTTGGCCATTGTTTCAAAATGTTATCTTTAGTATTGGTGATGTCGTTAATGCAACTGGTTATATCGGTACTTTTTTCTATGGGTTTATTTTGCGTCTATTAGGACCATTTGGATTACACCATATCTTCTATCTGCCTTTTTGGCAAACAGCATTAGGCGGAACTTTAGAAGTTGGAGGTCACTTAGTTCAAGGAACACAAAATATTTTCTTTGCTCAATTAGCTGACCCTTCAACCACTCAATTCTTTGAAGGAACTTCTCGCTTTATGTCTGGACGCTTTATTACTATGATGTTTGGATTAGCGGGAGCTGCTTATGCAATTTATAAAACGGCTAAACCTGAAAATAAAAAAGTTGTTGGCGGCCTCATGTTATCTGCTGCTTTAACTTCTTTCTTAACAGGGATCACTGAACCGCTTGAATTTTCATTTTTATTTATAGCACCAGCTCTATATGTAGTTCATGCCTTCTTTGATGGTTTAGCTTTTATGTTAGCTCATATTTTTCAAATTACGATTGGTCAAACGTTCTCTGGCGGACTGATTGACTTCCTGCTTTTCGGGGTTTTACAAGGTAACGCTAAAACTCATTGGATGACGGTTATTTTAATTGGGGTCGTTTGGTTCTTCCTATATTACTTCACATTTAAATTCTTGATTTTAAAATTCAATTTTAAAACTCCAGGACGAACAGATGAATTGGAAGTAGCTGAAAAGAGAGAAAAACCTGAAGGACGTGCGTTGAACATTATTAATGCTTTAGGTGGAGAAGAAAACTTGGTGAACGTTGATAACTGTGCGACACGGTTGCGTGTTACAGTAAAGGATGGTACAAAAGTTAACGAGCCTGCATTAAAAGAAACGGGCAGCAAAGGTGTCTTAGTTAAAGGAAATGGCGTTCAAGTCATTTATGGGCCACAAGTTACGGTGATTAAAAATGAAGTAACAGAATTATTAGGAGATGAATAACTAAATGAATATGTTGGAACAAGTGAAATCAAAGCTAATTGTATCTTGTCAAGCTCTAGCACATGAACCACTGCACAGCTCATATATTATGGGCCGTATGGCAGTAGCTGTTGAAGAAGGCGGAGCAAGTGGCATCCGTGCTAATTCAAAAGAAGATATCATTGAAATCAAAAAGAATACAAAATTGCCAGTTGTAGGAATCGTTAAACGCAATTATGCAGATTCAGAGATTTTTATCACAGCTACAATGAAAGAGATTGACGAATTGGCAGAAACGAATTGTGAGATGATTGCATTAGATGCTACTTGTCGTAAACGTCCTAACAATGAAAAATTGGCTGATTTTGTTCAAAAAATTCGAACAAAGTATCCAAAGGTTTTATTGATGGCAGATGTTTCAACCATTGAAGAGGCAGTTGAAGCTGAAAAACTTGGTTTTGATTGTGTTTCAACAACTTTAATGGGATACACAAAAGAATCAGAAGGACATAACATTGCAGATGACGATTTTGTTCGACTAAAAGAAATTTTAAAAATAGTCAAAATACCCGTAATCGCAGAAGGACATGTCGATACTCCAGAAAAAGCAAAACGTTGTCAAGAGTTAGGTGTGTATTCAATGGTTGTTGGCAGTGCTATTACAAGGCCGCAACTGATCACAAAAGCTTTTGTAAATAAAATAAATGAATAGATAGTAAAAAAACTAGCAGTGAATGAGTTGTGGTTGACTCATTTTCTGCTAGTTTTTTTAGTATATAAAGAATAAATACAGCATAGCTGCTTAATCAGCCTCAAATAAAACGCCTTTTTTAATACCCACTTTTTGAGCGGAATAAATTCCAGAATTTCCTGAACAGATGTAGCTGATAACACAAATCAAAAATAAATAAATAGCATTTTCTGAACCAAATAATTCAATTCCCATAATAAAACAAGCAATAGGAGTATTCGTAGCTCCCGTAAAAACACCGATAAAACCTAGACCTGCTAAGAATCCGACAGGTAAATAAAGCAAAGAGGCCAATGAACTGCCCAACGTAGCACCTATTACAAATAAAGGCGTCACTTCTCCGCCTTGGTAACCGGCTCCCAAGGTAAAGACTGTAAAAACTAATTTGCCTAAAAAGTCAAAAGGATGTGCCTCACCGCTAAAAGCTTGATCTAGTAAAGGTAAACTTAAGCCTAAATAAGAACGATTGTTAATAATAAGGGCCAGCAAAACAACTACTGTTCCGCCGATGAATGTTCGGATAACAGGTTCAGGCATCCATTTCGTATACCATTTTTTGATCACAACAATTGAACGACTGAAGATTAAACCTGTTAATCCAAATAAAGCTCCAGCTACCAAAAGTTTGAAGAATAAGGAGGATGATTCGGCAGGTGCAAGAGCCATTGTGTATTTGATGTGTGACACACCGTATCCTTTGACCACTAGATTAGAAAAATAAGCAGAAAAGAAACTAGGAAGTAGAGCTTCATGTCTGATTAAACCTAAAGCCAATACTTCTAAACCAAAAACTGTTCCAGCTAAAGGAGTTCCAAAAACAGCACTAAATCCACCGCTAATCCCGCAAATAATCACAATCTTGCGGCTTGCTTTATTTAAATGTAACAATTGACCTACATGCTCTGCAATTGAGCCACCCATTTGAACAGCGGTTCCTTCTCGTCCAGCAGATCCGCCAAGTAAATGTGTCATTAACGTTCCAAATAAAGTTAGTGGAACCAAACGAAGTGGGATGTGTTCATCTGCACCGTTAGCTTGTTCAATAACTAAATTATTTCCTTGAATAGCATTTTTCCCCATTTTTTTATAAAAGAATGAAATAAGAGCCCCGCCAAAAGGTAGTAAATAAAAGAGCCAGCTATAAGCTGATTGCTGTTTTGAGACCCAAGTTAAGCTAGTGAGAAAAAAAGCCGTCACAGATCCAATCAGGAGGCTAAGTACTCCAGTTATCAAGATCCATTTTATACTATATAAAGCAATTGCTGTTACATTGTTTTTGATTAAAACTATCTTTTGCATACTTGATTCACTACTTTCTATTATTTTTTTTACTTTATTCAGTTTTTGAACCTAACAAAAAGCAATACAAAAAGAGCCTGCTTAAATAAAACATATCAAAGTATGCTTATTTAAGCAGGCGTCATTAATCACACTGATTGTGATGGTTAAAGGCGAACACCATCGCCGATTTAATTGTTATGTCAAGATTAGCACGGAGTAACAAAGAATACAAGAAATTTTTTGTGCGGATGCTTAACAAGTGAACCTCTTATTGTTAAGGTTAAATAGGGGAAGAAACCTCTAGGTTAACTGATAAAAATACTAAAATAGAAGATTAGACTAGATTGTTCATCTAGAGAGTGATAATATAGCGCATAGGTAAAAAAAAAGATGTAAATTTTTAGTTTTTCGTAGATAAAAATGAATTCTTTTATCTTTTTATTTTTCTGAAAATAGTTAAAAATATAGAGTAAGATGGAGGATACAAAAAGATATGAAAATTGTTATCGTAGGTGGAGGGAAAGTTGGTGAGTTCCTTTGCACTTCGCTTTCAACCGAAGGCAATGATATTATTTTGATTGAAAAAAATAGTAAAATTTTAGAAAGAATTACTAATAAAACAGATATTTTCGGAATTGTGGGAAACGGAGCAAATTACGATATTCAAATAGAAGCAAATGTAGCAGAATGCGATATTTTTATTGCAGTTACAGAAATGGATGAAATCAATATGATTTCGTCAATCATTGCTAAAAAATTAGGAGCAAAAAATACTATCTTAAGAGTAAGGAATCAAGAGTATTCATCGCATATGGACTTTGTGAGAGAAAGTTTAGGAATCACGATGATGATTAATCCAGAACTGGAAGCGGCAAAAGATATGGCTAATTTAATAAAATTTCCATCTGCATTAAGTGTCGAAGCGTTTGTTAATGGACGCGTAAACATGGTGGAGATGGAAGTTACAGAAAATAGCCCATTAAATAAAATGAATCTGGTTGACTTTAAAGATGAATATAAAGATATTATGGTAATGATTGTTTTAAGAGACGAGACTGCTTTTATTCCATCTGGGGATACGACTTTAGAAAAAGGCGATCGTGTATACGTTACCGGCGGCCAAAAACAATTGAATAAGTTTTATAAATTTGCCGGTTCATATAAAGAAAAAATCAAATCTGTGATGATCGTCGGTGGTGGAAGGATAACTTATTATCTTTTAAAAATGTTGAGCCCGTTAAAGTTGGATATCAAAGTTATTGAACAAGATGAGGCAAAAGCTTTTGAATTAAGCAGTCACTTTCCTGAAGTAGTGGTCATCAATGGAGATGGAACCGATCAAAGCTTTTTAGACGAAGAACATATGGAAATGTATGATTCTGTCATTAGTTTGACAGGAGTTGATGAAGAAAATGTCATCAATTCTATGTATGCAGCAAAAAAAGATATGAAAAAAATTATTACAAAGATCAATCGAATATCTTTAATGAAAATTCTAGGCAGCGTGGGACTGCAATCAATCGTCACTCCAAAGAGAATTATCGCCAACAATATTATTCGTTTTGTTCGTTCACTCGAAAATTCTCAAGCTTCAAATGTCGAAGCACTTTATCGTTTGGCGGATGATCAAGTAGAAGTGCTTCAATTTAAAGTCAAAGAAAGCAGTCGAATCATCAATATCCCTTTAAATGATCTCAATACGAAGAGCAATTTATTGATTGCTTATATTATTAGAGGGAAAAAAGTTCTCTTTCCAGATGGGCAAGATATGATTAAGCCGAATGATCATGTTATTGTAGTAAGTACAAACCGGACATTCAATGACATTGATGACATTTGGGAACAAAAGAAGGCTAAAAGAAATGAATAATGCTATGGTAAGGTTTATAATCGGAAAAATACTTAGAATAGAAGCAGTTTTAATGGTTTTTCCTCTGATAGTCAGCTTTATTTACAAAGAAGATAGTGTCTACCAGTTGAGTTTTTTAGTTGTGATTCTCTTATTACTGATTCTTGGATATGTATTCTGTAGAGGGAAAATAGCTCAAAAAAAGATATATGCTAAAGAAGGCTTTGTTATTGTTTCTTTAACATGGATTTCATTATCTTTTTTTGGAGCATTGCCTTTTGTGATAAGTGGCGATATCCCTTCAATTATCGATGCTTTTTTCGAGACAAGCAGCGGTTTTACAACTACCGGTTCAAGCATCTTGGTCAATGTTGAATTGCTTTCTCATTCGATGTTATTTTGGCGTAGTTTTACTCATTTAGTAGGCGGGATGGGTGTCCTTGTATTTGCGCTTGCTGTGATGCCGCAATTGGGATCTGAGTCAGTTCATATTATGAAAGCAGAAGTGCCAGGTCCAGTTTTTGGAAAGATCGTGGCTAAACTTTCTACTTCTGCAAGGATTTTGTATCTTATTTACCTTTCGATGACCGCCGTTATGGTTGTATTGTTATTGTTTGGCGGTATGAATCTTTTTGATGCTTTGTTACATGCATTTGGAACAGCTGGAACAGGTGGATTTGGTTTACGAAATGGTAGTCTCTTATCTTACGATAGTGCTTATATAGATACGGTATTAAGTGTGGGAATGGTCTTATTTGGAATTAACTTTAATTTGTATTATTTGATTTTGATTGGTCATGTTAAAGATGCATTTAAGAGTGAAGAGCTGCGATGGTATTTTATGATCATTGGATCAGCTGTACTATTGATATGTTTAAATCTCTTTAGAACTTACGATTCGATTGGCAGAATGGTTCGAGATGTATTCTTTACAGTTTCTTCGATAATCACGACAACTGGATTTTCAACAGCGAACTTTGGACAATGGCCTCTCTTCTCGAGAACGGTGTTATTGTTATTGATGTTCTTTGGAGCATGTGCTGGTTCAACAGCAGGAGGATTGAAAATTTCAAGAGTTATCTTGATGTTAAAATCAGCTCTGGCAGAGTTTAAAAGAATGCGTCAGCCGAATCGAGTTGTTGCAGTAAAGTATGAAAATAAAATAGTTGACCGTGATATCCTTCGTGGAGTTTCCAGTTACCTATTAGTGTATCTTGTTGTTTTTATTGGCCTAGTGTTAATTGTCAGCTTTGACTTTACTGATTTTGAATCAGCTTTTAGTGCGGTTGCTGCGACTTTTAATAATATTGGCCCCGGCTTAGGGACTGTTGGGCCAGCAGAAAGTTTCGCAGGATTATCCAACTGGACTAAAGTATTATTATCTTTCGTTATGATTGCGGGAAGATTGGAGATATTTCCAATCATTATTCTATTTTCCCCAACTACTTGGAAAAAATAACGTAATGAACCTGAAGAGAGAGACTCTTTTAAACCCTCACAAAAACAGCACTTTACTTCAATAGGTTTTGGAGTAAAGTGCTGTTTTTTTATGCTGAAATTGAAGAGAGAAACTAATTAATTGTGTTGTTCTAAATCTAATGTAACTAAAGTCTTTTCACGATTCGCCAAGTAAGTTTTGTTTTCAAGCAGAGCATAGCACAAAATATCTAAAATGAAATGAATGGGTAATTGACTGTTAATAAAGCGTGGATCAGTAATCGTTCGGTTATCGGAAGCAAAAAGAACCCCGTCAGCAATAGCGGTTAAATTTGTATGATTGCGGTTAGTGATGGCGAAAATAGTATCTGATTCTTTTTTAGCTACTGCACAAGCTTCAACAACTGCATCTGTTTCTCCAGAATTGGAAATACCAATCAACAAATCACCCTTTTTTAACAAAGTGGCGCTCATCAGCATCATATGCGGATCAGTAATGGCATCAACGATCAAACCCATTCTTGCTAAGCGATATTTTAACTCTGTAGCACTAAGTCCAGAGCTGCCTAAACCACAAACCAAAATTTTATTTGATTGTTGAACAGCACTCACTAAAGCGCCAATCTGTAGATGATCAATCAATTGTGAAGAAGAATGGATCAACTGGGTATAATAATCGGTTATTTTTTCTGTTAATTGGGCAGGAGCGGGCAAAGCTGTCAGCTCTTGACTAACATATGTCTTGAATTCTGAAAAACTACGGTAGTCTAGTTTATGACAAAACCTAGTAATCGTTGCATTCGAAGTATGAGTTAACTCGGCCAGCTCTTTAATGTTCCACTGATCAATTTGCTCTTGGTGATCTAGCACAAAAGTAGCAATCTGCTTGTCTTTTTTTGAGAGAAGACTATAATTTTGAGAAATTCGGTTGGAAAGATTAAGATGGTTTACCATTTGAATTACCTGCCTATGTATTCATTTTCTTTTAGAATACCATTTAAATGAAGTTTATACAAAAAGAGGAATAACAAAAAATTAATAAGCAAAATAAAATCTGCTATCAAAGGATTGAATAAAAACTTTTTAAAACAAGCAGCAAAAAGAATAAAAATTCTACATAGTTATCAACACTCTTTTTCGGTCTTTGGTGCTATACTAAACGCAAATAACTATATATGGAGGCGACACAAGATGAGAAATAAAGTAACGAGAGAAGAACTAGCTCAAATTATTTTAGATGAGGAACTATTAACAAATGATGCAACAGAAATCATAGAGATTCTAAAAGATACGAAAGTTTCTAAAGACTTGATTACAAAAAGAGAATCAATGACAGTGGGACAACGATTAGCTGATCGCATCACCCTTTTTGCCGGTAGTTGGAAATTTATCATTATCTTTTTGCTTACTCTCTTAGGCTGGATCATCTTTAATCAAATTACTGGGAACCATTCTTTTGATCCTTACCCATTTATCTTATTAAATCTAGTATTGTCTTGTGTAGCAGCCATCCAAGCTCCTGTCATTTTAATGAGTCAAAATAGACAAGCTGAGCGTGATCGTAAAACAGCAGAAAATGATTTTAAAGTTAACCTGAAATCGGAAATTTTATCAGAAGATATTCATGATAAATTGGATAAGATTCTTCTTCAACAAGCTAGACTGGAAAAAAGATTGGATACATTAGAAAAGGGAAAATAAAAAAAGAAACTGCGTAAGCAGCTTCTTTTTTTATAGCATTACGGTCGTCGGATGTCTTTACCAATAACAAAAGCTAATGCAAAAATTGCAAGTCCGATTAAAATAAAAATAGTACCAATAATAGGATCTCCAGATTTGACTGGTCCAAAATAACCAAAAATAACCAATATGGCTCCTACAATGAGCATGATTTTTCCGAAAATATTAAACATAAAGCACCTCCAAAAGTATCTTCTTACTCAGTATAACAAAAAAATAAGAAAATCAATAATGTTACGGATAAGATGTTTGTGTCAAGTTTTTCTCGAGTGTCCTATTCCTTCACTAGTTTAGGCACTCTATTTTTGTACACCCATCAGCTACCGCACGGCTCCGCCGCTTGCTGGCCCATCTTTTGGAAGAACGTTCCTAAAACCAGGAACCTTCTCCCAAAAGACAGGAATTAACGAAAACTTTTAATTAATTGTCCTATTGCCGATGAACGAGAGGCATACAATGGAATGGTCCCATTCTTTGCCCCGATTGACTGCCGTGTTTTCTCATGCAATAACGACGATAAACGAACCGTTTGGTTCAGCTTGCGTTGTTGTCTCGCACTTCTATTTTGTTGGTGAAGGTAGGCTTCACGCAAGGTGTGATTGAACATCCCTTGTTTCACCTTTACCATAGCTTCGCAACCTTCTGCGCTCCAATGCATCCCACGCTTTTTCATGCGAAAAGAGATGTGTCGTTGATTCGATTCCATTGCGCCTAAACCTCTTGCATCCTCTGGTGCTTGTTCTACTTTTTCACGCCAATCGAAAATGCGATCCCAGTTTCGTACTACATAGGTTCTAAATGTATTCAGTTTTTCCACTGCTGCTGTTTCGTCTAACGTACTTTCATACGTATCCAGCCAAATAGTTAAATGATCTAAATCATGCATCTTTATTGCTTGCTTGACCTGTTGTTTAAGCAGGTTAGTTTTTACGCCAAATGCACGATTCAAGCCTTGGAAGACATGATAAGAGTCTAGCTGATTGAGAACGGGATAATTCGATTGAGAAAAAGCTTCTTGGAATCTATCTGCAGTATAGCCTTGTCCACCGTCACTATTGGTAATGACTTGGGCTTGTTGTAAGGCATAATGATTCGCTGTAAAGGCTTGAACCTCTGCCCAAAAACCAGCGGTTTTTTTAGTCGTCATAATGGCTTTAGGTTCCTTTAGGGAAACGCGTTTTCCGTTTTTATTCCAGCCTTCGTAAAGAATGGCATGACGAACTTCTAAGCTTTTTTTCTTTTCTGTTCCACGAACAAAAACGCCATCCGCTTCGGCATAGAAATAGTCCACTTTTTTCCCTTCTGGCAATTCAACTGCTTCTTCTAGCTCCAATAAGCTTTCTTCATCTTCACGTGCTTGTGCGGATCCAACGCGTTTAAGAAGACTGCCAACTGTTTGGTGGCTGATCGTGACAGCCGTCCATTCATTTAGAATAGTTGCAGTATCTCGATAAGTAGCTTTACTCGCCAACTCAGCCACTTTTACTTCTACTAATGGACTATGACGCTGATATTTTCGAATGCCTAACCACTCATCTAGTGGATAATGATTCTGATCCTTGTGATCTACCATTAAGGTACGATAGTACCGAACGGGACCGAAAATAAATTGGACCGTTTTCCAATCTTCTCGTTTCACTTTCCAACCTTCAAGTTGTTTCTCCTCTTTGATCACCTGATTGATATGAGTGAAGACGTCTCCCACTAATTCAGAAAATACTTCATACATATAAACTTGTATGGCTTCTTCTGTCTCTATTAAATTGTTTGAATCCTTTATTATTTGGTAAACCTTTGATATAATCTTATTCATAAGAAGGCCTCTTTCATTTATGTATTTGCCGCTCAAGCATACATTTATGATAGAACGCCTTCTTTCTTTTTGCCAGTAAAAAATAATAATATCTCGAGAACTATTTTACACATACGGATAAGATGAAAAAGAACAATAATAAAAAAAAGTTCAGTAAAAAACCATAACTTTGTAAGTTAGCAAGTATTCTTTGTAACTCCATGTTAAACTATGCTATGAGAATTATACAAAGGAGTGAAACGATGAAACAAAATTTAGGCAGATTGGGACTTTTATTAGTTACGATTATTTGGGGATCAGGGTACGTTGTCAGTGAAGTAGCGTTAGATGTTCTTGACCCCTATCAACTTATGGCCGGACGATTTTTAGTAGCTTTTACAGCCACTATTTTATTATTTTTCAACAAATTAAAAAATATCACAAAAAAAACGTTTTTTAGAGGCAGTCTTTTAGGCCTTGTATTGTATTTAGCGTTTGTGTTTCAAACGGTTGGACTACAATATACAACACCTTCTAAAAATGCTTTTTTAACAGCTATCAATGTTGTTTTAGTACCATTTATTGGATTGTTTTTATATAAAAATAAAATATCATTTCGAGCATATGTGGGAGCCTTTTTATCTATTTTTGGTATAGGGTTATTATCGTTGAATGGGTTTAACGGATTTAACGTGGGAGATGGACTAACTTTAATTGGAGCGGTCTTTTTTTCTTTTCAGATTATTTTAACTAGTCGATTAGTGCGGACTGAAAATATATTTGCTATTATGATCGTTCAAATGGGGACTGCTGCTCTTTGCGGCTTGCTGGTCATCTTCTTCAGAGGAGATCCACTGCCTGCGCTTACGATAACGGGGAGTTTTTGCGTTCTTTATTTAGGTATCCTTTGTACAATGTTTGGCTTTATGCTTCAAACAGCTGCTCAAAGATTTACTGCTGATACTGAAACGGCTATTATCTTATCAATGGAGTCTTTATGGGGTATGCTATTTTCAATGCTGTTGCTGCACGAAAAAGTTACTTTTCAAATGGCGCTTGGAGCAGCTTTAATCTTAACCGGTGTATTGGTTTCAGAAGTAGATTTCAAAAAATTAAAGCATAGAAGAAAACAAAAGTTGGAAAGAAAATAAAAATAATCAAAAAGAAAGGCAAGAAGAGAAGGTAAACAATCTCTTCTTGCCTTTCTTTCTAGTTATATAAAGATAATATAGAAAATGAAAGTGAAAATTTGTACAAATAGGAAAGAAAAAGATAGAATAAAAGTGCAAATAAGTAAACGATCAATTGAAGAGGATGAGGACCGTATGGATATGCAAGATGTTGGGAAAGCGACTCGTGTATTATCAAGTATAATTGGAGTAACGCTGATTGCTTATGGAATCTATTTGTTGACCGAAAAAGAACCTCCTCAAAAAGAAGAGCCTCCGTCATCGGCTAGCTATTCGGTAGATTCAAGTAATACGGGGCATAGCTCATTGAAACCTTTTAGCAAAGAAAATTCTGGTGATTAATATGAGCTAATTGAACCTATTTATTCAATCAGCTGGGTAAACTATAAAAGTTTAATTAACAAGAATGCTAGTAGCTAATCACATGGTGTGCGGTTATAATAAATAAAGAGCTAAGTTTTTTAAACTGTTAATCAATTAGCAAAAAATTTGACTAGTCATAACTACTAAACTTATAAAAATGATTTTAATGGAGGGATGCTAATTGTCTTCACTGAATAAGTTAAAACAAACGCCACTGTTTGATTATTATCAAAAGCAAGGTATCAAGTTAGTTGATTTTGGCGGGTGGGCCATGCCGATTCAATTCTCTGGCATCATTGAAGAACATCAAGCAGTTCGTTTTCAAGCTGGTTTATTTGATGTATCTCATATGGGGGAATTTCTAGTTGAAGGAGAAGATGCGGAAAGTTATCTCAATTATCTGTTAACAAATGACCTAACTAAAATAAATGTGGGCCAATCTCAATATCATGCGATGTGTTATCCAGATGGAGGAACAATAGATGATGTGATTGTTTCAAAACTAGCAGAGAATAAGTACTTGATCACTGTAAACGCAAGCAATATTGAAAAGGATTTCAACTGGATGCAAGAGCACCTTACTGGAAACGTAAAGTTGGTAAACTGGACTTCTTCAATTGGCTTATTAGCTTTGCAAGGTCCGCATGCTGAAAGGATCTTACAAAAATTAACTACAACAAGATTAGAGGATTTGCCTTCTTTCCATTTTATCCAACAGGTCAAGCTGGCTGAGATAGAGCATGTTTTGCTCTCACGTACGGGCTATACAGGCGAAGATGGATTTGAACTGTATATCCCAGCGGATAAAACAGAAAAGCTATGGCATATCTTGCTTGAGGCAGGTACAGAAGCAGGTTTAAAGCCATGCGGCTTAGGTTCACGGGATACACTGCGACTAGAGGCCGCTCTTTCATTATACGGGCACGAATTATCGAAAGAAATCAATCCACTTCAAGCAGGAATCGGATTTGCTGTGAAAACGGGTAAAAAAAGTGATTTTATTGGAAAATCTGCGTTGACTCTTCAAAGAGAAAGCGGCGTGAAGAAAAAAATTAGAGGATTCGAATTGACCGGCAAAGGCATTGCGCGTTCTGGCTGCAGAATTTTTTCTGAAGAGGGCGAAGAAATTGGGTTTGTCACATCGGGTACCAAATCACCTACATTAGGAAAAAGTATAGGACTGGCCTTGCTGGACACAACTAAAATCCATTTTGGAACAACCATTAAAGTGGAAGTTCGTAATAAATTAATTAATGCGGTCGTGATGAGAACACCTTTTTACCGAAAATAAACAGTCAAATATTTAACCAAAGAAACCAATCTAGCATTTAAGCGAAAAGGAGTTAAAAATCATGAATGAAATGAAACGTTATTATACTGAAGAACACGAGTGGGTTATGCCGATTGGTGAAGAGCAAGTACGTTTAGGAATTACGGAATATGCTGCTAAAGAACTAGGAGATGTTGTTTATGTGGAACTGCCTGAAGTAGGGAATAAAGTAAGCTCAGGTGATGAAATCGGTACAGTAGAATCGACTAAATCAGCTTCTGTTATCTTTTCACCGGTTTCTGGTGAAATTGTTGCAGTGAATGAAGAGTTAGAAGATGCGCCAGAATTGGTAAACGAAGGACCATTGAATGAAGGCTGGATGACTGAAATTCAATTGGCTAATCCAGAAGAACTGGCAGAACTATTAAGCGAGGAAGATTATGCCGCACTAGTGGCTGAATTGGAAGCAGACGAAGAGGAGGAATAAAGAATGGCAAATGACTTTAGATACCTTCCAGATACCGATCAAGATCAAAAAGACATGCTAGCTGCTTTAAATATTTCTTCAGTCGATGCATTATTTGCAGATTTACCCAATGAAATTCGATTGCAAGAACCGTTGGCTATTCCTGCAGCTGTTCCGGAATCCATACTGATGAAAAAAATGCGTGAATTGGCAAATAAAAATAAAGATGCAAACCGCTATTCTTTATTTTTAGGCGCAGGAACCTATGATCATTACATTCCAAGTGTAGTTGATCATGTTATTTCGCGTTCTGAATTTTATACAGCTTATACGCCTTATCAAGCAGAAGCCAGCCAAGGAGAATTGCAGGCTATCTTTGAATTTCAAACGATGATTTGTGAATTAACTGGTATGGATGCAGCCAATTCATCTTTATATGATGGGTTTACAGCAATTGGTGAAGCTGCAACTCTTGCGATCCGCAGCACAAAACGGTCTAAAGTAGTGGTTTCAAAAGGGGTTCACCCTCAAGGACGAGAAGTACTGACAACAGTTTCTGCAGGATTTGGCTATGCAGTAGATGAAATAAAACAAGACGGTGACACAACTGATTTGCAGGATTTGATAGAAAAAGTCGATCAACAAACAGCTGCAGTCATTGTTCAATACCCGAACTTTTTTGGTTCTGTAGAAGATCTAGCTGAAATCAAAGCTATTGCAGAAGCACAAAAAGCTTTATTCATTGTTGTAGCCAATCCTTTAGCTTTGGCCTTATTAGAATCCCCAGGGAATCTAGGAGCAGACATTGTGGTAGGAGATACGCAACCTTTAGGCTTAGCCATGTCATTCGGTGGTCCACATTGCGGGTATTTTGCTGTTAAGAAAAAATATGTCCGTAAACTGCCGGGACGTATCGTGGGGCAAACAGTTGATAAAGACGGAAAACGTGGGTTTGTTTTAACTCTGCAAACGCGCGAACAACACATTAAACGTGAAAAAGCTACTTCTAATATGAGTTCCAATCAAGCCTTAAATGCTTTAGCTTCAGCTGTTTTTATGTCCGCTCTTGGCAAAGAAGGCATCCGTCAAATGGCACAATTAAACATTGAAAAAGCTGACTATATGGCAAGGCTTTTAGAAGAAAAAGGGTTTTCGGTAAATAACCAAGCTCCTTTTTTTAATGAATTTGTCGTTGAACTGCCTTTTTCGGTGCGGCAAACAAACGAAAAATTGCTGGAAAATCGATTTATTGGCGGATATGATTTAGAAAAAGAGTATGGACTGAGAAACCATATGTTACTTGCTGTCACGGAACAGCGTACGAAAGAAGAGATCGAAGCATTCGTGGGTGTATTGGAGGGTATGATAAATGACAGATTACAATGATTTGATTTTTGAAATCAGCCGGCCAGGACGGATTGCTGCAGATCTCCCTAAAAGTGATGTTGCATTTGTTGATTTGGCTAGAAAATTTCCGAATCATTTAATTCGCAAAACGGCAGCTGAATTACCAGAAGTTTCCGAACCGCAATTGATGCGTCACTATACGGCTTTATCGAATAAAAACTTTGGAGTAGATAACGGTTTTTATCCATTAGGTTCCTGCACGATGAAGTACAACCCTAAAATAAATGAGGATGTTGCCAGGTTGCCTGGCTTTGCAAATATCCATCCTTTTCAACCAGCTCAAACCGTTCAAGGTGCTTTTGAGCTGATGTATGAACTGCAAGAAGATTTAAAGACTATTTCAGGAATGGACGCATTAACCTTACAACCGGCTGCTGGAGCGCAAGGTGAATGGACCGGCCTGATTATGATGAAAGCTTATCACCAAGCAAATGGAGAAGGAACTACACGAACAAAAATTCTTGTTCCTGACTCAGCTCATGGAACGAATCCATCCAGTGCTTTTATTGCTGGGTTTGATGTGGTCGAAATCCCTTCAACTAAAGATGGAACAGTTGATTTGGAAGAATTGAAAAAACAGGTAGGCTCAGATACTGCCGGTTTAATGTTGACTAATCCTAATACATTGGGCTTATTTGAAAAAGAGATACTGGCAATGTCTGAAATCATACATGGAGTTGGCGGGTTATTGTATTATGACGGTGCAAATTTAAACGCCATCATGGGCAAAACGACTCCTGGAGCAATGGGATTCGATATCGTTCATTTGAATCTGCATAAATCATTTAGCACGCCTCATGGTGGAGGAGGACCTGGATCAGGACCTGTAGGAGTGAAATCCTTTTTAGCTCCTTATTTGCCCATTCCGCAGATCGAAAAGCAGGAGGGGCGGTTTATGTTAAATGCAAATTACCCTCTTTCCATCGGGCGCGTTAAAGGATATTATGGCAATTTTGGAGTAAATGTCCGAGCCTATACATATATCCGGACCATGGGACCAGATGGCTTGCGACAAGTTTCTGAAAGTGCCGTCTTGCATGCTAATTATTTGCGTGATCGTCTAGCACCATACTTTACTGTTTCTCATGCGCAGTTCTGTAAACATGAATTTGTTTTATCTGGCATAAAACAAAAGAAATTAGGTGTTCCGACAAAAGATATGGCTAAGCGGCTGCTAGATTTTGGTTACTATGCACCGACAGTTTATTTTCCATTGATCGTCGAAGAAGCCATGATGATTGAACCTACTGAAACGGAAACAAAAGAAACATTAGATGCTTTTGCGGATACGTTGATTCAAATTGCTAAAGAAGTGGAAGAGACTCCTGAACTTGTTTTAGAAGCTCCTCATCATACACCAGTCAAACGAATAGATGAAGTGCAGGCAGCCAGAAAACTTGTATTGGTTTATGATAAGTCCATTGAGAAGTAGTTGATTTTTTCTTTTGCCTTCTTCATTACACCACTAAAAAGAATCGGCATCAATAACAGAAAAAGGTTGATCGTCTTATTGTTCATTTATACTGGGGACGTACTAAAGGAGAGATAGAGATGGAAATATCAGACAAAAAAATAATTCTAGTATTGGTAGGAGCCAGTGGAAGTGGGAAAACGACGTTAGCCAACGCCTTGGCAGCTGCAGGGATACCCAAATTAGTGACTACCACGACACGTCCTAAAAGACCAGATGAAGTAGAAGGTCGCGACTACCATTTTAGAGATAAATCAGAAATGCTGGATATTGCGTTTATCGAGAATTCTTTATATGATGATCATCTTTATGGTTTGACGGTGGATGCTGTTGAAGAAGGATTGGATTTATACGATGTAGTAAATGTAATCTTGGACAAAAATGGAGCGGCTGCGTTAAGGGAAGTTTATCCATTGTATACAAAAATCATTTACTTGAGCATTACAGAAGAAGAGCTGCAACAGCGATTAGAAAATCGAGGAGATAATCCTGAAAGTATTCAACAACGCTTAGCTTTTGCAAAACAAACTGGGGAATTTAACGCACCTATTGAAACAGATTTGATGTTACCTGTTCAAGATGTGGCAACTTCTGTGCAAACTATTCAAGCGTTTCTTGAAAAAAATGAAGTGTAACTGAAAGTGTTTAGCCCCGAAACTTCTACGCTGCACTTCGCATACTGTATCCCTAGGCAGCTAAAGCTACAAGGGCTAAGGCAATTGGAGCGAATAAGCGCAGCATGGTCGTAGATCCATCGAGCATTAAATAGAAGCACTGTAGGCTATATCATGTCTGTACGAGCTAAAGCTGTTACAAGCATGACAAATTGAACGTCGGGTCTGCTTTCTGGAAAACATTCAAGAATAAACATTCAGTTATATAAGAAGAGGTTATCATAACGAAAAATGGCTCCCCTTTCTCCTAAATAAAACAGGAAAAAGAGGTCATTTTTTTGCTATTAACAGGAATTCTGTTGGTTTAGTCGAAAATCAGCGTGGATGATCTAATTTATCGTATTCAAAAAAGTTTGCGTGCCTTAAGTGATAGCATTTCTCATACTTAGGGCACGCAAAATAGATTTGCCTGCCTTAACAATTGGTATTTAAATGGCTTAGGGCACGCAAAAGGAGTTTACCTGCCCTAACACTAGAGAGTTAAACGACTTAGGGCATGCAAAAGAGGTTGCGACCTTATCACTGGAAATTCAAGAAAATTCAGGTCCTTAAAAGGAGTTTAACGACCTTATCGCTAGAGATTTAAATGACTTCAAGTCCTTAAAGGGGGTGGAACACCCTACCTTTCTATGTTTTATGTTTATTTCACCTATCTTTACATCAAAAAAAGTGGTATGAAGGATATACTTATTCTTCCCTTTAGACTATCCTCCGTGGAACAAAAAGAAAATAGGTGAAATAGTTGAAGGAACAAGCTTCTTTTCGATAATTTTTTTTATACTCAATTCTATAAAAATCAGCTTATTCTTTGGTAGAAAACCAAAAGAATAAGCTGATTTTGTTTGCTTTAGATAACTTTTGTCGGATTTAACCGGCCGTCTGGATCAAAGATCCCTTTGATTTGCCGCATAAAATGTAAATAATTAGGATCGGACATTTTTACTAAATAAGGCTTTTTAATGATGCCGATGCCATGTTCAGCAGAAGGCAGTCCGCCAAGTTCTTTTATTTTAGCATAAAGTAGATGTAATACATGATCGCGTTTCGTTTCCCATTCTGTTTGATCTGCGATTTCACCACGAGTAATACACGTATGAAGATTCCCGTCTCCGGCATGACCAAAACTGATTAATTTCAATCCACTAATTGTTTCTAATTCTTTCGTATAGTGATAAAGCGTAGATACGTGATTGATAGGAACTGTTTCATCAAGAGTTACTTGTTCTGTATAATTTACAACTGCTGTCAATAGTTTATCACGTAAGAACCAAGCCGTTTTTTCTAAAACAGGATCGGTTAAAGGAATAATTTCGATAGCTTGATGCGGCAAAACACTGGCCTCAAGCAAGTTAACGCGCCGGTCGATTGATTCGCGGTCTTCTCCATCTAAGGTAATCAATAAATAAGATTGCCCTTTTTGACTTGGAAATTTCAGGTTATTTTCAGCTTCGCTTAGTTCAATCACATCGCGTTCAAAGAATTCTAAAGCTGTCGGATCGACCCCATTTTTTAAAATTGTCAAAACTGCATCAGTAGCGTCATTTAAAGAAGGAAAAGCAACCGTCAACGATAAGCTCGCTTTAGGCAGCGGAATTAATTTTAATTTAATTTGAGTCGTGATGCCCAAAGTTCCTTCAGAACCAATAAATAAGTCTTTTAAATCATAACCAGAGCTGTCTTTTATATTTAAACTGCCTAAAGATAGCTCCTCGCCTGATGCTAGCACAACATCTAAAGCACGCACATAATTACGTGTAACTCCATATTTAACTGCACGCATACCGCCAGCGTTGGTAGCAACATTTCCACCAATGGAAGAGTGTTTAGAACCAGGATCTGGCGGATAGAAGTAGCCACGGCTTTCTACATATTCTTGGATGTCTTGCAATAAAACACCCGGTTCAACTGTTAATGTCATGGTTTCAGTATCTAAATCAAGGATCCGATTCATCAGATGCACATCAATAATCAGCTCGCCTTTGATAGGTGTAGTAGCACCAGATAAACCAGTACCGGCGCCTCGAGCAATAATAGGTAAATTTTCTTGCTTGGCAAATTTAACCAACGCAATAAGTTCTTCTTTCGTTTTAGGTAATGCGACTCCATAAATATTATCGGCAGTGCCTATATATTCATCATAGCGGTAAAGATCAGGGATAGCTTCTCCTATATAAACTCGTTCATTGTCTTGAATGATATCTGTTAGTAACATATAAAAAATCTCCTTTGAAAAAATAGTATACGTAGAAGCAAAGAGCTTAGAAAAAAAGCGCTTTATCTTTATTGTGAGCCACTGAAAAGGAAAACACAAGTTTTACGTGAGTTTTTTTAGAAATGAATGTTTAAATTTAACGTAAGAAATAAAAAAAAGAGTATTTTTTGAAACTTTTCTATTGCTATTTTTCAAAAAATAGAGTAAATTTATTCGTGGACATAGAAAGTCCATAATGGATACGAGATGTATCTGATTCAAAAAATAAAAACGAAGAGAGGCGAGAGCGTGAACTTAACAAAAGGTCTGGAACAAGCCGTTTGTATTATTACGCTATTAGCAACACAAGATAAACGGTTTCCAATTGCTTCCCATATTATTAACCGAAGATTGCAAGGGGCATCGCCTTCTTATATTAAAAAAATTATGAGAAAGCTAGTTGTAAATGGTTTAGTGACTTCTGTATCAGGAAGCAACGGCGGTTTTTCTTTAGCAAAAAATCCGGAAAATATTAATTTGTTGGAAGTGGTCGAAGCATTGGAAGGCCCAATTGTGACTTATCCAAATACTGGGATGATCAACCAAGTCTTTTCAGATATGGGGCCCACCGCCAATCAAGGGGAAAAAGTTCTGACTGAAGTATTCAGACAAGCAGATAATCAATATACAGACTATCTTCGTCAGCAAACTGTGGCCCATTTGATTCGCGAGTCATTGGATCATCGAGGCATTCCTGTTCTTAATTGGAATGAAACGAATGAATGTTGATCAAGTTTAAGGAAGGCGTGAGATAGAACTAATGGAAATGTTAAAAGAAGAATGGAAAAAAATAGTCAGTAATAAAATGTTGATGATCTCATCTATCGTTATTTTATTTATCCCAATTTTATATGCAGCTTTCTTTTTAAAATCAAACTGGGATCCTTACGGCAATACAGATAAATTATCTGTTGCTGTTGTAAACGAGGATGTGGCGGTCGATTATGAAGGAAAGAAACTAGATGTTGGGAACGAAATGGTTGAAAATCTAAAAACCAATGATGCTTTAGATTGGCACTTTGTTTCGCCAAGCGAAGCTAAAAAAGGCTTGAAAGACCGTAAATATTATATGGTGATGACTGTACCAAGGAATTTTTCAGAAAATGCAGCGACATTAATGGATGATCATCCTAAGGAAATGAATATCACCTATGAAACAAACGGTTCTTTAAACTTTATTGGTGAAGTGATCAGTAAGTCAGCCGTGAAAGAAGTCAAATCCGAAGTTTCTCAAAATGTTACTAAAGCCTATACGGAAGCTATCTTTGATCAAATCGGCGAAGTCGGAGAAGGATTTACAGAAGCAGCAGACGGTGCGGAAGAATTAGATGAAGGCACAGACAAATTAGCTGATGGAAATCAAGAAATCACTAAAAACTTAACTAAGTTAGCCGACAGTACCTTAACATTCAGCGATGGTGCAGATACGTTAAATGTTGGGTTAAAAGAATACACTAATGGTGTAGCTCAAGTTGGTTCAGGAGCAGCTCAATTAAATGAAGGTATTGGCCAACTAGCTTCTAATGTGGGACCGTTAAAAGACGGTGTAACACAATTAGATAATGGGGCATCTAGCTTAGCTAGCGGTTTGACGGCTTATACAGCAGGCGTCAGCCAATTAGAAACTGGAGCCGGACAATTAACTGCTAATAATGCTAAACTTCAAAATGGTGTGGCAAGTTTAAGTGGCGGAGTAGATCAAGTCAAATCAGGCAGTGATCAGTTATTGGCTGGGTTGAATCAAATGTCAGATACGCTAGGTGAAAGTTTAACACAAGAAAAGCAAGAGCAATTAACAGCGTTATTAAATGAAGAAACCGGGTTACCTAAATTAAACGCAGGAATCCAAGAGCTCAACGAGGCTTTAAGCGGAGAAAATGGCGCAATCGATGCCGATTCGATAATAGCAAACCTAACTAACGTAGGAACAAACTTAGCAGGTATGAAAGAAAATCTAACTACTGCTGGCACAAATCTAACTGGAATGAAAGATAATTTGACAGCTGCTGGTACAAATTTAGCTGGTATTGGAGCAGATGTAAAAGCGCTAGGTGAAAAAACACAAACCAATGCAGCCAGTACGGTTAGTGCTATTCAAAGTACAAATGCATTTCAATCTTTAGATGAAACTCAACAAACGGAATTATTGGGTGCTTTGCAAAAAGAACTGCAAGCACAAGGAAAATCAAATGGAGATATACTTGGAGACATGGCTGAAAAAACAACAGCAGCAGCTCAAAGCGTAGTAGCAGCGGGAGACCAAACTGCCGCAACCGGAGAGAATGTTACTGCAGTCGGGACCCAAGCAACTAATGCAGGAAAGGCAGCGACAGATTTAGCAAAACAAATGAAAGGTTTAGCTGCTACATTACCTAAATTGAAAGATAGTGTTGCTGAATTAGCAGCAGGATCAAATGTAGCTGTTCCTGGGGCTGTTGAAGCAATCAGTAGTTTACAACAAGGTTTATCAGGAATTCAAGATGCCTTAGACAGAACAGGCGAAGGTTCCGATAAAGGTGTTATTCAAGGAATGACTGAATTGAACCAAGGACTTGCAACGATTCAAAGTGGATTGAAAGGCGATAATGGTTTAGTATCTGGAATTACTGACTACACAAATGGTGTTAGCACATTACAAAATGGTGCAGGCCAATTAACAAATAACTCTGGCGCATTGAATTCAGGAGCTGCACAACTAAGCGGTGGAATCAATCAAATAGCTGGGAAACTACCAACGTTGATTGACGGTGTGAACCAATTAAACAATGGATCGTCTGAGTTAGTAAAAGGAACCAATCAATTAACACAAAACTCTGGAACTTTAGTGAATGGTGCAGCTCAATTGGCTAATGGAGCAGATCAAATCAATGACGGATCCAATCAATTAGCTGACGGTTCTCAAACATTAGGTGAAGGATTGGACACATTAAAAGATGGAACTCATACACTAGCCACTAGTTTACAAGATGGTGCGGATGAAGTTAATGCTATCGATCCGACAGATGAAACCTATACAATGTTTTCAAACCCAACCAAATTGACACATAAAGAATACAGTCACGTACCTAACTATGGTGCAGCTTTGGCTCCTTATATCATGTCAATGGCTTTGTATATCGGTGCAGTCGTCTTTAATACAATTTATCCTGTTCGTAAAAAATCATTGGCTGGTCAATCAGGCGCAGCATGGTGGGGAAGTAAAATGTCAGTTGCATTATTATCAGCTGTCTTGATGGCATTGATCGAAGGCGGAATTTTAATGCTGCTTGGCCTACATGTTCAATCTGTAGGAAAATTCTTCTTAATGGCTGTAGTAGCTGCTCTAACCTTTATGTCAATCGTTTCGTTCTTCACGATTGCACTAGACAATGTCGGCCGTTTCATTGCGATGTTATTGCTGATCGTTCAATTAGGCGGTTCAGGTGGAACATTCCCAATGCCATTGACAAATGGTTTCTTCAATGCCATTCATCCGTTCTTACCGATGTCGTATTCTATTTACGGACTAAGAGAAGCGATCTCTGGCGGAATGGGTCAAAACTTATACTTGCAAAGTATCATGGTATTGGTGATTGTATTTATTGTATTTAGCGGATTATTGCTGCTATTTATGACACTTTCTCAAAAAAAGAATCAGGATACAGAAAACAATAATAAAGAAACAGTAACAGCTTAAACAATAAAGCGTGCCGCTTCTCTCGAAGAGAAGCGGCACGCTTATTTATTATTCAAATCCTAAAATGAAAATTCCGACCATAATACCAGCAATGACTAAATACTGAGTTCTAGTTAATTTTTCTTTTAAGAAAATACGAGAAAGAATAACAGAAACAATACTATAACAAGAAATCAAAGGTGTAACGATGATCGCATTACCTGCAATAGCGTATACGTAGAAAAATTGACCAAACGTTTCAAATAAAGCTGCATAGCCTTTTGTTCTTTCTTCAAAAAGATTGAACTTTTGTTTTTTTATACCGATAAGATAAATACCAGATAAAATAGCACAAATTAGAAATGTCAGTTCATAAGAGGTATTGGCTTGATTTTCACTCATGACTTTATCTAAGATAAATGCATCTGAAAAAGTTCCGACACCATCAATTACAGCATATAAAATGGGTAAAATAATAGCAAGCGCACCAATTTGATATTTCCTATCAATTTTTTCTTTGTGTCTCATTCTATCTAGATCTGCTTCTCTTTTTTCTAAAATAGATAACAACAAGATGCCGACAGAAATAAGAGCAACGGCAAAAAATTGTAAGCCTGACATAACTTGTCCAAGAAAAATGAATGTCAGTAAAGAGGCAATAGCACCTGATGAATTCATCACAGGGGATGAAACTGAAAGCTCAATGTAACGCAATCCAATATACCCTATGGTCATTGAAAGAATGTACATGCTGGAAACCGGTAAGTAACGAATGATATTCATTGGATCATAAGAAATATCGGTAAATAAAATTGTCCAAAAAGCATGGATTCCCATCACTAGACCAACCATCATTACGATTCTTAAATGACTGTAAGGGTCTTTTGGGTCTGAGCCTTTCTTATAAAATAAATCTGCTGCTCCCCACGAGAAAATAGAGACCAATGTAAAAATAAACCACATACTCTTCACCTTTTCATATATATAAATTTGCGAATAACTTATGTAGACAGACAATAGAATGAATGCAAAAACGTCTGTTAAATTCGCCTTATTTATAGTAGCACAAAATATACAAAAAATAATAGAAATAAAAAATAAACTATGAAAAAATGAAAACAATTAAAAAGGTTTTTAGGTTTTATTTTTACGGAAGGCTTATCTTTTTAGTAGATAGCCATTTTAGTCGAATAATAAGAAAAGATTATTTATACTAAAATTAGTTTTAAAGCTTAGGCAAGGAAGCCATGAAAGAATTCATTTTAAAAAGGTTGAATGTTTAAAGAAGACAGCTGTCTGGAGCGGAAACCAGAAAAATATTGTTTCATTGATACTGTTTGTAGTTTGGGACATTAAGCAGCAGTTGAAAAAATAAAGTAAGTGAAACAAAATAGAAAGTGAGAGATTAATGTAAATGAAACAAAAAATAACTTTAAAAAAACTGGCTATTAACGACCGAAAAAAATACCTGGAACTTTTCTTGATAGCTGACGAAAGTGAGGAAATGGTCGCTCTTTATTTAAATGAAGGTGAAGCAGACCTTATCCAACTGAAAGGAAAAACCGTTGGAGTTGTCCTATTTACTTTTCCAGATCCGCAGTCAGTAGAAGTGAAAAATATAGCGATCCTGCAGAAGCACCAAAACAATGGATTTGGCAAACAAGTGCTAGCGATAGCAACAGACAGATATGCTGCTAAAGGTTTTCATTTTTTATTGGTTGGCACAGCTAATTCTAGTATCTCTAATATTGCTTTTTATCAAAAAGCCGGGTTTAGATTAGACTCTATAAAAAAAGATTTTTTTCTGCACTACTCTGAAGTGATTATAGAAGATGGTATTCAAGCTAAAGATATGCTTGTATTCAAAAAAGACTTAACTGAATAGGCAAGAAAGAGGCAAAGAAACAAGAGCGATGAGTCTTAAAGTAGTGTTCTTTTTTCGATTCCTTTATACTAAATTAAAAGAAGCAATTAACTATAAGGAAAGCTGGTGCTGAAATGAAGTTAGTAATCAAAGAAAAGCATTTTTCATTGCGAGATACCCTAACAGTACAAGATGAAAAAGGTAAGACTGTATATGAAATTAAAAGCAAACTGGTTTCATTAGGAAATAAAGTGATGATCTATGATAAAGAGCAGCAAGAAGCTGCTTCTATTGAAGAAAATAAAATTGGATTTGCCCCTAAATATACGATTTATCAGCAGGGAGAAAAAATAGCAGTTATTAAAAAAGGAAAAAATTTGATTGGATCAGATTATACAATTGATAAATTAGATTGGAAAATCACAGGAAATGTAGAAAAAGAAGATTTTCATATAAAAAAAGGATTAAGTACAATTGCTTCATTTAAGAAAAAGTTGATTTCTATGGGCGATGCGTTCGTATTGGATGTAGACCAGGAAAAAGATGCTTTAACCGCATTAGCGATTGTTGCAGCTATTAAAAGCATCGAAGAGAATGCAGAAGAGAACAAACAATAGTTTTTTTCAGTTGAACTAAAACAAAAAGGGGTGATGATATGAGTAAACAGCAAGAAGAACACTTTGTGGTAACGTATAAAGAAGGAAAAATGACACAACGAGTGGTGCTAGTTGATCGTAAAACGGGCGTTAATTACCTTTATGTAGGAAGCGGGTATGGCGGAGGGTTATCTGTACTACTTGATGCAGAAGGATCACCGATTGTCACAGAATTAGAGGAGTAGTTAAGCTAAGCAGGGGTTAAAATAAAAAAGAACAAGTATCTTTAAGAAGATGTACGGAAAGTACGAATCCATAAAGATGCTTGTTCTTTTTTGTCTTTTAATGTAATGTCAACGGCTTACTCTGAAGTGATCGGCTTATCTGAATGAAACTTTTGTAAAGAGTGAGCTGCTGTTTTAGTAGCAAGCAAAGCAATCAGGCTAAACGGAAAGAAAAAGAATAAAGCAGGCCAGAACAACAATGCTCCAATAATAACAGCTATTGAAAGTAACAAAGAAAGTGTAACTAAAGGTTTGGTAACTCCAATAGTCAATGCCAAAAAGTAAACGCGTGGAATTGATAACGTATATTGAACAAAAATAGGAAAACTATATAAAACCAGTAAAGCAAACAAGATGGCTAGTGAGTAGATGGCATACCGTAAGACAAGAAAACCGGCTGATGATTGACCGCTGAGAGACTGAATATCAATAAATAATATTATGCCTACTGCGGTCAGCGGCAAACCGATAAGATAACTTTTCCAAAAGTTTTTACGGAAGAAAGAAAGGAAAGTCCGAAAAACCGGTATTTTTGTATCGCCTTTTTCCCATTTCCGTACTACTTCAAATAAAGCTACAATAGAAGGAAGAAGGGTGAAAATAGGAATAGAAAATAGTAAAAAAACAAGGTTTACTAGAGCTAAACGAGCTGCCCATTCTGTTCCAACAATCACAGCTTCTGAAAAAAACCGTTTATTCATAAATTAACTGACCTCTCTTTCTCAATAGCCTCTTTTTGCTGATAAACTGATTCTAAAACATAAAAATCTGTTTTGGCAAAAGTATGTAGCTTACCCTTTTGAACCAGCAGTTAAATCCATACCTTCAATAAAGTAACGTTGTGCGAAGAAAAATAGTAAAACGGTTGGCAATAAGACAAGTGTTGCTCCTGCCATCAAGTAGTTCCATTGAGAAGATGCTTGGCTTTGGAATGTTTTTAATCCAATTTGTAAAGTGTACATAGACTCTTCATGAATATAAAGCAAAGGACCTAAAAAGTCATTCCATGCCCCATTGAAAGCACCAATCGCAATAGTAATAATTGCTGGTTTAGTCAGTGGAATCATTAGATGACTCCAAATGTACAAATGACTGGCCCCGTCTATCTTAGCAGCCTCAACGAGCTCATTACTAATTGACATATAAAACTGACGCATGATGAAAATACTGAAAGCATTTCCGAAAAAGGATGGTACAATCAAGGGTAAATAAGTTCCTACCCAACCGATTTTTGAAAACAATACATATTGTGGAATCATGGTAACAAAACCTGGAATCATCATTGTCGTTAAGACCAGTGAAAACAACATATTGCGGCCTGGAAAAGAAATTTTTGCAAAGCCGTAAGCAATGAATGAGTTAGAAAGAACATTTCCGATAACCACAAAGAAAGTAATGAACAGCGTATTTAACGCATAACGGATGAAGGGAAAAGTTCGAATTGTTTCACCATAGTTTTGCCATTGTACATTACTAGGAAATAGTGTAGGAGGAATTTTAACGATTTCTGACATTGGTTTTAAGGAAGTGGATACCATCCAAACGATAGGAGCCATTAAAATGATGCTTACACTTACTAATAAAATAAAGATAATCAGTTTTAACGTTTTTTCTGATTTTTTTTTGCTTTTAAAGTGATTCTTTTTTACAGTTGGATCAGCATCAGCTGTATAAACTGTTTTTTCCATTAGGTTTGACCTCCTTCGTATCGTACCCATAGAGGCGCAAGTTTCAGATTAATCAATGTTAGTATAAAGACAATCAGGAACAATCCCCAAGACATAGCCATAGCATATCCCATATCAAAAGCTACAAAAGCTTTGTTCCACATATGCAAGTTATAAAATAATAAGGAATTAGCTGGTCCGCCTGACCCACTATCGGTCATAACATACGCTTCTTGGAATATTTGGAAAGCACCGATGATTGATGTAACGACATTGAAGAAAATGATTGGCGTGATCATCGGTAATGTAATATGCCAAAAACGTTTGATCATATTGGCACCGTCTAATTCTGCCGATTCGTAAAGCTGACTTGGGACATTTTGCAGCGTGGCTAGGAAAAGCAGCATCGAGCCCCCAACGCTCCATAGGCTCATGATAATAAGTGCTGGTTTTGTCCATTGTGGATCAAATAGCCAAGCTGGTCCATTAATGCCGATGAAATGTAAAAGCGTATTGACTAATCCAGTAGAAGGCGCTAGCAGTTGCATCCATAATACGTAAACAGCGACTCCTGATAAAATAGCTGGCATATAGAATATGGTTCTGAAAAATTTGATACCACGCATTTTTTGGTTAAGCAATACCGCCATTAGAACAGCTCCAACAGCATTCAGAGGAACACTAAAGATAACGTAATAAATTGTATTATAAAGAGATTTCCAAAATAATCCATCTTGAGTAAACATCCGCTTATAGTTGTCCAACCCAATAAAATCTATTTTAGAAGTTAAATTATAGTTTGTAAAACTTCCATACAAAGAAAAAAGCATAGGACCCATTAAAAAAGAAATAAATCCTATAATAAAAGGAGAGACGAAGAGCAGTCCCCACAGAGCTTCTTGTTTCTTTAATTTTGTCCATTTCATTTTAGTCTTTTTTTGTTTTTTAGCCAGCATTGTGATCACCACGTTTCTTTTTTTATTTTAGTAAACGACGTTTAGATTGTAATCATATATATTTATCCTGATTAAAGAAATAAAGCTTGAACCGGCTTGAAGACCAGTTTATAGCAAAACTGGTCTTCAAGCCCAGTACCAAAGCTTGTTAAAATTTTTATTTATTTTGTTCGACGAGTTTTTCTACAGAACTTTGAGCATCTTTCAAAGCATCTTCCGGTGATTTTTTACCTAACATAACAGCATCGATCTCTGTATTGACTAATGGCAAGTAATCAGGCGCAGAAAGTGGAGTAGGTGTGATTACTGTAGTTTCAAGAGCCTTATTGGCCATTTCGTAAATCAAACGTCCATTATCATCAAGTTCAGGATTTGTTGCTAAGCTTTCATTGGCTTCTTGATTTGCCATGATATCGAAGCCTTTTGAGCCCCAATATTCTTGAACTTCATCGCTGGTTAAGTATTTAATGAATTCCCATGATGCATCTGGGTTTTTAGCTCCATAAGGAATTTCTGCTGTAAATCCTCCACCCCAACTGTAATGGCCAGAACCTTCTGTTTTTTCTGGTAAAAGGGCAACGCCGAAATTGATATCGTGCTCTAACTCATTCAATTCGACTAGATAGTTAATATTTTGACCTCTCATAGCAACAAGTTCGGATACAAATGGATCAGCAATGCCTGCCCCGAATTCAGCTTCGTAAGAATCTACTGTGCTTTTTCCAATGTGTTTTTGCCAGTCTAAAATCCATTGAAGTGAATCAACTTTATCTGGAGTGTTGATTTTCACATTATCTTTATCATCAAACCAGCTTACTCCGTTATCAGCGTTAAGAGCCCATACATCTGGTCCAGTACTCCAAAGAGGATAAAACCCGATTGTTTTCCACTTGTCGCCATCTTTTTCTTCTAAAGCAGCTGAATATTTTTCTAAGTCAGCCCAAGTAGCAGGCGGTGTTTCAGGATCTAATCCAGCTTTTTCAAACAAGTCTTTATTATAAAAAAGGACTTGTGTATCTGTATTAAACGGCAGTCCATAGACATCATCTTCAAACGTTGCAGCGTCTAATAATTGTGGATAAAATCGTCCTTTAATGTCTTCATCTTCTTTATCGATGTACTCTTGTAGATCAATGGCTTGATTCGCATCAGCCCGTTGTCTAACAGAATTGATGTCTTGGATGATGACATCAGGCGGATTACCGGCAGCTACAGAGGCAAGAGACTTGGTCCAGATGTCTCCCCAAGGTTGAAACACATGTTTCACAACGATATCATCTTGTTTTTCATTGAAGTCGGAAATAATTTTTTCAACTGCTTCATTCCGTGGACCAGATCCCCAGAAACTCCAAAATTCCAGTTCTACAGGACCATCACCTGATTTTGTGCTTGACTTTTCATTAGCTGTTTCATTATTTCCGCCGCAACCTGCAAGCAGGAAGACGGAGCTAACGGTTAAAGCTATTGTTGCCCAAAAACGTTTTTTTATTTTCATCTTTCCCCACCCCAACCTTTTTATATTTAAACGACTGTGTTAAAAATATAAGAGCATGATAACTATTTAAAACAGCACCTCCTAGAAAATAGCATATTAATATAAGAGATTAATGCTATAAAAGTCTCCCACTAAAAAAGCAACCCCTTACAATATGAAAGTAAAAAAAACAAATTCTAGAAAACACCCTAAGTGGCTTAAATAGGTACTTAAACTACTTCAAAGAGTGATACAGATAGTGAAAAGTACCGCTTCTTTTTTTAGGAAGTTTATCTTCTTTTAAAGTATAACACTACAAGGGTTTTGTCAATTTTAAAGACGTTAACAGAGAGACAAAAAAGGAACCGTTGATACTATATCGTTGATACTGGTCTTATGTGTACTACTTCTTCTCCTTTCTCGTATATCGCTTTTACCAGATAAAAAGAGCTTCTTTTATAAAAAAAAAATAAAAATATGATATGATAATGAAAACGCAAACATAAAAAGAAGTGCTTTTTAATTCTATGGAAAATGGAGGGAACAGAAATGAAAAAGTTGGCTGTTTTACTTTATGGTGTAGTAGGCTTGATGCTGTTAGTTGCATGTACGGGTTCAGATGGAACAGATTCAAAACAATCCAACAGTTCAAAAGATACTGCATTGACGGTTTGGGCTTGGGATAAAAATTTTAATATTCCAATTATGGAAAAAGCAGGAGAGTACTATAAAAAAGACGGACATGAAGATTTTAAGTTGACCATTTCTGAAATGTCTAACGACGATACTAAACAGAAACTGGTTTCTGGGTTTACATCAGGTGTATCAGAAGGACTGCCGGATATCGTATTAGTGGAAGACTATGATACTCAAAGTTTTTTAACCAATTACGAAGGAAAGTTTGCTGATTTATCAGATGAAATCGATTTTTCTCAATTTGCAGAATATAAAGTCGATGCGGTTTCTCAGGATAAAGGCGTTTACGCTGTTCCATTTGATTCGGGATCTGCAGGTTTATATTATCGTACAGACTATCTTGAAGAAGCCGGCTATACTCCTGATGATCTCAAAGATTTAACTTGGTCAGAGTTTATTCAAATTGGAAAAGATGTAAAAGAAAAAATCGGAAAATGGTTTGTAGCGTTTATTCCCAACAGAGGAACGCATTATATGCAAATGGCTATGCAGTCAGCAGGAGTTTGGTATTTTGATAAAGAAGGAAAAGTCTATTTCAAAAACAATCCTGTTATCAGAGAAATGGCAGAAGTTCTTAAAGAAATAGAAAAAAATAATTTGGCTAAACCAGTGGATTACTTTGCAGCAGAAGGTATTGGAGCCGTTACTAGTGGAGAAGTAGCAGCTGTTGTCTCAGCTGTTTGGTATTCAGCAACGATCAAGTCAGCAGAAGACCAAGCAGGCAAATGGGCATACACGACTATCCCAAAACTGGAAACAGTAAAAAATGCCACTCATTATTCTAATCTGGGCGGCTCAAGTTGGATGGTTTTAGAAGACTCTCCTAATAAAGAAGCGGCCATTGATTTCCTTAAAACCGAATTTGCTGGTAATGATGAATTCTATCAAGAGATTTTAGTTGATAATGGTGCTGTTGGAACTTATCTTCCTTCTCAAACAGGAGAAGCTTATCAATACAAAGACCCTTATTTTAACGATGCACAAATATACAAAGATTTTTCAGAATGGATGGAAAAAATTCCTGGAGTAGACTATGGCGTAAACACAAATATAGCCATGGAAGCTTTAAGATCAGTGTTGCAAGATTATTTTGACGATAAAATTTCGTTAGATGAAATGTTGGAGCAAGCAGAAGACTATTATAATATGCAAATCGGAGAATAAAATTTTGATTCTTAACTACACGAATGATCAAATAATTCTCAAAGGATAGAGGAGGTTAGTAATGAAACCGAAAAAGATATCAGGAAAAGGAGAAGTTTGGAAATTTATTATATTTGCTGTTCTTTTCGGCAGTGCTTTTCTACTTTATCCCATTTTTTATTCCATTTATATTTCTTTTCATAGCATGCAAGGCCTTAATTCTGTTTTTAATGGGCTCCATAACTATATTCGGATGGCTCAAGATACTGTCTTTTGGAAGGCACTCTTGAATAATTTTACGTACTTGATTTTTCAAGTGCCGATTATGTTGATCTTGGGCTTATTGTTAGCCTTTATGCTAAATTCATCAACGCTAAAAGGAAAAACGTTTTTTAGATTGGCACTTTTTCTCCCTTGTGTCACTTCCTTGGTTTCTTATTCTGTTTTATTTAAAATGATGTTTCAAGTTGGAGGGATCGTAAACAATTTTCTTTTGACGGTTGGAATCATTCAGATGCCCATTAATTGGTTAAATAGTCCGTTTTGGGCAAAAGTAACAGTGATTCTCGCTTTGTGTTGGCGTTGGACAGGCTACAATATGATTTTTTATCTTGCGGGACTCCAAAACATTTCAGCAGATACATTAGAAGCCGCTTCAATAGATGGCGCTAACGCGGCTCAAAAATTTTTCCGAATTATTATTCCTCAACTTAAACCGGTAATTGTCTTTACTACGATTACCTCGACGATTGGAACGATTCAGTTATTTGACGAAGTTGTCAATTTAACGGGGGGCGGTCCTTCAAATGAAACATTAACCGCTGCTCAATTGATCTATAACCATTCTTTTGTCTACACATCAAATTTTGGTTACTCAGCAACATTGTCATGGGCACTTGTTGTAATTGTAGCTATATTATCTATTATCCAATTAAAAGTCACCAATAGACCTTAGAAGTTTTTAGGATAAGGATGAGGAGGAAGAGAAATGAAAACCAAATTGTTGGATACGGCAAGATATCTGTTATTAATTGTATTTTCGTTTATTTCTATTTTTCCTTTTTACTGGATGGTTGCAGGAGCAACCAATACATCTAACCAGATAGCTGAAGGGAAAATTACGTTTGGAACACACCTGATCCAAAACATCTCTGATTTATTTAATGGCTACAACGTTTCGCTGATTATGTGGAATTCCCTTAAAATTTCTTTTGTGACGGTCGTATTGAGTTTACTGGTGACCTCATTAGCAGCATTTGGTTTTGAAAAATTTAAAACAAAAAAAAGTGAAATCATTTATGCCCTGTTTTTACTTTTTATGATGATTCCTTTTGCTGCTTTAGTTATTCCCTTATTTAGAATGATGGCCGGATTCCACTTGGTCAATCAGCATATAGCCATTATTCTGCCCGCAGTCTCCAATCTTTTTTTGATCTTTTTCTTTAGACAGAGTTTCAAATCTTTTCCTGATGAAATCATCGATTCTGGCAGAGTCGAAGGAGCGGGCAGTTATGCAATTTTTTTTAGAATTGTATTCCCAATGATGAAATCTACCTATGCAGCTGCGACGATCTATGCTTTTATGACTTCTTGGAACAGTTATTTACTGCCGTTGATCATCTTGCAGACAGAAGATAAATACACAATGACGTTGCTGATTTCTGGACTATCGTCTTCATCGTATGTTGCAAATTATGGTGTGCAAATGGTTGCCATTATTATTGCTACTATTCCAACACTTATTTTATTTATGTTTATGCAAAGAAGCTTCGTTGCAGGTATGCTTGGATCGATCAAAGGATAAAAACAAAGAATAAGAACGGTAAAAAAATTACCGAAGCCGTATGTGTAAAATAGTTCTCGAGAGTTAATAATTTTACTGGAAAAAAGAAAGAAGGCATTCTATCATAAATGTATGCTTGAGCGGCAAATACATAAATGAAAGAGGCCTTCTTATGAATAAGATTATATCAAAGGTTTACCAAATAATAAAGGATTCAAACCATTTAATAGAGACAGAAGAAGCCATACAAGTTTATATGTATGAAGTATTTTCTGAATTAGTGGGAGACGTCTTCACTCATATCAATCAGGTGATCAAAGAGGAGAAACAACTTGAAGGTTGGAAAGTGAAACGAGAAGATTGGAAAACGGTCCAATTTAGTTTCGGTCCCGTTCGGTACTATCGTACCTTAATGGTAGATCACACGGATCAGAATCATTATCCACTAGATGAGTGGTTAGGCATTCGAAAATATCAGCGTCATAGTCCATTAGTAGAAGTAAAAGTGGCTGAGTTGGCGAGTAAAGCTACTTATCGAGATACTGCAACTATTCTAAATGAATGGACGGCTGTCACGATCAGCCACCAAACAGTTGGCAGTCTTCTTAAACGTGTTGGATCAGCACAAGCACGTGAAGATGAAGAAAGCGTATTGGAGCTAGAAGAAGCAGCTGAATTGCCAGAAGGGAAAAAAGTGGACTATTTCTATGCCGAAGCGGATGGCGTTTTTGTTCGTGGAACAGAAAAGAAAAAAAGCTTAGAAGTTCGTCATGCCATTCTTTACGAAGGCTGGAATAAAAACGGAAAACGCGTTTCCTTAAAGGAACCTAAAGCCATTATGACGACTAAAAAAACCGCTGGTTTTTGGGCAGAGGTTCAAGCCTTTACAGCGAATCATTATGCCTTACAACAAGCCCAAGTCATTACCAATAGTGACGGTGGACAAGGCTATACTGCAGATAGATTCCAAGAAGCTTTTTCTCAATCGAATTATCCCGTTCTCAATCAGCTAGACTCTTATCATGTCTTCCAAGGCTTGAATTGTGCATTTGGCGTGAAAACTAACGTTTTTAAACAGCAGGTCAAGCAAGCATTAAAGACGCATGATTTAGATCATTTAACTATTTGGCTGGATACGTATGAAAGTACGTTAGACGAAACAGCAGCAGTGGAAAAACTGAATACATTTAGAACCTATGTTTTACGGAATTGGGATCGGATTTTCGATTGGCGCGAAAAAGTAGAACAGGCTCCGAAAGGCGCCAGAGGATTAGGCGCAATGGAATCGAATCAACGACACATCTCTTTTCGCATGAAAAAGCGAGGAATGCATTGGAGTGCAGAAGGTTGCGAAGCTATGGTAAAGGTAAAACAAGGGATGTTCAATCACACCTTGCGTGAAGCCTATCTTCACCAACAAAATAGAAGTGCGAGACAACAACGCAAGCTGAACCAAACGGTTCGTTTATCGTCGTTATTGCATGAGAAAACACGGCAGTCAGTCGGGGCAAAGAATGGGATCATTCCATTGTATGCCTCTCGTTCATCGGCAATAGGACAATTAATTAAAAGTTTTCGTTAATTCCTGTCTTTTGGGAGAAGGTTCCTGGTTTTAGGAACGTTCTTCCAAAAGATGGGCCAGCAAGCGGCGGAGCCGTGCGGTAGCTGATGGGTGTACAAAAATAGAGTGCCTAAACTAGTGAAGGAATAGGACACTCGAGAAAAACTTGACACAAACACCGAAGCCTATTTAATTGTCATGTAAGATAGAGAACGGTATACTTAAATAGTAGAAAATTACTTTCTAGGAGGAATTTATAATGAGTTATATGACAGAGTCAGATGTAACACGTTTGTTGAATGAATCGAAAAAAGAATTGGATCGCCTGACTACGAAACGGACAGAGGATTTAGGGAATTCTATCAATTATATTGAAAATGAACTCGAAATCCAATACGTAGAAGGTAAAATTACCGCTTATGAATATGTTTTAAATGCGGATGAAGCGAATAAATAATGGAGTAAACAAACTTTGTTCTAAAAGTAAAAAGAAGCGGTCGATTGTTGGACTGCTTCTTTTTACTTTTTTTAATAGACAGAATCAGGGTGCAAATAAATCGAACAGCAACAAAAGCAAAAAGAAGCAAATACGTCGTTGTGGCGCTTTCATGTTATACTGTAAGTATTCATTAAGCAGCTGGCTCCCTTATCATTAAAGTAAAAACTCTTAATTTTCAAACAGACTAAGGAGGAGAAAGAAATGGACGATTTAAAGAAAATGATTTTAGCTGGAATCGGCAGTGCAACCTTAACCTATGAAAAAGCAGAAGAAATGCTGGATAAATTAGTTGTTAAGGGGAAGCTGACAGTTGAACAAGGCAAGCTATTAAATCAAGAATTGATCCGCAAGAAAAAAGAACATGGATCTGAAGAAACGTTGAGCAAAGAAGCGGTCCGAGAACTGGTAGACACGATGGAAACTACGCAACGAAAAGAAATTGAAAAATTAGAGCAAAAAGTAGAAGAGTTAAATGAAAAGATTGATAAACTGAACAATCGATAAGGATTAGGAAAAAGAAAAGGAGGGAGGCATTTGTGAAGAAAAGCGAACGCTTTAGAGAAATCATCAGTGTATTAGCTGCTTATGGTTTTGGTCATATTTACAACACAAAGATCCATTCGCAAAAAAAGGAAGCAGATCCGCAAAACTTGCGTAAAGCTTTTGAAGAGTTGGGACCAAGTTTCATTAAAATGGGACAAATCATTTCTACAAGGCGAGATATTCTGCCAAAAGCATATATTGAAGAATTAGCTAAGTTACAAGATGCTGCGCCTCCTTTTCCATTTCATGATGTACGACAAATCTTTAAAGAGGAATTTGACCAAGAGTTAGAAGAGGTTTTTGAAATAGTAGAAGAAAAACCAATTGCGAGTGCTTCAATTGCGCAAGTCCACAAAGGAATATTACTAAGTGGCGAAGAAGTAATTTTAAAAGTTCAGCGGCCTGGAATAGAAGAAAACTTTTTAAGAGATATCGACTTATTTATCAAAATAGTCTCCAAGGCCGAAAATATACTAAAAGAAGTAGTGGTAGATCCTGTCTCGGTATTTCAAGAAATACGTAAAACGACTAAAATAGAATTGGATTTTCGCAATGAAGTGAAGTACATGGTAAAATTTAAAGAATTGAACGCAGATATTGCTTGCGTCAATGCGCCAAAAGCATTTACCGAGTTTAGTTCCAAGCGAATAATTGTTCAAGAATATATCGATGGACTGAAAATTACTCATACAACTGAATTATTGCAAGAAGGCTATGATTTAAAGGATATTGGTCAGAAGCTTTTACTTTCTTACTTGTCTCAAGTTTTTCATGATGGTTTTTTTCATGGAGATCCGCATCCTGGTAATATGATCATCAAAGAAGGACAAATTTATTACATCGATTTTGGTATTATGGGGGAATTATCCAACGCCAATAAAGAAGTTTTGAATCAGTTGTTGAAAGCGATCGTTTTAAAAGATATCAATCAATTAGTCAGCTTGATTTTACAAATGGGAGACCAAAAAGGACGAGTCAATCGGAATGAACTATATGACGACTTAAATTATGTGTTTGACACCTATTTTTCAACTAATTTAAGCAATATCCGCATAGCAAGTGTGCTGACAGATATTTTCGAAATAACAAGCAGACATCGTTTACCCTTGCCTAGTGATTTAGTCACGTTAGTAAAGGCGCTGACGATACTGGAAGGAACAATTACAGACTTAGCACCAGAAGCGAATTTGATCAAAATCACAAAAAGTTATTTAAAAACAAGCGGAACCTTTAGTGGACGAGACTTAATCGATACAGAAGAAGCTTTACTCCAAACGTATCAATTTGTCAGTCATTCTGCTAAGTTGCCAAGTCAATTGTCGGCTTTTCTAGACGGTTTGATTAGCGGCCGCAGCAAGTTCAAAATTGATTTAATCAATATGGACGAAAAGTGGACAGGGATCAATAAGATGGTCAACCGTCTAGTTTTTGCACTTATTATTTCTGCCCTGATCCTGGCTTCAACAGTTATCATTGTGGCAACCAAAGGCACCCAACTTTCGATTATCGGGATGGCTGGTTTTTTGGTTGCTGGGTTCTTGGGATTATGGCTCTTAGTCGCTATTATTCGCTCTGGTAGTCTTTAACAAAAAAGCCTCTGTTCATCATTAGATCGTTTCATCTAAGAGTGGACAGAGGTTTTTTTATTAGTTTGTTTTTTCTGTTTTTTTCCTTTTAAAAAACCAAATGATAAAAGCAAGAACAGCAATGGCAATGATGGCATAAGCAATGTGCGAATAGATATCCATATAATGGACGATGACTTCCCATTGTGAGCCAACAGCAGCGCCTAAATAAATTAAAATCGTATTCCATATTAATGTACCGGTAGTTGTCAAAGCAAGAAAAATACCGAAGTTCATATTGGACATTCCTGCTGGAATGGAGATCAAGCTTCTGATCAGCGGAATGAAGCGACAAAAGAAGACAGTCCACATTCCATACTTATCAAACCAATTATCGGCTTTATGAATGTCTTCCCTAGTCAACCGTAAAATATGTCCCCAGCGGTCTACGATTTTTTCTAACCGTTCAACATCTAACAATAATCCAATACCGTAAAGGACAACCGCTCCAATAACCGCGCCAATAGTAGAGGCAATAATCATTCCCAAGATCGTTAAACTCGTGCTGGTTGTCATAAAACCGCCGAACGTTAAAATAACTTCTGAAGGGATAGGCGGAAAAACATTTTCAATCATAATTAAAAAAGCGACTCCGATATAACCAAATTGTTCCATAATTCCTTGAATCCAAGCTTCCATAAATTGTTCTCCTTATTGTGTGTCACTCATTTTTCTCTAAACAGCCTTAAAGTAAACTAGTTTAATAAATTACTACTTATTTTTTATTTTATTTAATAATGTTTTAGCCGTTTCCAAATTCATATGAGGAGCTTTTTTTAACTCATCTGCAACTAGCTCAATCCATTGATCCGTTGCTCCAGCGCTGATTGCTAAAGATTTAGCCTGTAATCCCATATGTCCTTTTTGAATGCCTTCCGTTACCAAAGCTTTAAGCGCCGCAAAATTTTGTCCCAGCCCGACAGAAACAATTACTGATTCTAATTCTTTAGCATTTTTAACGCTTAATAATCGCTGACTAAATTGAGCAGTAGGGTGAATGGTGATTGAACCACCCACAAACCCGATTGGCATAGGCAAAGTCAAACTTCCAAGTAAATCTCCATTGTCTGCTTTTTCCCAATTGGAAAGAGCCCGGTATTGTCCAGATCTAGCAGCGTAAGCATGAGCGCCCGCTTCAATTGCTCGCCAATCATTGCCGCTTGCTAAAACGACTGCATCAATACCGTTCATAATGCCTTTATTATGAGTCACAGCTCGGTAAGGATCCGCATAGGCAAATTGTGCAGCTTCAATCAACCGATCTCGGACGGTTTCACCTGACAAACCCTCACGCTTTAATAAGTCGACCGGAATCCGGCAAGCAGCCGTTGCTAAACATTCTGTAGCGTAATTTGACAGAATGCCCATTAAGACTTTTCCTCCAGTCAGCATTTCTAGATAAGGAGCAATAGCTTCCATCATGGTATTGACAATATTGGCTCCCATCGCTTCTTGCACATCGATATAGACATGAACGACTAAAAATTCAGGAGATTTTTCAGTTGCTTCAATGAAGCGAACCATCAATTCATCTGCTCCGCCGCCGCGCTTTACAATAGAAGGATGAGCTTGATTGGCTTTGTTAAGGACGTCTTTTTTATGTAGCTTTAATTGTTTTTGAGCGTGTGTGGTATCTGGAACGGCTGTTAACGCCACTTGTCCGATCATCCGGCGTTTTGTGCTAGTGGTGTCAAAACCTCCTGCTTGAGCAATCGTTTTAGCTGCAGAACTAGCAGCTGCAATCACAGAGGGTTCTTCAGTGACCATTGGGACAGCATATTCTTTACCGTCGACCATTAAATTTAGCGCCACACCTAATGGTAAAGCATATTGTGTCAATTGGTTTTCTACCATACTATTAGCTAATTCATCAGATAAGAGAGGAGCTTGTGTTAAAAATTGTTTATCTTCTTCAGTAAGGATATTCGCATCCAAGAGAGCTTGAATTTTTTCTAGTCTTGTTTTTTTATAAAACTTTGAAAAATAGGAGGTGTCCATTTAATAAACCCCTTTCTGTTAAAGTGGAAAATCAGCTCGTTTATTATCTTAGCATAGATCTAAGTCCAGCTCTAGCTCAAAGCTGCTATCTTAAGAGAAACCTTAAAACTTCAAAAAGGGATAAAAAAAGAGGTTTTTTTATCCCTTTTTTACAGAATTTCTCATAAACTTGATCCGTATCAAGTTTTAATAAACACTCATTGACTATACTAATAATAGAAGTAAGAACCAACAACATTTTTATGTTCAGAAAAGTCGGTAAAAGGATGCTTTACTAATAAGTTTTTCTTGATTTAAACAAGCTTTGCTCATATGATAACAATGTAAAGCTTTTGGAAAATGCAACTTACTTTGAGACTAAGAAAATAAAAAGAAACAGATACTCATTTTGTTTGGAGGGAGAAACATGGCAAGAAAAGAACTCGTAGATCATGAACATGATTCACATAAATCATGTGTTTCTTTGGTTCCGATTTTTAACCATTTAGAAGAACAGCAAATGGATGAAATAACTAAAACAACCCAATCAGTCAGATATAAAAAAGGCGAGATCGTTTACCGTGCCGGTGATCTTTCTAATTCTTTGTTTATTGTAAATAAAGGTAAAATTCGTATTTATCGCTTATCCGAAAACGGTAAGGAACAACTGATTCGCATTTTAATGCCGGGAGATTTCACTGGAGAGTTGGCGCTATTTAGCGAAACTACTTATGCGGCTTTTGCTGAAGCAATGGTAGATACTAAAGTGTGTATGATTGACCGCGATGCTTTTCAAAAGTTGTTAATAAAGTACCCAACAATTTCTTTAAAAGTCTTAGCAGAATTTTCTAAACGCTTGGCTCAATCTGAAAAACAAACGACTCGTTTTGCTACGGAAACAGTAGAAACGCGGATTGCTATGTTTTTAGCTGAATGTATGGAGAAAAACCAGCCGTCTGCTGAAATTGAATTGCCGATGAGCAAAAAAGATTTAGCCTCTTATTTAGGAACAACACCTGAAACGATCAGTCGGAAATTTGCAGAGCTAGAAGAACAAGGCTTAATCAAACAAAAAACACACAAACGAATTGAACTCCTAGATTTAGATGGATTATTATTAAATTGAATGGTTGAAAAAAAGAAGATAGAAAGACAAAAAGAACTGGAATGGGGATTCTGGTTCTTTTTGTCTAGTTTTTCTTTTAAAAAGAAAAAGGCCAAAAACGATTGAATTGCGATTCTAATAATGGTACATTATTTTATAACCTTAATTTAATCTTATTATAATATTTGGTTAATGAATAAAAAAGGAATGAAATTATTTTAAGAGGAGGATTTAATATGACAGTCAAAAGAAAGATAGCCGGAAGTACACTAGTAGCTTTAACCAGCTTATTAATGGCATGCGGAAACGCAGAGACAGATGGGACAGCAGCATCTAGTTCTCAAAAGAATTCGACTGAACAAACAATTAGTTTAATGGCTGTCCAAGAAATCGGATCCATGAACAGTCTTTTGTCACAAGATTCTGATGGCTTTACGGCACAAAGTCAAGTTTTTGAAGGACTATATCGGTTAGATAAAGAAGACAATGTGGTTCCTGCTCTAGCTGTGGACATGCCGGACATCTCTGAAGATGGCTTAACCTATACGATTAAAATGCGAGAAGATTCTAAGTGGTCTAATGGCACAAAAGTGACAGCACATGATTTTGTATATGCTTGGAAAAAATTGGCTGATCCTGATACAGCAGCTAACTACGCCTTTCTTCTAGATGGAACTATTTTAAACGGCAGTGAAATCACGTTAGGCAAAAAGCCCGTTGATGAACTTGGAGTAAAAGCAGTAGATGACTATACTTTAGAAATTAAATTACAAAATCCAACGACTTATTTCTTATCTCTTTTAGCATTTAATCCTTTCTATCCGCAAAATGAAGAGTATGTTGAGTCAGAAGGCGATGCTTATGCCTCAACAAGTGATCATATGATTTACAATGGACCTTTTACAATGACAGATTGGTCAAATGCTGGGTCAAGTTGGACATTAGTTAAAAATAAAGATTACTGGGATGCAGAAAATGTTAAAGCAGATGAAATTGATTTCCAAGTTATTAAAGAAACCGGAACAGCATTGAATCTATATGATGCAGGCGAACTGGATCAAGCCGTTATTTCGGGAGAATACGTAAACCAAAGAAAAAATGATCCGGAATACCTTTCAACACCGAATGCGTATGTTTCTTATTTTAGAATGAACCAATTACGAAATGGTTCAGATACTATTTTTGCCAATGAGAATGTTCGAAAAGCTGTAGGGTATGCAGTAGACAAGGAAGCATTGGTAAATAACGTGTTACAAGATGGTTCGGTAGCTACTTATGGATTTGTGCCGCATGGCTTTGTTAAAAATCCAGAAACGGGAGAAGATTTCCGGGAAGAAGCAGGAGATTTCCTGGTAACGGATAAAGACCAAGCGTTAAGTTATTGGAAAGAAGCACAAAAAGAGATAGGTGAAACCATTAAAATTGAATTATTAACAAGTGACGGAGAAGCGGATAAGAAAGTTGCCGAATACTTGCAAAGTCAATTACAAGATACACTGCCTGGTTTAAACTTAACGATTCGAGCAGTACCGCTGCAAAATTCTATTCAACTCACAAGAAATTCTGATTACGATTTAGCATTTGGCCGCTGGGGTCCTGATTACCAAGATCCAATGACGTTCTTAGCTAATCATTTAAGTGGCGGAAATGCCAATTACAGCAACCCAGAATATGATGCTTTATTGGAGGAAGCTTCAACAGACCTAGCGAATGAGCCAGAAGCTCGTTGGGAAGCTTTGATCAAGGCAGAAACGATTCTTATTGAAGAAGATGCGGGTATTGTACCGGTTTATCAACAATCTACAACCGTGCTGCAAAAAAATAATCTAAAAGGAATTGTACAACATAACTTTGGCAGTCCTTATGACTACAAAGGTGCGTATAAAGAGTAAAGAGGTGTTTCTCATTGGAAAAGTATCATTTGTATCAGACAGGAATTAAAGTAGCCACTTTTTCTATTGGAGCAGAAGTGAAAATCAAACTGTGGGATATTTTTGCTGGAAAGTGGCAGCCAGAGATAGTATTTAATCAAGAACATGAAGAGTTTTTAAAACGCTATGTTCGTGCAGATATTGGCTTTATATTAGGGCATCTAGAGCAGTATAAAGCTTTTGTTTCCGAGCAAAGTCATCCTGAATGGGTTAAAACAAGTTGGGGAAGTGTCTATTCAGAATGGACTCTAAACCTTTGGGCAGAACGACAAAAAAATGAGCCGCTGGATATTGTTATTCAAGATCAGCAGTTTGTTGGTTTGGTAACGACCAATAGGGAATTCACAACTGTTTTTATTAAAGAAGGTTATGAAGATGCGACTATTCTAAAAGAATGGAAAGAACATCAGCTGCTGGTCAATCAGCCATACAGAGTAAAGAAAATGGACAATGCCATGGTCAAAATGCGCGATGGCGTTCATTTAGCGACTGAAATCTGGCTTCCTGACTCAGAAAAGGCTTCTTATCCCGTTATCATGGCCAGAACTCCTTATGGAAAAGAACGGTATTCTGAAAGCCATTATCGCTTTGTACAGCGAGGGTATGCAGTCGTACTCCAAGATGTACGCGGTCGGAATGAGTCAGAAGGAAACTATATCAGCATGGCTCATGAACGTGAAGATGGGGACGATACACTTAACTGGCTGGTTCAGCAAGAATGGTGTGACGGAGAGATTGGAATGCTAGGCGGTTCATATGGCGGCTTTGTTCAATGGGCAGCCGCATCTTCTGGAAATCCGCATTTAAAAGCATTGGTTAGCATTGTGACAGCTGGGAGCCCATTTGTGGATATGCGTCGTAAAGGAGGAGCCCTTATTTCTGGTGGAATTCCTTTAGGTTTTGCTTTATCAGAGAAAAAATTTAATCCAGACTTGATGATACGCGAGGACTGGGCTGAATTAATGAAAATCCGGCCATTAGAAAAAATAGCTGAAGTTGGTCTTGGCCACCCGCTTGAAAGCTTCAATGAAGCACTTAAACACAAATCTTATGATGAGTATTGGGATACAATGAACTGGTTTGCTCGTAAAGAAGCCATTAACGTACCAGCCTTGATCATTTCAGGTTGGTACGATGACAATGGTGCTGGCACAACAGAAGCTATTCAGGTAACAGCTGCTTATCCAAAGAACAAACGTAAAATCATCTTAGGACCTTGGCTGCATAAAGGCAATGCTAATCGCGATTTGGGAGATATTGCTTTAGGCAACGCTGCATTAAGGCATGATATTGATTTACAGCATCTCTTGTGGTTTGAACGCTTTTTGAAAAATAACGACAATGGTATAGACGCTGGGCCTGCCATTGAATACTATACTGTTAATGAAAATAAATGGAAAACTGCCGCCCAGTGGCCTCCTGAATCTACCCAAGAAGAGACTTATTATTTAACCAGTACACATGATGCGAGAAGCTCATCAGGAGATGGCAAGTTGGTCAAAGCAAAACCTGAAAGAGAAAAAGAAGATGATTTCGCCTACGATCCCGATCATCCTGTACCGCATTTGATTAATTTATCAGAAAATGAGATTTGTTTTCCAAATGATTATCATACAGTTGAAAAACGCCAAGATGTTCTTTGTTATACAACGGAACCTTTTGTTTCTGAAACGACCATTACAGGTCAAATAAAAGTAGGCTTTTATGCTAAAAGTACTGCAGTCGATACAGACTGGGTCGTTCGCTTAACAGATGTTTCTCCTAATGGAACTTCAACCAACTTAGCAGAGGGAATATTGTGTGCCCGCTTTAGAGAAAGTTTTAGCCAGCCCTCTTATCTTGTTCCAAATGAAGTTTATTATTATGAAATTGAAACATCTAAGATTTCTAACCAATTCCATCCTGGTCATCAATTAAGATTGGATATTACAAGCAGCGCGGAGAATTATATTTTCCCGCACAGCAATACGAAGAAAGGTCCAAATTCGCTTAAAACGATTCCTGCTGATCAGACCATTCTTTCAGGAGGAAAATACCCTTCTAAAATTACTCTGATGGTAGAAAAATAAATGTTAGAGAAGTTCGAGTTCTTACTTGCTGGCAGCAGCTAGTTAAAATTCGAACTTCTTTTGTTTTTAGCTGAAATTAAATTGAAACACATTATGTAGTGGTTGAAAAATAAAACGATATGCTATATAGTATGTGAGTGAGGGAGATAAAAAAGGAGGTGGGTTTTAAGTGCAGATTTATACAAAAAGAGGCGACTATGGAAACACAAATATTATTGGCGGCCGGACAGTTAAAAAAGACTCTACACGAGTCGAAGCTTACGGTACGGTTGATGAAGCTAATTCTTTATTAGGGTACATAATTAGTCAAATGAATGAGCAAGAAGAAGCTTTAAAAAATGAACTAGTGGAAATGCAGCAGTATTTATTTGATTGTGGAACAGATTTGGCGACGCCCCACGGAAAAAAGGACTATAAGGTAACAGCGGAAATGGTGGAGTGGATCGAGTCGCGAATCGATGTGTATGCAGAAATTCCAGATGTAATTGAATCGTTTGTCTTGCCAGGCGGTCATCCTGTGGCAAGTTTGTTGCATATGGCTAGGACAACGGTCAGAAGGGCAGAACGCCGTATTGTCAGTTTAGCAGCAGAAGAAGAGACAAATCCGCATGTCAGTATTTTCATGAATCGTTTATCGGATTATCTATTTGCTGTTGCACGTCTGGTCAATCATCAAGCTGGGATAAAAGAACCATTGTATGAACGTGGCGGAAAAGTTTTTCACACTTCTTTAACGAAAAAAGATATCCGTTAAAAAACTAAATAAGCAATTGAAAACTGGAAGTTGGTGAAAATCCAACACGGTCCCGCCACTGTAAAAAGCAGCTGCTTTAAGTCAGGTCTTTTTTCAATTGTTTTAAACCGGCTGTTTCGAGGCAGAACAGCGGGGGAACGCCAACGACAAATTGCCTTGTTGGCTTTTTTTGTTTCAAAAATAAGGATATAATTAAATTGGAGGAGTAGAACATGAAAATAAAATTGAAATTAAAGTTAGGAATCATTATCGCAGCTTCGTTAGCATTAGTGGCTTGCAGTGATACGAGTCAAGCACCTGTAAATGAAAGCAGTTCAGTCTCTTCAAGTGAAATGACTGCCAGCAGTTCAGCTGCAGAAACGGTATCTGTTTCAATCCAATTACAAGAAGAAGGCGAAGATCTGCCTGATGCGAACAAAGAAATAAAAGCAGAGTCAGGGGAAACGTTGCTAGAAGCAATGAAAAAAACGTATGACCTTACTGAAAAAGATGGGTTTATTTCTGCTATTGAAGGTCATGAACAAGATGATAAGGCAGGGAAATACTGGTTGTATACTGTCAACGGGGAACAAGCTACTGTTGGAGCAGCTGAGTATGTTTTAGAAAACGGCGATACTATCGTGTGGAACTTAGATGGCATGTAAAGCTAAACAGCTGTCTATTCAACGACTCACGTTACTTGCAATGATGACGACACTTTGTCAAGTGAGTCGGTTAGTATTTCAATTCTTGCCAAATGTTCAGCCAGTGACCGTCATCTTAATCATTTTAACTCTTTCATTAGGAGTCAGTGATGGGTTAATTGTAGCTATTTTATCTATCTTTATTTCAAACCTTACATTAGGTATGGGAGTATGGACCATTGCTCAAATCATTTCATTTGTACTGCTTGTTTTAGTGACAGGGGTAGTGATCAAACCGTTTTTTAAGCATCTTCCTTTTTTGGTAATGGTGTTATACGCTGTCTTAATGGGTTACTTATATGGTTTTATTATTTCACTCGTTCAAGCCCCGTTCTTCGACATTCAAAATTTCTGGGTCTATTATATTTCTGGCCTGCCGTTTGATACGTTGCATGCTATAGGCAATGGCGGATTTTATTTAATTTTAGCACCGATCCTATTCCCATTGTTAAAGAAATTTTCAGAAAAATATTTTAAAGAGTAAATAAAAATAGTGGTCTAAAAAGGATAGTTAGTTAGAAGGAACGCAGAAAATACCAAAATGACTTGGTAATTTTTTTGCGTTTTTCTTCTTAGCTTTTTACTTTACAATTAGTTTTTTTAAGCTAATTTTTTGAGATGGAGCAGAAAGAGCCAAGAAAGGGTACTCTGCCTTTTTTTATCATATGTATGTTAAACTAAATTCAGAGAACTAGCTCTGAATAGCAAAATGATAGCGTTAACTAAATGGAACAATTGACAAAAGAAATTGGATCAACTAATAGTTCTTAGGAGGGGAAAAATATGACTCAATACTTAGGAATAGATATTGGCGGTACAGAAATAAAGTATGGTTTAATCAATGATGAAGGAGAAATAAAAGAAGTTGATAGAAAAAAGACACCATTAGATTCATTAGAAAGTTTTATTGCTATAATGGGTGAAATTTATGATCTTTATGCAGAACAAATTTCTGGTATGGCTATTAGTATGCCGGGAATTATTCATTCGGAAACAGGATATGCAGTTCATGGCGGAACTTTAGAATACATTAAAAAGATGAATATGGTTGAACTGTTGGAATCGCGTTGTCCGACTACCATCCATATAGAAAATGATGGCAAAGCAGCGACTTTAGGTGAATTATGGAAAGGCAATTTCCAAGGTGTTCAAAATGGTGTCATGCTTGTTTTAGGAACAGGTATTGGCGGCGGAATTCTCTGTAATGGACAATTGGTGAAAGGAAACCATTATTCAGCTGGAGAGCTTTCCTTTATTAAAACCAATTCAGACAAAAGCGAGGAAGAGGATTATAGGTTTGGATACCAAAACGGGTTAATTAAGTTATTTAAAAACGTATCAGAACGGTGCAATCTTCCTTTAGATGAAATTGATGGGCATTTAGTCTTTCAATATGCTGATGCAGGAAACGCAGCAGTTTTAGATTGTTTAAACGAATATTGCCGTACCTTAGCTATCCAAATTTTTAATTTACAAACGATTTTAGATCCGGAAAAAATTCTGATTAGCGGAGGTGTCAGCAAAGCACCGTTGCTGATTGAATTGATCAATAAACAAGTCACAGAAGTATTCCGCGAAAAAAATACAGAACTGTTTGATCCACCTATGATAGAAAAAAGCCGTCACGGTAATAAAGCCAATATCATTGGAGCACTATACAATTACAAATTAAATGAAGACATTCTAGTCTAAGCGGGCTTCACTGGACTAGGAAATCTTATAGGTATTCATGAGAGAGGAGCGCTATTTGATGGCGACTTTCGATATTTTTGGTTTGAAAAAATGACAATTAAAAAAAAGTGGAACAAAAGAATGTCATCTTTTGTTCCAGCCTTTTTTCTATCTATAGGGTCTCATAGAGCGAGGTTTGTCTAATATTTCTTTATAGACAATTCCTTTTAACAACTCTTTTTGACGAGCAGATTGTCTTTTGCGTTTCTTTTTATGTGTTTTTGAATGAACGAAATCATTGATCGGTTGTATTCTAGTGTCTAAAACTGGAGTGTTGATTTGTCTGATTGGACTTTCAGCTTGAACAGACACTTTTTGGTTTTCTGTTTTAGAAACGATTGATTTTTCATAATTAGACTGACGGGAGTTTGCCGGTACAGCAGAAGCATTTCGTCGTCCTGTACGGGTTTGCTGGATCCGTTTTGCTTCTTGTTCAATCGCTCGCATTTTATCTTGCGAACGCCCAGCGTTATTATTCTTTGTTGGGGCATTCCGCAGTCTTTCTTTTTCCTGATTCACTTCATTAACGAGACGCTGATAATTAGACAGTTGCCCTTTTTTTCTAGCTGCTTGTTGTTTGAAGATCGCTTTGCTGATAGATTGAACAATTGAAATCACGAATAGAATCGGAATAAGAACACTTAAAAAACTAAAAATTCCAAAAATACCCATTATTCATCACGATCACTTTCGCCTAACCCTGAGATAGAATTTCTCATAGATGTATCTGCATTGATGTTTTTCATGTTGTAGTAATCCATCACACCTAATTTGCCTTCTTTCAATGCTTGAGAAAGTGCTAAAGGAACTTCCGCTTCCGCTTCAACTACGCGAGCACGCATTTTTTGAACTTCAGCAAGCATTTCTTGTTCTTGGGCAATAGCCATTGATCGTCTTTCTTCCGCTTTTGCTTGAGCAATATTTTTATCAGCTTCGGCTTGTTCCATTTGCAAGCTGGCACCAATATTACGACCAACATCAATATCTGCAATATCAATAGACAAGATTTCAAAGGCAGTACCAGAATCTAACCCCTTGCGTAAAACAGTTTTAGAAATAGAATCAGGGTTTTCTAAAACATCTGTATGTTTAGTAGCGCTACCGACCGTTGTAACGATCCCTTCACCAACACGAGCGATGATCGTTTCTTCACCGGCACCACCGACTAATCGTTCAATGTTTGCACGAACGGTTACTTTAGCGCGAGCTTTGACTTCAATTCCGTTCATCGCCATGGCAGCAATTTGTGGAGTTTCGATAACTTTTGGGTTAACACTGACTTGAACGGCTTCGAATACGTTCCGGCCAGCTAAATCAATAGCTGCAGCTTGTTTAAAAATTAAATCAATATTGGCACGCTGAGCAGCGATCAGGGCATCAATAACTTGGTTGATATCCCCACCGGCTAAATAGTGAGCTTCTAATTCATTGATGTCAATGTCTAAGCCAGCTTTAGTGGCTTTGATCAAAGGACGGATGATGTTTTGTGGAGCAACCCTTCTTAATCGCATCCCTACTAATGTTCCAATAGAAACTTTTACTCCAGAAAAGTAAGCAGTAACCCATAATCCTACAGGTACAAACCGGAAAAACATACTTAAAATGACAATGACGATGATTGCAATTATACCAATACCTATTAACCCACTTGTTTCTTCTAACATATTTACGACACTCTCCTAACTATTATTTTAGAACCTTCAACCTTCATGACTTCAACAAAGATATCAGACTCAATTTGTTCTCCTGAGCTTAGCACATCTAATTCAATATCATCAAACGCAACTTTTCCTGATGGTCTTAATGTCGTGGTAGTAATGCCTTTTTTTCCTAAATAGTCAGAATAGTCTTTATTACTTGAAAAACCGCTGACTTTATTTAAATTGTCGTTCAATACTAGCTTATTGAAGTTTCCAAAAGTATAGCCGTTTTTCAAGAGAATGACAGCTAATATTACCGAAATGATCCCTGCCACACTTAGATCAAACAAACTTTTGCCTATATCTCCGTAATTGAGATAAATTCCTCCAAAAAGCAAGATACCTCCTAATATTCCAGCAACGCCAAAATTCGGAATAAATACTTCTAGAATGATTAAAAGAATACCCAAAATAAAAATAATAATGGGAAACCATTGTCCGCTTCCATTTAAAAAGAAATAACCAGCAAAACTTCCGATTGCCAATATTCCGCCTATAATGTAGTGGCGCGTCAATCCAGCAATAACTAGCCCAATGAAACCAACGCTTAATAATAAGATATTCAAATCTTTCACCTCCTTCAGAAATAGAAATTATTCATTTACTAATCGATTCGCGGCCTATATGGAAGTAAGAAAAAAGAGAATACTTTCATAGGGTGTTCATTCTTTCTTATTGTATTTTAAGAAAGGCCTTTAACCTATTTTACCATTATTCACAAGTTTATGCACATGACATTACAAGAAAAAGCTCATTTACCTTTAAAATATTTTTTATTTTGTTTAAAAGATATTGAAAAGAAAAAGACGATTTTGTTTTTTTCTTAGTACTTAAGTTATTAGCTTTGGATTTTAAAAAAATAGGGCATTTAAGTCAAATTGAATAAGTTTAATGGATCAGTACTTAATCGGATAAAATAAAAGGAAAGAGGAGAGTCTAAGCTTTTTTTAAAGAAGAAGAAAATAAAGTTGACAGAAAACAAATAAAAAGAAAGCGTTATCATTAAATATGCGGTATACTTAGATTAGGCCGAATAATACAATAAAAATTTATTTAAAAGCTGAATTTTTACAAATAAAAAAATTAATGTAATTAGCTAGTGGTAAAATTAAAAATTAATGATAGAATAATGAAAACAAACTTTATTTTTTCATTATTTTAAAAGGAAGGAGACTTGCAAATGGTCAAACAAGTCAATCAAGAAACAAGTCGTGAACAGCTTGAAGAAGAATTGTATTTGTTTAATACAGGACAACTCTTCGATAGTTATTTAACATTAGGATGTGCTGCTGAGATTTTCGAAGGAGTTGCTGGTTTTCGTTTTACTGTTTGGGCGCCTCATGCCAAGTCGGTCTCCGTCGTTGCTGATTTTTGTAATTGGGATACAGGCTTAGCAATGGAAAAAATAGATGAAACAGGCGCTTGGACTTTATTTAGCGATGCAGCAAAAGAAGGACACTGTTATAAATACCGAATTGAGCAAGCCAATGGAGAAATGAAATTAAAGATTGATCCTTATGCCCACGAATTTGAAGTTCGGCCTAAAGATGCCTCAATCGTAAAGTCTTTGCCGCAAAAAAAATGGAAAGACCATTTATGGATGGCAAGCAAAAAACGCCATACGCTAACTAAACGACCGATAAACATTTATGAAGTTCATTTAAGTTCTTGGAAATGCCATGCTGACGGCAGCTGGTACAGTATTCCTGAACTGCAACAAGAATTAATACCTTATGTAAAAGAAATGGGGTATACCCATATTGAATTTATGCCGTTGATGGAACACCCGTTAGATGCTTCATGGGGCTACCAGCTGACTGGGTATTATGCCGTTTCTTCAAAATTTGGAACGATTGAAGAATTTCAGGATTTTGTAGAAGCTGCCCACCAGGCACATATTGGCGTGATCATGGATTGGGTCCCTGGACATTTTAACCGAAATGATTACGGGATGGCTTATTTTGATGGAACGCCTCAATTTGAATATAACGACAGCAATAAAGCTCAGAATTTTAGATGGGGCACAATGAATTTTGATTTAGGCAAAGCGCAAGTACACAGTTTTTTGATTTCTAATGCATTATTTTGGTTAGAGCAATTTCATTTAGACGGCTTACGAGTAGATGCGGTATCGAGTATGCTGTACTTGGATTACGATGAGGGCCCTTGGATACCGAATGAAGATGGCAGCAATCACAATCGCGAAGGTGTCCACTTTATTCAAAAAATGAATACCACCATTTTCAAACGTCATCCCGATGTTCTGATGATCGCAGAAGAAAGTACAGCTTGGTCTAAGGTTACCTGTCCCGTTGATCAAGGAGGATTAGGATTTAATTACAAATGGAACATGGGCTGGATGAACGATACCTTGAAATTCTTCGAAATGGATCCACTTCTACGCAAACACCACTTTAACTTAATTACCTTTTCATTTATGTATGCTTTTAATGAAAAATTTATTTTACCTTTTTCTCATGATGAAGTCGTTCACGGCAAAAAATCATTGATGCATAAGATGCACGGCGACCGCTACAATCAATTTGCCGGATTAAGAACAATGGAAGCCTATAAAATGGCTCATCCTGGAAAGAAACTGGATTTCATGGGAAATGAATTTGGCCAGTTTTTAGAGTGGCGGGTTCATTCTGAATTAGAATGGAGCAGCTTAGAAGATGAGATGAATCATCAGTACCAGCAATTTAGTCAAAGATTGAATGAACTGTATAAAAAAGAACGGGCTTTGTGGGAAATCGACCACGATCCCAGTGGTATTGAAATTCTTGATGCGGATAACGCGGAGGAGTCTATTTTAACCTTTATTCGCAAAGGCAAGAAACCGCGTGATTTTTTAATTGTATTGTGCAACTTTTTACCGGTAGAACGACAACAGTACAAAGTCGGTGTACCTTATGAAGGTCTTTATGAAGAACTATTAAATACCGAGATGGTTGAATTTGGAGGTGTTTGGACGACTGGACAAGGAGTATTAAAAACGTCGGCTGATTCTCAGAACAGACAACCGTATTCATTAGAACTTATTTTACCAGCAATGAGTGTCGTGATTTTAAGACCTAAAAGAGTAATGGGTGTACCAAAAAGCTGATCAAACATAAAAGGAGGGGAGAGGAAGAATAGATACGCTCTATTCTTCCAGGTGCTATGAAAAATATAGAAACGTTAGCGATGATTTTAGCAGGAGGACAAGGTTCACGGCTAGGAAAATTAACTAAAGAGATCGCAAAACCGGCTGTACCCTTCGGTGGAAAATACCGAATCATTGATTTTGCTTTAAGCAATTGTGTGAATTCAGGAATTAAAAATGTTGGAGTTGTCACTCAATACCAGCCAAGAGAATTAAACAGCCATGTCGGCAATGGAGCTGCTTGGGGTCTCAATATCCATAATGGCGGGGCAACGATTTTACAACCTTATTCAAGTATTGAAGGTGAAAAGTGGTTTAAAGGGACAGCCAATGCCATTTATCAAAATATTGACTTTATTGATCGGCATAATCCTGAGTATGTATTGGTTCTTTCAGGAGACCATATTTATAAAATGGATTACCAAGAAATGCTAGAATTCCATAAAGCTAAGAAAGCAGCTTTGACTGTTGGGGTAATACCTGTGCCGATTGAAGAAGCTCCTCGTTTTGGAATTATGAATACCGACCAAACGGGCAGAATCATTGAGTTTGAAGAAAAACCGAAAGAACCTAAAAGCAATCTAGCATCAATGGGTGTCTACATTTTTAATTGGTCGTTGTTAAAAAAATATTTGGTAGACGATCAAGCAAAAAATCGTGTATTAGAAGACTTCGGCCAACATGTTATTCCAGCTTACTTAGGAAATGGCGAGAATGTGTTTGCTTATGCATTCAGAGACTACTGGAAAGATGTGGGAACCATTGAAAGTTTATGGGAAGCCAATATGGAATTTTTAGATCCAACGCATGCCTTGAATATCCGAAATTCCGATTGGCGGATTTATTCACAAAATCCATCAGCACCGCCACAATTTTTAACGGCTACATCGAAAGTTTCAAATGCGATGATAGTGGACGGCTGCTATGTGGCAGGCGAAGTAAACCATTCTATTTTGTCTCATAATGTAAAAATTGGAAAAGGTTCTACTGTAAAAGACAGCATCATCATGGCAGACGTCACAATCGGTGAAAATGTTACGATCGAACATGCCATTGTAGGAGAACACGCTAAAATCCATGATGGCGCTCAGCTGATCGGTCAAGAAAAAGAAATTGCCGTTGTTGGGTACAGTGAAGAGATTGGAGGACTAAAAGATGAAGAAGCATAAAATAGGAGCTATTTTAAATTTAAATGAGGATGGAAAAAAGTTAGCGCCATTAACAGATACGCGGCCGATCGCTTCTTTGCCATTTGGCTGTCGTTACCGTTTGATTGATTTTCCGTTTACTAGTCTGCACAGCGCTTCAATCGAATCGGCAGCTTATTTCCTTACAGGGAATGGCCGCTCGTTGCATGACCATATCCGCAGCGGCGCATCTTGGGGATTAGATTCTTCTATTGGTGGAGGTTTGTTCCCTTATACTGAAACGGATGTCCGTCAGACTAGCGAAGTTGAAGAGCCAGGTCAATTAAGTAATTTTTACCATAATCAAATTCACTATGTTGTCCGCTCAAAATCAGAATACGTTGTTGTAATGGGAAGCAAAATGCTTTGCAATATCGACCTTCCTGCGCTTTTACGGTACCACCAAGAAAAAGAAGCAGATGTGACGATCATGTATAAAAATATGCCGAAATCCACTTATTTGGCAAATGAAGCGGCAACTTATTTTACTTTTGATAAAGAAGAGCAAGATAAAATTACTGCCATTACTACTTTCGAACAACTGCCGCTAGATGCTGAAACTGTCGCATTAAGTATGAATATTGCCATTATGAGTTCTGAAAAATTTATTGAATTAGCTACACAAGCAGGCAAAAAAAATGAAAATGGAGATACGCTCCTTTTAATCAAAGACCATCTAAATGAAAATAAGGTATACGGTTATGAATATACCGGATATTTAAAAGATATCGATGATATTCAAAGTTATTTTGAAGCCAATATGGATATGTTGGTTGAAGCAAATTACAATGCTTTATTCAACCGTGGAGATTCCATTATTACAAAAGTTAAGAACGGAGCACCGACTTTTTATTCAAAAGATGCCAAAGTCAGCAATGCTCAATTTGCCAGCGATTGTTTTATCGAAGGAGAAGTTAAAAACTCGCTTATTTTCCGAAAAGTAACGATTGGCAAAAATGCTCAAGTCCATCATTCTATTGTGATGCAAGGCACTCAGATAGGGGAAGGCGCTGTTTTAGAATACGTGATACTCGATAAGGGAGTAAGAATTGGTGCCGGAGTCCATTTGAAAGGAACGGCTGATGAGGTAATGGTGATCAAAAAAAATAGTGTGATTGAATCTAAGAAAGGAGTTTAAGCTTAATGGCACTAAAAGTATTATTTGCAGCAGCTGAATGTGCTCCCTTCTTTAAAACAGGCGGATTGGGTGATGTAGCGGGAGCTTTGCCGAAAGAATTAAAAAAACAAGGAATCGATGTTCGAGTTGTACTGCCTTTTCATACAACGATGGCCCAAGAATACCAAGAGCAATTGGAAGATGTCGTGCAGTTTGAAGTGAAAGTAGGTTGGCGTAACCAATTTTGCGGATTAAAAAAACTCGTCAAAGATGATGTAACGTATTATTTTATTGATAATCTGTATTATTTTGATCGTCCGAGCCTCTACGGTTTTGATGATGACGGCGAGCGTTTTGCTTTCTTCTCACAAGCCGTCTGTGAAATGATGGAGAAAATCGATTTTATTCCAGAAGTGCTCCATGTAAATGACTGGCATACAGCGATCGTTCCAGTTTTATTGAAAGATAAATACCAATGGATCAAAGCCTATCAAGGAATTAAAACCATGTTGACGATCCATAATCTGCAGTTTCAAGGGATTTATGGACAACTGGTTTTATCCGATTGGTATGGCATCGGCTATAACACGTTTCATGAAGAAGGTCTAAAATATTATGAAGACGTCAACACCTTAAAAGGCGGTATTTTCTTTGCAGATCAGGTAACAACAGTGAGTCCGACTTATGCTGCAGAAATCCAGACAGCAGCTTTTGGGGAAAATCTAGAGGGCGTTTTACGGCAAAATAATTACAAATTAAGCGGCATCTTAAATGGAATCGATTATGAAGTATTCGATCCGCAAACCGATAAAAAAATACAAGGTCATTTTTCGCTTGATGATTTAAGCGGAAAAGCAGTTGATAAAGCCTTGTTGCAAAAACGAGTCGGTTTACCGGTTGAGCCCAATGTCCCTGTGATGTCGATGGTCAGTCGCTTGACTGCTCAAAAAGGGTGTCATTTATTACAAGAAAAAATGGAAGAACTGATGCAGCGTGATGTGCAAGTTTTGATCTTAGGAACTGGCGAATTAGAATACGAAGACAGCTTTCGTTATTTTACTGCGCGTTACCCTGATAAATTCAAAGCGGTCATTGACTTTGACGTTACTTTAGCACAACAAATTTATGCAGGCAGCGACTTGTTTATTATGCCTTCCGCTTTTGAACCCTGTGGTCTTTCACAACTCTATTCACTTCGTTACGGCACATTACCGATCGTACATGAAACAGGCGGGTTGAAAGATACAGTCATTCCTTACAATGCTTTTACAGGAGAAGGGACAGGGTTTAGCTTCTATGACTACCGTGGAGAAGTGATGTTGGAAACAATCGATCAAGCGCTGACCGTTTATTACGATGAGCCTAAAGTATGGCAGTCGCTGGTCAAGCAAGCTATGCGGGAAGACAACAGTTGGGAAAAATCAGCAGCAGTCTATATAGAACATTACCAATCTTTGTAAAAAAGACCAGATTAAAGGAAGCAGTAAGCAATTAAAATGCTCTAATTCAATGAACAGGTGTTGGAACAAATCTGACTCTATTCAGAATTGGAGCTCTCTTTGTTTTATCATACGAAAAACCAGTAAGATTGTTGAAAGAAAAGGAGAATTTTTATGACATTGACCATTGAGCAATTTAAAGAAGAATTTAGTCAAACTTTTGAAGGTTTATATGCTTTTGATCTCGCGCAATCTTCTCCTATCCAGCAGTATACGGCACTAGGAAACTTTTTGAAATTCTATAGTTCAGACAATTGGAACAATACCAACCAAGAATATTTAGACAAGCAAGTGAAGCAAGTCTATTATTTTTCAATGGAATTTTTGCCTGGACGCATGTTGAAAAGCAATTTACTTAATTTGGGAATTTTAGATACAGTTCGATCTGGATTGAAAGAAATGGGGTTGGAGTTTGAAGAAATTGTACAAGCTGAAGTAGATCCAGCATTAGGGAACGGAGGATTAGGACGTTTAGCTTCTTGCTTTATGGATTCGATTGCTTCATTAGGTATTCCGGGAAACGGAAACGGTATTCGTTACCGATATGGGTTGTTTCAACAAAAATTTGTTGACGGGTATCAAGTTGAATTGCCGGAGAACTGGTTGAGAAATGGAAATGTATGGGAAGTGCGAAAAGAGAATAAAGCTGTTCTCGTACGTTTTGGCGGCCAAATCAGCTTGGTGAAAGGAGCTGCCGGCAATCTCAAACCTGTCTATACGCAAACACAAAATATATTAGCCGTTCCTTATGACACCGGCATGATCGGGTACCAGAATGATGTCATCAATAATCTGCGTTTATGGTCAGCGGAGATACCGCCCGAAGAAGAAATTCATTATCATACGATTGCAGAAAGAGAACAAGTAAACCAAATCACCGAAGTTTTGTATCCCGATGATTCAAATTATGAAGGACAAGTACTGCGTTTGCGGCAAGAATATTTTTTCACTTCAGCTGGTATACAAAGTATTGTCCGCTATTACAAACAAAGCGGATTAGCGTGGCAGCATTTTCCTGATAAAATCGCCGTTCACATCAACGATACACATCCCGCTTTGTGTATCCCTGAATTGATGAGAATTTTGCTGGATGAAGAAAACTTGAGCTGGGAACAAGCTTGGGAAATTACCAAAAAAACAATGAGTTATACCAATCACACCATTTTGCAAGAGGCGATGGAAAAATGGCCGGTACAAATGGTTCAAGATTTATTACCACGTATTTACCAAATTATCGAAGAAATCAATCACCGCCATATTGAAAAAAAACTGCTTTCCTATACACCAGAGCTAACTTATCGAACGGCGATTATTGCAGATGGATATGTGAAGATGGCGAACTTGGCCATTATTGGAAGCCACAGTATTAATGGAGTTGCGCAACTGCACACTGAAATACTGATGCAAGATACACTAAAGGATTTTTACCAAATGTATCCGGCTAAATTTAATAATAAAACAAATGGCATTACGCAAAGACGGTGGCTGCATTTAGCGAACGAAGGGCTGACAGAATTGATTGATGAGAAGATCGGCACTACTTGGAAGACTAGCCCTTCTGAATTGAAACTGTTTAAAGCTTTTGTCAATGATTCAGCTACGCTGGATAGATTAGCGGAAATAAAACTAGCCAACAAAAAAACTTTGGCAGCTTATATAAAACAAAAATTCAATATGCAATTGGATCCTACGGCTTTATTCGATGTGCAAATTAAACGGCTGCACGCTTATAAACGACAACTATTAAATGCATTGCATATTTTAGACCGGTACTTGCAAATCAAAGATAATCCAGAAGCAGCTATTCAGCCCCGTGTCTTTATTTTTGGAGCAAAAGCAGCACCGAGTTACGTCTATGCTAAGCAAATCATTAAACTAATCAATGCCATTGCTGATTTGGTCAACCATGACCCAGTTGTCGGTGACAAACTTAAAGTAGTCTTTGTTGAAAATTATGGCGTCTCATTAGCTGAACTGATTATTCCAGCTGCCGAGGTCAGCGAACAAATTTCGCTGGCAGGAAAAGAAGCATCTGGAACAAGCAATATGAAGTTGATGCTCAATGGTGCTTTGACGGTTGCAACTTTAGATGGTGCTAACGTTGAAATACGCGACTTTGTCGGAGAAGAAAACATGTTTTTATTTGGCTTGAATGATCAGGAAGTGTACGCTTTTTATGAAAATGGCTCCTACCATTCACGTGAAATTTATGAAAACAATCCAAGGTTGCATCGCATTCTTGATACATTGATCGATGGCACAATTCCGAATATTGAAACAGAAGGACGCGTTATTTTTGATTCGCTGGTTTATTACAATGATGAATACTTTGTCCTGAAAGACTTCGATAGTTATGTCGCAGCTCAAGAAAAAGTTGATCAATTGTATCAAGATGCAAGAAGCTGGAACCAAAAATCGTTATTAAACATTGCTAGTTCTGGTCCTTTTTCAGCAGATTTCACTATTAAACGGTATGCTGAAGAAATTTGGAAAACTTCTTTTTTTACACCAGGAGCGTATCAAAAAATACATTTGACTGAACCCATTTAACTTGTTCAAATGGGTAGTAAGGAAGGTTTTATAGTGGGGAAAATAAAGTATAATTCATGGATAAGTGAATACAAACAACCTTTTGGAGCGGTTGAAACAGGAACTGAAGTAAGGTTTCAATTGGATTGTCAAGTACCAGAAGTACAAGCGGTTTTTTTGATGATTCATAAAGACTTCGGCAAAGACTTTCAAGTGGAGATGAGCATGGTCCATCCGACACGTTATCAGGCTACCTTTAAATTAACGGAAGATAGCGGACTGTATTTTTACCATTTTAAAATTCAGTACCGATTAGATGACAAAAATGAAACCCTCTACTATGGAAATAATGAGGCTTGTTTAGGCGGACCAGGAGCCGTTTATTATGCAGTTGAAGAGATAAAAGAATACCAATTAACCAGTTATTTATATGATGACCCTGCACCTGACTGGTATCAAAAAGGAGTAGCTTATCAAATATTTGTTGACCGCTTTTATAACGGAAACGCTAGTGGATTGGTTTCTTCTCCCAAAAAGAATTCTTTTCTCTATGCTTCGCCTGATGATAGACCGATGTATATTAAAGATGAGGCAGGAGACATTATCCGTTGGGAATTTTTTGGAGGTAATTTAAAGGGAGTGATCAAAAAACTCTCTTATTTAGCAGATCTAGGCATTACGATTCTCTATCTAAATCCAATTTTTGAAGCTCGCAGCAATCACAAATACGATACGGGAAATTTTTTAAAAATCGATCCGATGTTTGGCAATGAAGACATTTTTAAAGAACTGATAGAGAAAGCAAATGAGTTCGGCATTCACATTATTTTAGACGGTGTGTTCAATCACGTGGGAGCAGATAGTCGTTATTTTAACCGATATGGAAATTATGAGGACATAGGAGCCTATCAGTCACCGACTAGTCGCTATGCTGATTGGTTTACCTTTGATCATTTTCCAGATGAGTATGAATCTTGGTGGGGCATTAAAGATTTACCTAAATTAAATAAAGAAAACCCTAAAGTACAAGAATTCATCTATGCAGCGGATGATAGTGTGGTTCAGAAGTGGTCAAAAATGGGAATAGGCGGCTGGCGTATCGATGTTGCGGATGAAATCAGCGATTTGTTTTTAACGGGTATTCGTACGGCGTTGGAGCAAACAGTTGCTGAGCCGGTACTGATTGGAGAAGTCTGGGAAGACGCTTCTAATAAAATGGCATACGGTGAACGACGGCATTACATTGAAGGTGGAAGTTTACACGGTGTTATGAACTATCCCTTCAGAAAAACGATCATTGATTTTTTAAATCAAACAATTTCTGCTAAAGAAGCTGCCTCACAAGCTATGCAGTTAAAAGAAAACTACCCGCCAGAAGTGTTAAAAAATAATCTTAATAATATTGGCTCGCATGATACAGTTAGAATTTTAACAGCTTTGCAATTGGATAAGCTGAAATTGCAACAAGCGTTAACCTTATTGTTTGTCTTACCAGGAGTGCCTTGTCTTTATTATGGAGATGAGGCCGGTGTAGAAGGCGGCGATGATCCTGATAACCGAGGGATGTTTCCTTGGGGCCTTGAGAACCAAACGCTGCTGACTTTTATACGAGAAAGAATTGCCTTAAGAAAAAGTGTACGCGCTTTGCAAGATGGGGAGCTTTTTGCCTTTTCAACTGAACAGATTCTAGGTTTAGTACGCTACTTATCAGAAGAAGAGTATGTGCTCATTTTGATAAACAGTACCGCTGATGAAAAGATTTTTGAAGCAGAAAATGCAATTTCTTACTCTTCTTTTAAGTTGCAGCATTTTTTAGAAAAAGGCAATTTAACGTTCTTGAACATCCCCGCTCAAGGCGTGCGAATCATAGAAAAATGTCCTTCTTCAACTACTCAGAATGAAAATTGCGAATAGCTGCGATTAGACACATAAGGAAATGTATTAATAAAAAAAAGGTTAAAGAGCATAAACTGCTTTTTAACCTTTTTTTTAGGTTCTATTATTTTTAATGTTGGTAAGAAGAATGAATCTATTCCACAAGTTGAAATTTTCGGAGGAATAGCAGCTGCTTGCAGCCATGTAAAGGATTCAATGCGAATTACGAAGCGGTTAAGCTTCGTTTGAGGCTTGAAAGGCTGGAGACATGAAAGGCTCCAGTCGTTCCCATGGCTCTTGCAAGCAGATGCGTAAATTCCGGAGGAAATTTCATTATTAAGCATTACCAACACGATTGATAAAAGAACCTTTTTAAAAAAATAAAGGGTATATTTTTAGATGAGAAACTGGTATAATGACCAGTTGGGGCATGTAAAGAAAGAGACACTTTCTTTTATGCTACTTTGAAGCAATTATTAGTGGCCCATGACTCCGCATTACTATTCTTACTTAAGTGAGAATAATAAAAAAGGAGAAGATAGTGTGGATTTTTTCAAATTAAAAGAAAATGGAACAAGTGTTAAACAAGAAATGATGGCCGGGTTTACATCTTTTTTTGCGATTTCCTATATCATTATAGTAAACCCTTTAATTTTAGCAGATGCCGGTATTTCCCAGCAACTAAGTGTTTTTGCTACTATTTTAGTTTCAGCTGTCGGCAGCATTTTAATGGGAGTTTGGGCTAAGGCACCTTTAGTTATGACACCTGGTATGGGTGTAAATGCTTTTTTTACGTATACGATCGTTGGATCAATGGGGCTTTCTTGGCAAGAAGCATTGGCGGTAGTTTTAGTATCAAGTTTAATTTTTATTGCTATTAGTTATACCAATCTTAGTACAACATTAGTAGAGGCTATTCCCAGTTCTTTAAAACAAGGAATTACTGCTGGAATTGGGTTGTTTTTAGTTATTATCGGGTTAGAGAATGGCGGCCTGATTGTAGATGGCGGAGATAATTCTTTTATTGTGCTAGGCGATCTAACCAATCCGTTGACTCTTTTAGCCTTATTTGGAATCGTTTTATCGGGTGTGTTATATATTCGGAAAATTCGAGGCAGTTTTTTTATTGGTATCGTGGTAGTAACGATTTTATCATTGATTTTAGGTTTCCATTCACCTGGAACTTCTTCCTTTTCATTGAAAAATGTAACGGAATATACTGCTTTGATTGGTGCTTTTGATTTTTCTACTATGTTTAGTGTTCCTTTTATTTTAGCTGTCTTTTCATTAACTATGATTCTGATTTTTGAATCCATTGGGTTATTAGAAGGTTTACTGGAAGATAAGAGTCGCTTTAAAAATGCTTTTCGTGTCAGCGGCGTGATGACACTCGTTTCTGGTTTGTTCGGAACAAGCCCAACAGTAACCGCTGCTGAAAGTGCTTCAGGGATTAAAGAAGGAGGAAAGACGGGTTTAACAGCAGTAGTTGCTGGAAGTTTGTTTTTCTTATCACTCATTTTTACCCCTTTGTTAGCTTATATTCCTAACGCAGCTTTAGCGCCTGTTATCGTTATTACGGGTGCGATTATGATGGAAAGCCTGCAACATATCCCATTCGAAGATTTTAGCGAATGGCTGCCAGCCTTCCTGATAGTCGTAATGATTCCTTTGACCTCCAGCATTGTCGATGGTTTAGCGTTTGGTTTTGTCGCTTATCCTATTTTTAAGCTGGCAAAGGGTGAGTTGAATACAGTGAAAAAAGAAATGCACGTCGTTTCATTTTTGTTTTTATTAACCATGATCGCAATCGCCGTACTTTAAAAATAACGTGTGATAGAAACTGTGACTGTTTCTTTAGAATAGGTTTTAGTGTAAAAATTTAAAGATGCAAAAAGGGTGGGACGCTATTGTCTTCACCTTTTTTTTCTCGATTTTAATCATTGTTCATCTTTTCTAAGTTCATGATTTGCTTTTTATAGGATATAGGTCAAATTTTCAGATTAAATAATGAATAAAAAGCCAAAAGAGGTTGCTTTATGTTAATATTATGTGTATATTATTAAGAAGTTCTCATTTTATTGAAATGGAATTCTCATTTAAAACGAAAAACAGGGGAAAAGGGGATTGAAAGAGATGAAAAAGAAATGGTGGTACTCAAGTGCAGTTTTGCTGGCAGCTGGTTTATTGACAGCTTGCGGCAATAATGGAGAAACAGATGCAGCATCAAGTTCAAAAGACACGAAAGATAAAAAATTAGCAGATGAACAAGTATTAAATTTAGTTGAAATTGCGGAATTGCCAACTGGGGATACAGCATTGGCTACTGATACGGTCAGCTTTACAGTTTTTAACCAAGTCAATGAAGGTCTGTATCGATTGGATAAAGACAGCCAGCCTATTCCAGCTCTTGCGTCTGAAGAAGCAACAGTCAGTGAAGATGGATTAGAATATACATTCAAATTACACGAAGATGCCAAATGGTCGAATGGCGACCCTGTAACGGCAAAAGATTTTGTCTATGCATGGCAACGAGTGGTAGACCCTGATACAGCTGCTTCTTATGCTTACTTGTTTGATGGGATCAAAAATGCTGCAGCGATCATGGAAGGCGAAGCTGAGCCGGATACACTTGGAGTGGAAGCTGTAAGTGATTATGAATTTAAAGTGACCATGGAAAAACCTGTTCCTTACTTTATCTCATTAATGGCTTTTCCAACATTCTTTCCCCAAAACCAAGAATTTGTAGAAGAACAAGGCGATCGGTATGGTACTTCTGCAGACACCATGATTTTCAACGGACCATTTACATTTAGTAATTGGGATGGAACGAATTTAAACTGGACCTATGAAAAGAACGAAGGTTACTGGGATGTTGAAAATGTGATCCTCGATGAAATCAATGTAGAAGTGATTAAAGAAACTGCTACAGCTTTGAATTTATATGATTCAGGACAATTAGATCGTGTGAATTTAACCGGAGAATTTGCTAAACAATTTCAAGGAAATGAAGATTACGTCGTCGAAACGGAAGCAAGATCTTCTTACTTGCAGTTCAACCAAGAACGTGGCGGTAAGAAAACCGACTTAGCTAATGAAAACTTGCGTAAAGCCCTTGCTGTTTCTTATGATCATGAATTGTTGGTCAATGAAATTTTGGCAAACGGTTCTCAAGAATTAGGGGGATTAGTTCCTGCTGATTTAGCCGTAAATCCGACAACCGGTAAAGACTTCCGTGAAGAATCTGGCGATTTCCTAGCTTACGATAAAGAAGCAGCTGCTGATTATTGGGAAAAAGCAAAAGCTGAACTAGGCGTTGACAGTCTTGAGTTAGAATTGCTTGGTGACGACGATGAATCCAACAAAAAAATCGCTGCTTATATGAAAGACCAGATTGAAACCAACTTACCAGGCATAACGATAAAAGCTAAAAATGTGCCATTTAAAGTGCGTTTAGAATTACAAACGAAACAAGACTATGATTTTGTTTTAGGCGGTTGGGGAGCAGACTTTGCTGATCCAGTAAACTTCATTGATTTACTGATGGCTGACAGTCCGTATAACCGTTCTGGGTATAAAAATGAAGAGTTTGATAAATTAGTAAACTTATCTAAAGATGAAAATGCAACAGATGTTGATGCGCGTTGGCAAAATCTGTTAGATGCAGAAAAAATTCTATTAGATGAAGCAGGTGTAGCTCCATTGTTCCAAAGAGCAGCTGCTACCTTGCAAAAACCGTATGTTAAAGAAATTTATAATCATCAAGTAGGAGCCAAATACACGTATAAAAATGCGTATATTGAAGCCCACTAAGGTAAATTTCTAAGCGTTAAAAAAGAAAACCCATTATCTTAAGCAAATTTTGCTTAGAATAATGGGTTTCTTATTTCTGTCGGACCTTCAAGCTCAGGAGACTAAAAAAACAAAAGAATGTATCAATCTATTTGCTTGATAAGCCGGTAATTCTTTTCATCTGCTTCATCGAATAAATTTAAAGAGTCAGGAGATAACTTAGTTACAATTAATTCATAGCCGAAATGATCTTTAAAAATGAGTTCGTCTTCTTTGATAGAAACTAAATTGCCATTCATTAGTTGATCATTTAAGTAGATCTGCTGGTTTTCATCAAAATAGATAGACATCGGAATCAAAGGATCGGGCTCAAGCACATCCCAACTGCCCATAAAAAAGTCTAAAGGGTCTTTTTTACTTGTTTTTTTGCTATTGTTTTTAAACGATATAAATAATTTGCCTAAAACAGTAAATAAAATGAAGATTTTTAGAATAACTTTTCGTTGCATTATAGCTGTCTCCTTTTAAATTTATGTATGTAGTAATCCTGTTGTAAAAGTAAATATAAAATCTGTAAGCCTTATTTTTATTATACCGTTATTCTAAATAGATATATACAGACTAAAGTTGCATTTTGATGACAGAATGAAGTTGATTTGGTTACTACCTTTATTAAAGAAAAATTTAGAGAGAGAGAAGAATCAGTTGAAAAAAAGAGATTTTTATGAAAAACTTGCTTATTTTCATAAAAAAAGCGAAAATAGAAAAAGCAGTTAACCTGAAAAAAGGAAGTGAATAAGATGAACGTGGTGAAGTTTGGCGGAAGCTCTCTTGCTTCAGGAAGCCAGTTGAAAAAAGTACTCCAAATCATTAAAGAGGATCCAGCTCGAAAAGTTGTTGTTGTTTCAGCTCCTGGAAAGCGTTCATCTGAGGATGATAAAGTAACGGACCTCTTAATTTCGTTAGGCACAGCCGTTTTAAATAATGATGAGTATCTAGGATTTCTGCAACGTGTTATGGCCCGTTATATCAGCATAGCTGAAGAGTTAAACTTGGGTGAAGAGATCATTAAAGAGATTCACATGGATCTGCTTGCCTTAGTTGCCGGAAATAAACAAAAGCCAGATTACTATTTAGATGCATTTAAAGCCAGTGGGGAAAACAACAATGCGAAATTAGTTGCAGCTTACTTCAATCAAGAAGGCCTGCCGGCTCGTTACATCAATCCACAAGAAGCTGGATTATTGGTAACAGATGAGCCTGGAAATGCGCGCGTGTTATCAGAATCCTATGAAAACTTATACCAATTGCGTCAAATTGATGAGGTTATCGTTTTTCCAGGATTTTTCGGGTATACCAAGACTGGAGAAGTCTGTACGTTTTCTCGCGGCGGATCCGATATTACGGGGGCTATTTTAGCAAATGGCACCCGAGCTGCGTTATACGAAAACTTTACAGATGTTGATGCAATTTACGCCGCGAATCCTAACGTAGTGGAAAACCCTAAGAGGATTAAGGAACTAACTTACCGTGAAATGCGAGAACTCTCTTATGCCGGTTTTACTGTATTGCATGATGAAGCTTTGCATCCTGCATTCAAACAAGGCATCCCTGTACAGATTAAGAATACAAACAATCCCGCAGCTCCTGGAACGAGTATTTTAAAAGAACGCCATTCAGCTGATCAAGGGGTTGTAGGTATTGCTAGTTCTAACGGCTTTTGCAGTATTTATATTGAAAAATATTTGATGAACCGCGAAGTGGGATTTGGACGGCGTGTTTTAGAAATATTAGAAGATCAAGAAGTCAGCTATGAACATATGCCTTCTGGAATTGATGATCTAACCATTATTTTAAGAGACCATCAGTTAACCGAAGAAGGCGAAGCGCATTTGCTAAATCGCTTAAAAAGCGAGCTGCAGGCGGATAGTGTTGTGATTGAACATGATATAGCTCTGATTATGATCGTTGGCGAAGGGATGCGGCAAAAAATCGGTACCATGTCTAAAGCAGCCACAGCTTTCGCTGAAAGCAAAATCAATATTGATATGATCAACCAAGGTGCTTCAGAAGTCAGTGTAATGTTTGGAATTGGAGCCGAACAAGAAGATCTAGCCATTCAATCTTTATATCAAGCTTTTTTCGAGAAATAACCCAATGAACCAAAAAGTATCTCTGACAGCGGACTGTTGGAGATACTTTTTTTATTTGGTTCTATTATTTTTAGTGTTGGTAAGAAGAATGAGTCTATTCCACAACTTGAAATTTTCGGAGGAATAGCGGCTCCTTGCAGCCATGTAAAGGATTCAATGCGAATTACGAAGCGGTTAGGCTTCGTTTGAGGCTTGAAAGGCTGGAGACATGTAAGGCTCCAGTCGTTCCCATGGCTCTTGCAAGCAGACGCGTAAATTCCGGAGGAAATTTCATTATTAAGCATTACCAACACGATTTGATAAAGAACCTTTTATTTATAGCGAGAGTGTTACCTATCAAGATTTTTTGCAGTTGGATCAATTGAAGCTGACGGGCTTCGAAGCAGCCTTAAGCCATTGAGAATAACTAAAATGGTACTTCCTTCATGTCCGACAACACCTAAAGGTAAATTGATAACTTGGAAAAGGTTGCTGAAAATCAAAAGGATGATGACACTAATAGCAAAAACAATATTTTGCAACGTAATTTTTTTTAAGCGGTTAGACAATTGGTGACTATAAGACAATTGCGCAAGTTCATTTTTCATCAAAACAACATCTGCCACATCGATTGCAATATCTGTACCTGCCCCCATCGCAATACCGATTGAAGCATTCGCAAGCGCAGGAGCGTCATTGATCCCATCTCCAACCATTGCAATCGTTCCGTATTGCTCTTTTAACTGCTTGATAATTTGAGCCTTTTCGTCTGGTAAACAATTGGCTTTCACTTCGTCGATCTCTAACTGTTTTCCGATTGCTTCTCCAGTTGCCATATGATCACCAGTCAACATAATAGTATAAACGCCTTGAGATTTGAAATAGCGGATCATTTCTTTAGCCTCTTTTTTTGGAATATCTTGCAGTCCAAAATAAGCAACGAGTTGATCGTTTCGGCTAACGTAAATAACTGTTTTTCCTTCTTTTTGGATTTTTTCAGCATCCGTGCTAAAAGTTGCAGTTTCAGTAGATTTCACTACATATTCTTTTTTTCCAATTTTCCATTGGCTTCCAAAGGCTGTTCCTGATAACCCATATCCAGTTAAATCATTCACATCTTCCATCATAAATGATGGATGGCCTTGATCTTCAAAAGCTAGTACGATTGCTTTAGCTATCGGGTGAGTAGACATTTTTTCTAAAGCTGTACAAACCATCTGAATCTTTTTTTCATCTTCTCCAGCTTTAAAAAAAGCATCTGTCATAACAAGTTTTCCTGAAGTCAATGTTCCAGTTTTATCAAAGGCAATCGCTTTAATAAGACCAAAATTTTCAAGATATGCACCGCCTTTGAATAAGATCCCTTTTTTTGCTCCATTAGAAATAGCAGAAAGTGTTGCTGGAACAGCAGAAGCAACTAAAGCGCAAGGTGAAGCAACAGTTAATAAAACCATTCCTCTATAAAAGGATTCATTCCAACTCCACTGCAGAATAAAATAAAAGAAGGCAATCATAACCGGGACAGAAATAAGAACGATAGCAACATATTTATTTTCGATTTTTTCAATCATAGTGGCTGTTTTTGAAGGAGTACTTTGCGCTTCGTCGACCATTCTGAGGATTTTAGCAAAAAGAGTATCCGAACTGTCTTTGGCAACTTGCATAGTAAAAGCTTCAGCTAAATTGATGGTTCCGCCAATCACTTCATCTCCTGCTATTTTCTCTATTGGAAGAGTTTCGCCTGAAACGGCCGATTCGTCGATCAATCCATTCCCTGTTAAAATAACTCCGTCAATTGGTATGCTGGCTCCTTTTGGAACGAGTAATTTATCGCCAATTTTTAATGAATTGGTTGGTACTTCTATTATGGCATCCTCTTTTTGAATCAATAGCGCATTTTCAGGCGTCAAATTCATCAAACCGGTGATTGCTTTCGTGCTTTTATTGGTAGCATATACTTCAAGCGAACCGCTAAGCGAAAAAATAAAAATCAATAAAGCTCCTTCCATCCAGTACCCAATAAGAGAAGCTCCGACAGCAGCTAAAATCATTAAAATATCGACATTCAGTTTTTTATTTTCGACAGTATCTTTCAGGCCTTCTTTAGCTTGATAAAATCCGCCAATAATAAAGGATAAAATATAAAATAGAGGTGCAATACGAACATAAGTATGTAACGATAAAAAGATACCTAAAATAATTAAACATCCGCTTAAAATGGTTGCCATCATCGGTTTGTTTTCTTTAAATAAAGTTTTCATTTCTCTCAGCTCCTTTTCAAATCAACCGTTAAGTGGTTCTTGTCTTTATAATAACACACTTATTTATTAAATGATAATGATTATTAAGAAACAACCAATTTTATTTAACTGAAAAATAAAAACGATTAAGAAAACTGAAGAACTCAATTTTCTTAATCGTTTAATAGCCATTAATGCAAATGCCCGGTTTGGTTCCAAGAGTCTAATGAGAAAGACTTGTTTTGGTAATGCAAGACTGAAATACTGGTATTTTCTAAAGGCGTCTGAGAACGAATAGCTTAAAGTTCTTTCCTTAACAAAGAGGAAAGGGTCGCTGTTGTTGTAATGCTATGACCTACGAATAATAAATCCTGATCTGGAAACTGCTTGATCGTCTCCTTCTTTAAAATATAATTTCATTTTATCATAGAAAAATTCTGGTTCATAGAAATGAATGCGCTTGTTTTCTTAGAGTACAGCAGAATTGCGGCTCTATAAAGGAACCTTTAAAATAGTTAGCAGCCTTTTTTTTCTTATTAAATAAAGAGTTTTTTTGATTCGAAGGTAAGTGGATAGGAAAGGTAATTTTAAAAAAATAACTTGAAATAATATTTCAAGATGGTATAATGTGTTTATCAGATAAAAACGATTACATGGAGGAGGGATTTTGTGTTAGGTACTTCAGTCTTTCTTGGAGAAGATCTTAACGAAGAACTGCGAGAAAGTCTAGTTTCAATGAAAAAACACGGATTTACAGGGATTTTTTCATCTTTACATATCCCGGAAGATGACAGCTCGCATTACTTGAGACGACTAACGACATTAGGAAAGTGGGCCAAGGAACTAGAAATGGAAGTCATGGTAGATATTTCAGGTTCTGCATTAACAAAAATTGGGTTATCCTTTGAAAAGCCACAGGAAATTTTAGCCACCGGGATAACAGGGCTCAGAATAGACTATGGCATCAGCAATGAAGTTGTTGCGGAATTGTCCCATGTTATGAAAGTTTCTTTGAATGCCAGTACCATTACAGATAAAGATGTAGCTGAATTAACCAGTGCCGGGGCGCATTTTGAACATTTGGAGGCGTGGCACAATTATTATCCTAGACCTGAAACAGGATTAGGTAAAGTAGATTTTATCAAAAAAAATAAATGGTTGCAGCAACTAGGGTTTCGTGTAATGGCTTTTGTTCCTGGAGACAATGAACTAAGAGGTCCGCTCTTTGAAGGCTTGCCCACACTTGAAAAACATCGTTATGAACATCCGTTAGCTGCTGCTATTGAATTATTCACTGATTGCTTAATTGAAGACGTTTACATTGGCGATCCCGGTTTAAAGAAGAAAACCCAACAGCAGTTTGCGTCCTATTTTGAAAAAAATCAATTGCTGTTATTTGCTGAACCAGAACAGCAATCAGCTTATGCTCAGTCAGTAATGGGAGTACATCAAAACCGATGGGATGCGGCGCGAGACGTTATCCGCAGTGCCGCTGCACGGTTCAAAGAAATAGGAGATATTATTCCTGAATCTCCTTTGTCCCGAACAAAAGGCAGTATCACGCTGGATAATCAATTATATGGACGCTACATGGGGGAAACTCAAATTTGCTTAACTGATTTGCCTCCAGATAAAAAAGTAAATGTAGTTGCTCGAATCATTTCAGAAGATCGTTCGTTGTTGGAATGGTGCAAAGCCGGCCAGCCGTTCGAAATTCAAGTAAATAAAAAGTAAAAGAGGAGTTTATCAAATGAATTTAGAAAAATTAGCTACAGAAACAAGGAACCAACAAACGATGCACCTAGATGAGTTATCAGTAACAGAAATGATGCAAGTTATGAACCAAGAAGATCAAACGGTTGCAGCTAAAGTAGCAGCTGAAATTCCACAAATTACTAAAGTAGTAGAAGCTATTATAAAATCATTTAATCAAGAAGGACGTTTAATCTATATGGGTGCCGGAACAAGCGGCCGCTTAGGTGTACTGGATGCAGCTGAATGTGTGCCGACTTTCAGTGTAGATCCCAGTATGGTACAAGGGTTGATTGCAGGCGGAATGAAAGCGATGACAGTAGCTGTGGAAGGTGCTGAAGATTCAAAAGAACTTGGCGAAACAGATTTGAAAGCGATTGAATTAACGGATAAAGACATTGTAGTTGGAATTGCAGCCAGTGGTCGTACGCCTTATGTAATTGGTGGCTTAGAGTATGCTAAAAAAGTTGGAGCTGCGACTGCTACAATAGCATGTAATAAAAACGCTGAAATCAGCCAATACGCAGCACTTCCAATTGAGGTGGAAGTAGGTCCAGAAATATTAACAGGATCGACACGGTTGAAATCAGGTACAGCGCAAAAATTAGTTTTAAATATGTTATCTACTGGCTCAATGATCGGTATTGGGAAAGTTTATCAAAACTTAATGGTTGATGTAAAACCATCAAATAAAAAGTTGGAAGAACGGTCAAAACGCATCATTATGGAGGCAACAGATTGTTCTTATGAAGAAGCAAGCAAAGCCTTTGAACAGGCAGAACAGCAAGTGAAATTAGCTATCGTGATGATATTGACTCACTCATCTAAAGAAGATGCAGCCAAAAAATTGACCGAAGCAAAAGGCTTTATCCGTAAAACTATTTAGCGAGATGAAAAGATAAAAATTAGGAGGTTGTAAAAATGGCTGAAACAAAAGAACAGCGCTTAGCGAGAGAAATCTATGCACAAGTAGGCGGTATGGGAAATGTCAATAAAGTTATTCATTGTATGACACGGGTACGAATGGACATCAAAGATCCTGCAGCAGTTGATATAGTAGGATTAAAGAAAATTGATGGAGTATTGGGCGTAGTTGAAGAAGAAACCCTTCAAGTTGTTTTAGGCCCTGGTATTGTAAACAAAGTAGCAAAAGAAATGGTGAAAATGGCTGGAGTAGGGCTTGGAGAAACCATACCTGTCCCAGCCGCCGCAGCGACAGGCGGATCAACGAGCGGTCGTGAAGAAGCTGAGAGAAGAGCGGCCATAACAAAAGCCGATCAAAAGAAAAAAAATAATACTCCCTTTAAGCGTGCTTTAAAATCGATCGCCAATATCTTTGTTCCTTTGATTCCTGCGTTTGTAGGAGCCGGTATTATTGGCGGGATCGCATCAGTTTTACAAAATATGCTTACAGCCGGAACATTAAGCGGAGAATCTTGGGTCACAATTGTTCTGGTATTAAATATTATTAAAAATGGATTGTTTGGCTTTTTAAATATTTATGTTGGGATCAACGCAGCTAAGGTCTTTGGAGCTACTGAAGGGTTAGGTGGTGTTGTAGCCGGTATTGTTTACCTAAGTGGTATGACTCCTGAAATGCCCTTGCCAAATATCTTTACCGGTGGGGACTTAGCAGCTGGGCAAGGCGGAATCATCGGTGTAGTTTTTGCTGTCTTCCTATTGTCTATTGTTGAAAAAGCTTTACGTAAAGTAGTACCTGACGCTATTGACGTTATTGTAACACCGACTATTTCATTGTTGCTTATCGGACTAGTGACGATTTTCTTGATTATGCCGATTGCAGGCGTGATCTCTTCAAGTTTAGTAGGAGCTATCACTTGGGTCTTAAATGTTGGCGGAGCATTTGCCGGTTTTATTCTTGGACTGTTCTTCTTGCCAATGGTGATGTTTGGATTGCATCAAGTCTTGACTCCAATCCATATTGAAATGATTGCGTCACAAGGCATGACTTTGCTGTTACCTATTTTAGCTATGGCAGGCGGCGGACAAGTTGGTGCATCTTTAGCGCTTTGGGTAAAATGCCGTAAAAATAAACAATTAACCAATATGATCAAAGGTTCATTGCCAGTTGGGATCTTAGGAATCGGCGAACCCTTGATTTACGCGGTTACTTTGCCATTAGGTCGTCCCTTTATCACAGCTTGTATTGGTGGTGGTATCGGTGGAGCAGTCATTGGAGGCATTGGCGGTATTGGTGCTACTGCAATCGGGCCTTCAGGTGTTGCCTTGATTCCATTGATCTTCGGTCATATGTGGTGGGGGTATGTGTTAGGGTTATTAGCTGCTTATGCCGGTGGGTTTATTGTCACTTACTTCTTTGGCGTACCAAAAGAAGCTATGGAACCGACTGAATTGCCTTCAACTGAAGAATAATCTCCCTAGAGGATTGACCTAATCGAAAGAAATACTGTAAAATAAGTAAATTGAATGATCAATAGGCCTCTAAATCTATTCATTTAGAGGCCTATTATTTTTAGCTGAAAAGGAGTTTGTCTATGCAAAGCAATCTATTATTTTTGATTCAAGAACAAATGAATGGTTTGCCCGAATCTGAGAAAAAAATCGCTGCGACTATTTTAGCAGACCCAGCGGCAGTTATCCAAATGAATGCCACTAGTTTGGCCTTAAAGGCTGGTTCCAGTTCTGCAGCAGTTATTCGCTTTTGCCACTCGATCGGTTTAGCTGGATTTACTCAATTGAAATTAAACTTATCGGCTGATTCTCATAGCATTCAAGAAAAACTTTATAGTGAGATTCAACCGAATGAAGAATTAGAACAAATCAAAAAGAAATTTTTACTGCAGACACACCATGTATTTAAAGAAACCAATCAAAGCTTGTCTTCTAAGCGTGTAGCAGAAGCAACAGCATGGATTAACGAAAGTACGGTGATTTATACTTATGGAGTAGGAGCCTCTCATTTAGTAGCATTGGACTTGCAGCAAAAGTTCAGCAGAATAGGAAAATCCGTTACTTGCTCACAGGATCAGCATTTATTGGCTACTTCCATGTCTGTCGCTACTAAAGATGCAGTTTTCTTTGCCGTTTCCAATAGCGGAGAAAAACAAGAAGTGATCGCTTTAATGAGAATAGCGAAGGATTTGGGAATAAGAACTATTTCACTGACAAAAGAATCGGATAATACATTAAGCCGATTGGCAGATATTTCTTTGGAAACAGCGAATACACATGAAGCGCCTTTAAGAAGCGGAGCAACAGCTTCTTTATTGGCTCAAATGTATGCTGTTGATTTATTGTTTTATGATTTTGCTACAAAATACTATCAAAGAACAATCGAAAACTTAGAAAAATCAAAAAGCGCCATCCGAAAATTAACCCAATATTTAGAACAGGATGCGGAGCGCTCTCGTCCAGCTCAGACAGAAAATTAGGGAAATTCCCGCAAAAGGCTGCAAGCCTTGAGGACAATTTTATCTATTTTCCGAAGAGCTAGAGCGCGCAGCTCAACTAAGAACAGGATGCGGAGTGACCCTGGTAGGCACACAGCAATTTTAGGGATTTCCCAGCAAGAGCAACCCGCGCATTGCTGGAAATCATCTAAATTGCCAAGTGACTGGGTCACGCAGCTCAACTAAGAACAGGATGCGGAGTGACCCTGGTAGGCACACAGCAATTTTAGGGATTTCCCAGCAAGAGCAACCCGCGCATTGCTGGAAATCATCTAAATTGCCAAGTGACTAGGTCACGCAGCTCAACTAAGAACAGGATGCGGAGTGACCCTGGTAGGCACACAGCAATTTTAGGGATTTCCCAGCAAGAGCAACCCGCGCATTGCTGGAAATCATCTAAATTGCCAAGTGACTGGGTCACGCAGCTCAACTAGACAGGATGCGGAGAACGCTGAACAGGCGTGACAGAAAAATAGAGAAATACCACAAGAGGCCAAAAAGCCTCGAGGATATTTCATCTTTTTTCCGAATGCTTAGCGTTTACAGCTCAACTAAGAACAGGATGCGGAGTGACCCGGGCAAATATTCTACTTAAAAAAGTAAAAAGAGGTTGTCTTTGTGAATCAAAGACAACCTCTTTTTCTTAACCAAATAATGCAAAATATCCTAATACGAGAACTCCTAAGATAATTCGGTACCAACCGAAAGCCTTAAAGTCGTTGTTTTTGATGTAACCCATCAAGAACTTGATAGCTAGAACAGAAACAACAAAAGCCACTAACATACCGGTCAGTAATATAGCCGTTTCCATGCCGGTGAAATGAAATCCGAATTTCACTAATTTTAAGGCGCTGGCTCCGAACATGACAGGAATAGATAAAAAGAAAGAATATTCAGCTGCAATGTAGCGAGAAGAGCCTAATAAAATAGCACCTAGAATAGTTGCACCAGAACGAGATGTACCTGGAATCAACGATAACACTTGGAACATCCCAATTAAAAAGGCTGTTTTATAAGTCAAATCCTGGAACGTCTGTATGTATCCATTACGCCCTTTATTACGGTTCTCAATGACAATAAATAAAATACCATAAATAATCAACGTAACTGCAACCGTTACATAATTATATAAGTGGTCATTTAACCAATCGTCAAATAATAATCCTAAAACAGCTGCAGGCAAAACACCTACAATAACTTTATACCAAATAGACATTGTTTCTTGTTTTTCGGCAGCTGACTTTTTAGGTGAAAAAGGATTTAGTCTATGGAAATAGAGGAGGACTACTGCAAGAATTGCTCCTAATTGAATGACAACAAAAAACATTTCTTTAAACGCTGGTGAAGCATCCAATTGAATAAATTCCTCTACTAAAATCATATGGCCCGTACTGCTGATTGGAAGCCATTCTGTGATACCTTCAACGATTCCTAAAAAAACCGCTTTTAATAATTCGATAAAAACCATGCTGTGCTCCTTCCATTTGTTTCATTCTATTCAAACACAAAGTCAAGTATACCGAAATTTCCATAAACTGCCAAACAAATAAGGGATTCTTTTAAAAAAATTTACCATTTTCCTTTATCGATTCTTATGATAACTGAAAAACTGAAATTAGAGTTGACCCTGTAAAAGTTGTACCAATAAACTGCTGGCAGCTACAAAGAACCAAGTAATCAAGCCCAACAAGATTGGTTTAGGGCCGGTTTTTATCATTTCTTTAAAGTTAGCCGTTAAACCGATTGCGCCTAAAGCCATAGCAATCATGAAGAGCGAAGCAGTTTTTGTCATAGCAATAAAGCCAGCGGGTAAAACACCTGTGCTGCTAATCATAGAAGCGACTAAAAACCATAAAATAAACCAAGGGAAAATTTGTTTAATGGACACTTTTTCACTGGATTGTTTTTTCTTATAAATCTGGATACCAGCAATCAGCAATGAAACAGGAATGATCAGTGTAGCACGAGTTAATTTAACAATTGTAGCATAGTCTCCGGCAGCTTCACTGTAACTATAACCAGCAGCCACAACGGAAGAAGTATCATTTATGGCTGTTCCAGCCCATAAACCGAACCCTGCATCACTAAGGTGTAAAAGGTGCCCCAAAAATGGAAAAAGAAAGACAGCAATTACATTAAATAAGAAAATAGTGGAAATAGAAAGTGCAACTTCATCTTCTTCTGCTTCAATAATAGGAGAAACAGCAGCAATAGCTGAACCACCACAAATAGCCGTTCCAACACCAACTAAAATTTTAAGATTAGAAGGGATTTTTAACCATTTTCCCACTAAAAAAGCAATAAAAAAAGCGACAGAGATAGTAATAAGAGTGACTCCGAGAGAAGAGATCCCTGTTTGTCCAATATCCTGGATATTTAAACTAAAGCCAAGCAAGATAATCGACCATTGCAGTACTTTTTTTGCAGCAAGTTTTATTCCTGGTTGAAAATCAGCTCCGACACCAATAGTATTTTTAAGTAATAAACCAATAATGATAGCAAAAACAGCACCGCCGATAATAGGGAAGAAATTTCCCAAGACTGTAGCAATGACTGCAATTAAACCAGTTAAAATAAGTCCTTTTATTTTGTTCATACTAAATAAATAACTCCTTTCTTTATCTCTTAATACTATAGCATAACCTATAAGATTAAATGGATAAAAAAATAATGGGGAAAAAATACAATCAGATTGCTCTTGAAAATGTAAAGAATAAATAATACTCTAAAATAAGTAGCAAGTATAGAAAGGATCAAATAAATGAAAATAAACAAACAATATAGATTATGGGATGATACACGGATCATTCTGATGGGAAAGGGAATCTTAGTTGGTTTGCTGGCAGGCTTTATAGTTAGCTTATTCAGATTGGCCATCGGTCTGATATTAAAACAGGTTAAAATAATATATCTATTCTTAACACAACAACCACAGTGGTTGATTGGCTGGATTCTACTGTCTGTTGTGCTAGCTATTTTTCTTGGTCATCTGATTCATTCAGAACCCAATATTAAGGGCAGTGGCATCCCGCAAGTTGAAGGACAATTACAGGGAACAGTTGAATTACATTGGTGGCCTGTATTATGGAAAAAATTTATCGGTGGCATATTAGCCATTGGATCCGGTTTATTTCTTGGCAGAGAAGGCCCGTCAATACAACTGGGCGCTATGACAGGGCAAGGAGTAAACCAACTGTTTAAAGGCAAGCGAATGGATGAAAAAATATTGCTTTCAAGTGGAGCAAGTGCCGGATTGTCTGCGGCATTCAATGCTCCATTAGCTGGCTTGCTATTTGTTTTAGAAGAAGTACATCATAATTTTTCTCCTTTAATCGGGTTAACGTCACTAGCATCTGCCGTGACAGCTAATTTTGTTTCTTTAAATTTTTTCGGATTAAAACCAATTTTAGATATAGGAAGCCTTACCCCTTTGCCACTTAGCGAGTACGGCCACCTGCTGGTATTAGGATTTTTATTAGGTTTGTTTGGGTTGATGTATCAAAAAGTTTTATTGCTATTGCCGCGTTTATATGGAAAGATACCTTGCTTATCTGCTAAATATTACAGTATTGTCCCTTTTTTATTAATTATTCCTATTGGTCTTTTTGCGCCTGATTTACTTGGCGGGGGCAATGAATTGATTATTCAGTTAGGGTTATTTTCTCCAACTATCGGTATATTAGCAAGTTTGTTTATCTTGCGGTTTATTTTTTCAATGGTTTCTTATGGCAGTCAACTGCCAGGCGGTATCTTTTTACCAATTCTTACATTAGGTGCAATTTTAGGCTCCTTATACGGGAACTTGGCTGTTGAATTTGTCGGTATGGATCCTATTTATATCAGCAGCTTTATTGTTTTATCAATGGCTGGTTATTTTACAGCTATTGGAAAAGCCCCTTTAACGGCTATTATTCTAGTGACCGAAATGGTGGGAAGTTTGAATCAGTTAATGCCTTTAGCCGTGGTATCATTGGTGTCTTATACCATCGCCGACTTAACAGGAGCAAAACCAATCTATGAAGCTTTATTGGAACGTTTAGTTGGAAAAGACAGATATGTCCTTAAAGGCAGGAAAGAAATAATTGAAGTAACTGTTCAAGCAGAAAGTATTTTAGACGGTGGGATGATTCGTGATTTTAAATGGCCTAAAGAAGCGTTGTTAACTTCTATCCGCCGTGGCGAAAGCGAGATCATTACTCACGGGGATACAGTAATGCATTTAGGAGATACCTTGATTATTCTAACAGATGAAGGAGTAGCACAAAAAGTTCGTGAACAAATTAAAGAGATGAGCGAGCATAAAGATAAACGAATTTAAAGAAAAAACTGAATGGAGTAAAGGTTTTCGTTTGTCTTCAAAAATAGGAGCTTTTATGTTACTATAATACTGAGAACTTTTCATACAGATGTTCGATGGAAAGAACTATAGAATTTTTAAGGAGATGAGTATATATGGGAATGTTTGATTTTTTAAAGAAAAAAGACACAACACCTGAAAATAGCCCTGTAAAGTTGTATGCACCGGCAAACGGGAAATTGATTTCAATTGATGAAGTTTCAGATCCTGTTTTTTCACAAAAAATGATGGGAGACGGTTTCGCTGTTATTCCAACAGATGGAAAAATCACATCACCAGCTGCTGGTAAAGTATTAAGTGTTTTTCCAACTCAACATGCGGTGGGCCTTTTACTTGAAAATGGTGTAGAAATCTTATTGCATATGGGATTAGATACAGTAGAATTAAACGGCGGACCTTTTGAAACGGCCGTTAAAGAAGGCGATGAAGTAACTGAAAACACAGTGATTTCAACTGTTGATTTAGCTGCTTTAGAAGCTGCGGGTAAAGATAGCGCAATGGTAGTTGTCTTTACAAATATGGATAAAGTATCAGACTTTAACTTAGCTGCTACAGGAGAAGTTTCTTCTTCTTCAGAGATCGGATCTGTCAAAGCGACTGATTAATCTCATTCAATAAACAAAGAAAAGACTTACTTTTTCGTTGCTGAGAAGCACAAACGGAAAGGTAAGTCTTTTTTTGATGCATTTAGTTTTAGTTCACAGGTCGGATAAGCGTAAATTCTTCATTTAAAGTAGCATATTGATCGCCTGCTAAGCGAGCAACGGGATTTAAATCCCCGGTTAAAATATAATCTTTAGCTAAATCAATGACAGATTCATGGAAAAAAAAGTCGGTTATCCGGAAAATAAATAAATCCGTGATAATATTTCCAGCTTCATCTTTAATAGGAATATGTTGATACAATTTCCCTTCAAAACGAACTTTTGCTTCTTGAATAGTAGGAACACTAACCGTTTGACTATCAATCAAAGTTAATTGAGTTCGATCCAATTCACTTTCATGGGGAGCTAAAGGAGCTGCTGTACGATTCATTTCTTCAACTAAATCCTGATCTACAATATGAATCACTGCTTCTTTTCGGTCTAAAATATTTCGGGCTGTGTCTTTCTGTTTTCCCGCATTCCGTAAAATGGCTACTGATACAAGAGGCAGTTCATTGGAAACTCCGCTAAAAAAACTGAAAGGTGCAGCATTAACGATCTTCCCATTTTTTGAAAGAGAGGTGACCCAAGCAATTGGACGCGGAATGACGCTGCCGCTGATAAACTTATATTGTTGTTTTTTAGTAAGCTCGTCTGCTGTAAAATGAATCAAATGAGTAGCTTCCTTTCAATGAATTAGAGGTATTCTTTTTCAAATTTTTTATTGCTGCGGACAGTATCAATTGGCCGAACAAGTTTCTCAATTTCTGCTCGTTTGTTCCGAAAAGCAGGAGGCAGTGCTAACGTTTCTCCTAATGTTTCGTAATCTTCTTCATCATCAATAAAACCAGGACCATCTGTTGCGAATTCAAATAAAATACCAGGTGCAATCCGGGCATAAAGCGATTCAAAATAAAAACGATCTACATAACCAGAAGTTGGAAAACGAAATTGAGCCATTCGGTCGATCCATTTATCTAAGGCGGCGCGATCTTCAACACGGAAGGCCATATGATGGACACTGCCATACCCTTGTTGAGCTTGCGAAAGATCTTCATTGTGTTCTACAATCATTTGCGCACCATTTCCGCCGGTCCCTACTTCAAATAAATGAAAGGCATCTTCTTGGGCAATTTCCTTAAAATGTAAAACTTTTTCTAATACTTCTTTCAAAAAGTTAAAGTTTTCAATCCGAACAAAAATAGGTCCTAATCCCGTAATGGCAAATTCATCTGGAACAGGTCCTTTATGCCAAGGTATTCCAGTCCCGATTCCTTTATTATTTTCGTCAGAAATCAATTGGTATTGTTGTTCATCAAAATCTTCAAAAGATAAGGTTTTTGTGCCAAATTGTTCTTTAATTCCATGATGGGAAACGCCATATTTGTCAAAGCGCTTTACCCAATACTCTAAAGCAGCATAACTTGGAACGCGTAAAGATGTTTTAGAAATATCATTCGTTCCCTTTGTTCCTTGAGGGATTCCAGGGAAATCAAAAAAAGTCATATCTGTTCCGGCACTTCCTTTATCATCTGCAAAAAAGAGATGATAAGTCTGAATGTCATCTTGATTGACGGTTTTTTTTACTAATCGTAAACTTAAAATAGTAGTGAAAAAATCATAAATTTTTTCCGCACTGCTGGTAATAGCAGTCACATGGTGTATTCCTTTTATTTCATCCACTTTAAAAACCCTCCAAATTCGCTTCAATTTCTGATCGTTTTGTTTCTAAAAAAGGCGGCAATGAAAAACGTTCTCCTAATTCATCTAAGGGTTCGTCTAATGTAAAGCCAGGTTTATTGGTTGCAATTTCAATACGTAAGCCATTTGGTTCTAGTAAATAAAGGCTTTGGAAATATCCGCGATCTGCATATAATTCAATAGCCAGTTGGTGTTGTTTTGCTGTTTTCTGTAATCGATCGAGTTCGGTAATGGAATCGACAGAATAGGCGATATGATCAATTGAACCGCGTCCCATTCTGGAAACAGCTGTTTGATTGCTAGCTTTGACCGTGGTAAAACTAGAGTCTTTTTTTATAGCTAATTGTCCAATCGCATGAGAAGGAGACAGGCCTAAATAGTCAGTTAAGAAAGAAACTGTTTCATCGGGCTGCTCAACACGTAAGGATATTTCGCCTATTCCAATGATTTGTTTGTTTACTGGAATATCTGAATGATGGGTTGCATTTTCAAGCGCAATGGATTCGTTGACCTCCATTAAAGAAAGAGAAAGAGAGTCATTATCTTTAAAATCCAGCACTTGTTTACAGCTATTATAATCTAAAGGGATAGCATAATCAGTTAAACGAGTTTCCCAATAAGGCAAACTGCCGCGTGGCACTTTTAACGTTACACTTGAAAAGTAATTATTATTTTTTACAGCCTGTCCTACTTTTTTTAATTCAAAAAAGGTTAATAATGTACCTGGATTTCCTTGGTAATCTCCATAAAAGAGATGCCGCATTTGTGTATTTTGTTGGTTGACAGTATTCTTTACAAGGCGCAAGCCTAAAATCTCTGTATAGAAATAATGGTTATCAGCTGCTGATTTTGTAAAAGCTGAAATATGATGGATTCCTTCAACCATAATTTGACCTCCTTTATGATTAGAGTAATAATTTGTTTGATTTTTGAAAGATGCTGCTAGTAAAGCAAGCATAGCATACAATATCATTACTTACAATAAGTAAGGGGTGGTAACTTAGCTTAAGCAAAACAACACAAAAAGAATGAGCCTGCTTTTTGTGTTGTGGATAAGAATCATGTTATTTGAAATAGACACAGACACATTCAGGCGCATAAACGTCTTTTTGAATCAGCGTTAATTTTCCTGATGCAGTGTCCCGTTCAAATAAAGTTAAGTTATCAGAATCTTGATGAGCTGCTACAATGAATTTACCAGAAGGATCGATAGCAAAATCACGTGGGATTTTCCCTTCAGAAGGAACAATTTCAACTAATTCGAGTGTCTGATCCTTGTCTGAAACCGAAAAGACAGCAATTGAGTCATGTCCGCGATTCGAAGCATAAATAAAGCGACCATCATCAGAGATACGGATTGCCGCACCGCCATTGAAACTTGTATGTTCTGCGGGAATAGTAGAAATGGTTTGAAGGTGAGTGAAAGTTCCTGTTTTAGGTTCATAATCCAATACTAAAACTTCGCTGCTTAATTCCCCAAAAAGATAAGCCGTTGTTCCATTTGGGTGAAATACTAAATGACGCGGTCCTGTTCCAGGTGCAGCATTGTAACGACTTACTTCAGTTAATTTGCCCGTTTCATCGACTGAATAGGTATAAACGGCATCTGTTCCTAGATCACAAGCTACGACAAAGCGGTTATCAGGTGTCAGATCCATATAATGAGCATGTGCGCTTTGTTGGTTTTCATGCACACTTGAGCCGGTATGTTTAACTGTATCCAATAAAGCTAAATGACCTTCTGCGTCAGTCTTTAAAACAGCTACTTCACCTTTGTGGTAATTTGCAGTGTAAACAAAAGAGCGTTCTTTATCAAAGCTTACATAACAAGGAGGAGCTCCTTCAGCCGAAACCGCATCCACTTTAGTGATGTCATTTTTTACGTTTTTCTTAAATGAAACGAGTGCGCCTGCACCATTCTCTTTAGAGATCGCATATAAAACTGTTTGGTCGTCAGATAACGCGAGATAAGTTGGACTGTCAGCTTCCACAACAAAAGACAAATCTGCTAGTTCTTTTTTTTCAGTATCTAATTGAATTTGATAAACACCTTTACTTTCACGTTTAGTATAGGTTCCTAAAAGTATGTTTTCTTTCATTCCTTATTCCTCCTATGATTTCGTATTCATTTCTTTTTTAGTATAGCATAGATTAAAAAACAATAAAAAAAAAGCGAGTAGAAAACAGCGTTGTTTTTTCTCACTTTTTTTCGGTTAAATTTATTTTTTTGTAAAACGGGAAGGCACCAGATGTTGAACAGCTTCATAAATCCGCTCATTCGAATGAGTATCTCGATACTCTAATAAAGCGTCTGCTTTTTGGCGGTTTTTACGAGACATCTCAAAGCCGTCTTGGCCTAATTTAGTTAAATGGTAAATGAAACTGTCTTCGTCACTTGCGATTTCACCGGGCAATTCATTTAAATAAATCTCTCGTAGTGAAATTTGATTTTCTGAATCAGGACCTTTGACTTCTGGTTGATAAAAACAAACTGGTTTAGTTAAAAAACTGAAATCAAAAGCATGTGGATCAGTATCTGTTATAAATACTTTGCTTTCTTTGAGCAACTGTAAAATGTTTACTTGTTCCTGTAAAAGCACAGAACAGCCGCAATCAGCAAAACTCCTAAAATAGCGGACCATAGAATGAGGTAAAGCAATCGTAACGGATAGATCATATTCAGCTAGTAATTGTTTAAAGTCAGGGTTTCTTACTAACGATAAGAAACGTTTTGCTGTCCGGTCAATGGCTTCTGTCTGATAATGCAGTCCCGTTTCTTGATCAGCAGGGAAAATTAAAATTTCTGGTTTTGTTACGTCCTTTTCATCTGGAGCCAGCAGCGTATCAAAACGCGCTAAACCAGTTAGGGCAACTTGCTGTTCAGGATAGCCTAATGTTTCAATAGCGTAGCGTTTTTCGATTTTTGAGCTGACCAAAAATAAATCAGTTTTAAATTGATCTGAAGCAAAGCCAAGGGATTGCTTGACCGGTTGTAAGCCTAAAACGTTGTTTTGCAATAAAATGCGTTTAGCACCAATAATATCGATCCATAGTGGATTACGTGTAGGATAAATATGGTAAGGAGCTTCAGAAGTTAAAATAACTTGAGCCATTAACAAGGTCCGAATATAGTGTTTGGATTTAAACGGCAAAATGTGTTCTTTATCGAAAGCCACTGCTTTTTCATAATCTGGAGAAGTCGGATCTAGTACATAATAAACGGTTAGCTCTGGATAGGTTTTTCGTAGGTATTGAAAGAAATACCAGCCATTGTTACGCGCTTCTAATGGTTTTTCACCGATGATCCAGATATTTCGTTCGGTTTGAAAAGGCTTGACCAGACGAGAAAAAGGTTGGATTTCTTTGTAATACTCGTAAACGGCTTTATCGTATTTTGTTGCAGCCAAAGACAAGCCGTTATAATGTTCAGTAAAATTAGGAGAGAACAGATATGCTGATTTCCCATAGGAGATTGCCTGATCTTTATAAAATTTACGTGAACTTAGTTCTTGCGGATTAGCTACGCGAACAATCGTTGGATTAAACAGTCCATTTAAATAAACTTCAAGATAAAAATCAAAGTCCTCGTCGCCGCTGTTATGAATAAACAATTCTTTAGCTAGTTCATTTAAATCAACTAGAATGTCATAATCATAGTAATAATGATGCGTCCCGGATTCTAAACGATTCAAGTGATGATTAGAATGGATGGTTCGGCGATTACCTGTTTTTCGGCCAACCATGATCGTATCGATTCGGTTAACGGCTATGGCAGTGGTGACCAATTCACCGACGATTGTTAAAAAATCTTTTTGCGGCTCGATTTGCTTGATCTGACTACTGTGAATATAACGAATGCTGCGTACAGGTATATTTACAGTAAAACAAAAGCCCCTTGTTCTGCGACTAAAATAGGGGTAGATATCATTGCCTTGATCTTTGAATTGTGATAAGCCGAAAGAATCAAATTGTTCGAATAAATCAAGCGAAAGTGGTTCATCTTTTCGAACCCATTCATTTTCTTCTAAATAACGCACAGTATAATAAAATTCAAAGTGTTCTTTCGGATTTTTCGGAGCGTTTTGTCGGATAAAATCACGGATTCCAACACTAAAAGAATAAGTAGCCTTATCCTTTTTTTCTGCTAAAAAAGAATAGCGTTGGCCCGTTTCTCTATGTAAGATATAAAATTCTTCTAGTTGAGGTGTGTGATAATCTGAAAGTGTCAAAGTAGTCATAATTGTATCGCCTTCTTTGCGAATGGAAAAAGAAGGATGTTTTATTTTTTTAGGTTCTTGCTGCATTATTTCTTCTGGTTGATTGTCTTTGCTGGATGCCATAAATGAGTACCTCCAATATCGCGGAATTAGCGACGATTCACTAATTTTATCATACCAGTCTGTACCCTTTGAGGCAAACGCTTTTCATCAAATACTAAGGAATTTAAGCAGAATATTTAAAAAGAGAATGGTTTTAAAAAAAAAGAACCAAAGTTTGATACTCAGCACACACAAAAGCGCTTCAAAAATCTATTGGGTATTTTTTTGTCAACTATTTATCTTCTTTCTATAATATACAAGTAATGATAGAAACTTAATCTTCTTATGATGCTCAAAAGGGCTTTGTCTGCCGTATCCAGTATGTTTCTTTTCTTTACCATTACTATCTCGAATATGCTAAACTATAAGAAACCAAAAGAAGTAAGAGTTAAGAAGGGAATGGATAAAATGTTAGTAGGAAAAGTTACAGCTATAGGAGAAAATGCGGTGAGCCAAAAAGATCCAATCATTATTTTATTTGGAGAACAAGCAACGGAAGATCTTCGTTCAGTTTCAATCATTCAAAAATTTGAAGCAGATAAAAAAGAAGTTACATTAAAACCAGGACAAAAAGTTTCCTTTGATGACCAAGAGTACACGATTTTAGAAGTAGGAAGCTTAGCGAACGAAAACCTAAACACGATTGGACACGTCACATTAAACTTTTCAGAAGTACCAAAAGAAGACAAGTTGGCGAACGGTATTTATTTAAAACCTTTTAAATTACCTGAAGTAACAGTTGGTACAACTGTTTATTATGCAAAATAAACCGTAGGCTAAACTAAGCTGACTAAGGAAGTGTTGAGAATGGAACAAGAACAAGAAACAGTAAAAACGAAAAGACTAGTTACTTGGTTTTGGAAATGGTTTTTAGATAATAAGGTAGTAACGATCTTATTAGTATCCTTATTGCTGTTGTTAAATGTCTTAGTTTTTTCAAAAGTAGCTTATATCTTCAGCCCAATAAGAGATTTCCTTAGTGTGGTCGGATTACCGATTTTGATGGCCGGTATTTTATACTATTTAGTCAATCCTTTGATTGACTGGTTAGAAATCAAAAAGTTTCCCCGTATTGCGGCTATTCTACTTGTTTTTATCATTATTATTGCTTTAATTGTTTGGGGTGTAACCACCTTGATTCCCATCATACAAGAGCAAACAGTGAGTTTGATTAAAAACTGGCCGCTTTATTGGGAGAGTGTAGTGTCGCAAGCAGATAGTTTATTAAGAAGCGACATACTTTCTCAATTTCAGCAACAAGTAAATGACATCAGTCAAAACATTATGTCTTCCGTATCAAAGCAAGTAACAAATGTTGTCAACACTACGGTTACAAGTATTGGAAATGTTGTTGGAGCAGTTACGAACGTTGTAGTCGCTTTGGTTACTATGCCGTTTATTCTGTTTTACTTACTAAAAGATGGACGCAACTTGCCGTATCATATAATGAAAGTTATTCCAACTAAGTTTCGTTTGACAACGTATAATTTGTTAACAGAAATCAATACGAAAATCAGTCAGTATATCCGAGGACAATTGTTGGTGGCTTTTTTTGTCGCTTTGATGTTTTGGATTGGATTTGCTGTCGTAGGGCTGGAGTATGCTGTTACATTAGGAGTGATGGCTGGCTTCTTAAACTTGATTCCCTATTTAGGGTCATTTTTAGCTATGGTACCGGTGGTGATTATTGCTTTTGTTACTTCACCGGCTATGCTAGTGAAGGTGCTGATTGTTTTTGCTATCGAACAGACTATTGAAGGTCGAGTCATTCAACCGCAAATTCTAGGCAGCAACTTAGATATCCATCCCGTTACGATTATTCTCGTTTTACTGACTTCAGGAAAATTATTTGGTATTCCCGGTGTTATTTTAGGAATTCCAGGATATGCTATTCTAAAAGTCATCCTTGAGTATTTTTTCAACTGGTATCAAAAGCATTCGGGACTATACGAACACGATTATAATCCAGCGAATGAACCAAGTGTGCCGATTGAAAAAAGGAAAAAGAAGAAAATCAAGAAGAGAAAAAAAGAGGAGTAAGAGAATCTTAGCAGCTGAACCTGCTAAGATTCTTAACTTACTTCAAGAACCATAGCAGGTAACTAGATATAGTTTTTATTTTTGATAGAGAATTAAAGCCAGTGCGGATAATTAACCGCACTGGCTTTAATAATTTAAAACGTTTCACCTAAAGCAGTTGCATTAACCACTGCATCAGCAACGATTTGAGGAGCATCTTCTGGAGCATAATCCATTCCTTCTACGAATAGTTCATGAAAATCAGAAACGCCAATAAAGTTAAAAATAGTTTTGATATAGATACTCGCTGGGTCCTGTCCGCCATAAGTTCCGCCGCTGGCTTGAATGTGCAGTGCTTTTTTATCAGTAGCTAGACCGACTGGTTGTCCTAATTCATTGTATTTAAATGTTTTTCCAGAAACATTAATTGTATCTATCCAGGCTTTTAGACGGGCCGGTACATTTAGATTCCATAAAGGATTAGCTACCACTATTTTATCAGCTGCTAAAAAATTAGCGGTATAATTACCGAATAAAGTGACCTTTTCTTGTTGAACTTCTGATAACTCGTCAAAAGGAGTGCCAGCTCCAAGAGCAGTCCAAGCATCAAGCAAGTTACGGTCAATTTCTGGAACAGCCATATCGTATAAGTTAGTATCTTCTATAATATGGTCAGGATTTGTTTTTTGATACGATTCAATAAAAGCATCCGTTACTTTCATTGAACGGGAAACATCACCAGTTAAGGGATGAGCTCTAACAAGTAATAATTTAGTCATTTTGAACATCCTTCTTTCTTTTGTTTTTGTGATGAAAAGAACAATTAATTTTATCTTTATAATCTTACTAAAGATAAGTAGAAGATGCAATTGGAAATAAAAAAATAGAAAACGAATTCATCAAAAAAGTAGTCAAAAAAACTTGATTTTTATTTTAGCCTCCCCTATAATGACAAAGTGTCATTATGACGGCATGTCATTTTCAGGAAATGAAAGGAATGAAAAAAGTGCCAACTAAAACGTATTTTAATTTATCGGAAGAAAAGCAAAGCCGGTTGGTAGCAGCAGCGGCAGAGGAATTTTCTCGCGTTCCTTTAAATGAAGCATCAATCAATAATATTATAAAAAAAGCTGAAATTTCGCGCGGCAGCTTTTATCAATATTTTGCAGATAAAGAAGACTTGTATTATTATTATCTGAGTTTGCTTAAACAAGATACTCAAAAGATGTTGTTGGATAGTTTTAAAAAAGCGAAGGGAAATTTATTCGAAGGATACCGTCTTTTTTTTCCCGCTGTACTCACTTTAATCATGGATGAAGAGCATTCTGATTTTTTTAAACATATGTTTTTACACATGGATTACCGTACCGGTAAAGAAGTAACACCTGATACGGCTAAACATTTAGAAACAGAAAGAAAATCTGATCATCCGCTAAAAAAACACATTGATATGGAAAAATTGAAATTAACAGATTCAGAAGATTTTTCTATGTTGATTAAATTTTTGATGACCACTTTATTTGGGACTATAGGAGAAGGCTTCTATAAGAAACACTCGAAGGAAGAAATCATTTCAGCATTTAATAAAAAAATAGACTGGATTGAGTATGGTTTAGAAAAAAATTAGCCCATTTAGGAGGAAAGAAAACTATGATAAAACTAGCTAAACGAATGAATGGCTTAGCAGTAATTGGAGCAATCTTATTTATGGTTGTCCAAGTTGTCTGTGATTTATATTTGCCCAATTTAACTGCAGATATTATAGACAACGGAGTAGCGACAGGAGACGTTGATTATATTATCTCAGTCGGCGTAAAAATGTTGGGTTTCTCTTTATTAAGTGTAGCTGCAGCAACAGGGAATGTTTATTTGGCTGCACAGCAATCTCAGTTATTAGGAAAAAATGTTCGAAGTACTATCTTTAAAAAAGTATCTTATTTTTCAAACGATGCAATTGATGAGATTGGAACATCCTCGCTGATCACTAGAACGACCAATGATGTGGTCCAAATTCAAATGGTCATCATGATGGGATTAAGAATGATGATTATGGCTCCTATTATGCTAGTGGGAGCAGGAGTTATGGCTTACAACCGGGAACCTAAGCTTGCCAGTATTTTTCTTTATGTACTGCCGATTTTAGCTGTATTCATGTTAATCATTATGTATTTTGGAGTCCCATACTTTAAAAAAATGCAAAGTAAAACGGACCGTTTGAACTTAGTTTTTCGAGAAGGATTGACTGGGATCCGTGTGATCCGTGCATTCAATCGAAATGATTCAGAAATAAAACGATTTGACGCAGCCAATAAAGATTTTGCTGATACGTCTATCAAAGCTAATACGATCATGAGTTTTATGATGCCTGTTATGACCTTGATCATTAGTGCAACCAATATCTCAATTATTTGGTTTGGTGGACACTATATCGGTGATGGGGCTATGGAAGTAGGGAACTTAATTACCTTTATGACTTATGCGATGCAAATTTTGATGAGCTTTATGATGTTGTCGATGATTTTCATTTTCATTCCAAGAGGACAAGTGTCTGCTGCTCGTATTAATCAAGTTTTAGCCACAGAAAGTGCGGTTAAAGATCCAGAAAAACCAACAAAAGTAGATATGGCAAATAAAGGAACATTAGAGTTTGACCATGTTGATTTCCGCTATACCGGAGCTGAACAATTAGCCTTAAAAGATATTGATTTTAAAGGGAACAAAGGCGAAATGGTAGCTATCATCGGTGGAACGGGTTCAGGTAAATCGACTTTAGCTAACTTGATCGCACGTTTTTATGATATTGAATCAGGCAGCATTCGAATCAATGGAGTAGATATTCGTGATATGAATCAAAAAGACTTGCGCAGCATGATCGGTTATGCTCCTCAAAAAGCAATTTTATTTACAGGAACGATTCGTTCAAATATGCAATATGGGAAGCCAGATGCAACAGATGAAGAAATTTGGCATGCATTAGAAGTTGCACAAGCTAAGAGCTTTGTAGCGGAATTGCCAGACGGTTTAGATAGTCATGTAGAACAAGGAGGAGGAAACTTCTCTGGTGGACAAAAACAACGGTTAAGTATTGCTCGTGCCCTTGTTTCTAAAGCAGATATATTGGTATTCGATGATTCTTTCTCTGCTCTAGACTTTAAAACAGACGCTGCTTTACGTAACGCGTTAGTTACAGAAGCAAAAGACGCTGTCGTTGTGATCATTGCCCAAAGAATCAGTACAGTAATGAATGCTAATACTATTTTAGTAATGGATGGCGGACAAGTAGTTGGAAAAGGAACACATGAAGAATTAAAAGAAACGAATGAAACATATCAAGAAATTATGAACTCTCAAATGAGAGAGGAGGAAATTTAATGAGAAATGCAGGATCAAAAATGGCACCCCGCAAAGCCAAGAACTTTTGGGGCACGTTAAAAAGACTGCTTGGTTATATGTCAAGTCGTTTAGTTGCTGTTGGCTTAGTTTTTGTTTTAGCCATTGTTGGAACTGTCTTGCAGACTAAAACACCGAGAATTTTAGGGGAAGCAACGACAGAAATTTTCAAAGGTGTCATGGCAGGAGCTAAGATGCAACAAGCTGGCCAAGCCATGGATAAATTACCAATTGACTTTGATGTGATTAAAAATGTTTTAGTCACTGTAGCTATTTTGTATGTTTTATCTGCAGTTTTCCAATATTTCCAACAATTTACCATGACGCGTGTAGCGCAAAGAACGGTTTATGATTTGCGGAAAGACCTAAAAGATAAAATGAACAAAGTACCAATGAGTTATTACGACACTCACTCAAACGGAGATATTATGTCACGGGCTGTTAATGACATGGACAATATTGCCAATACGTTGCAACAAACCTTGACTCAATTTGTTAACAGTTTCGTCTTGTTTTTTGCCGTATTGTACATGATGCTCAGTATCAGCTGGCAAATGACCTTGATTGCTTTTGTAACAGTTCCGTTGAGTGTAATTGTGATTGGTTTGATTGCTCCACGTTCACAAAAGCTGTTTGCAAGTCAACAAAAAAAATTAGGCCTATTGAATGACCAAGTTGAAGAAACTTATGCTGGCCATGTAATTATTAAAACCTATAATCGTGAAGAAGCAGAAATAGAAAACTTTGAAAAACAAAATGAAGAATTGTATCAATCTTCTTGGAAAGCTCAATTCTTTTCTGGCTTCATTATGCCTATGATGAATTTTGTTAAAAATATTGGTTATTTGCTAGTAGCTGTAGTAGGGGGTATTAAAGTAGCAAATGGTGGAATGACCTTAGGGGACGTTCAAGCTTTTCTACAATATACCAATCAATTTAGTCAGCCAATGAGCCAAATGGCTAATTTGATCAACACCGTTCAAGCAACTGTTGCTTCAGCTGAGCGGGTATTTGAAGTGTTAGATGAAGAAGAAATGACAGAAGAAAAATCGAATGTCACACCTATTCAAAATTCACCTTACAAAATTTCCTTTGAACACGTTCAATTTGGTTATGGTGACGATAATGAAGAATTATTGATGAAAGACTTTAACTTAAATGTTAAAGAGGGCCAAATGGTTGCTATCGTTGGACCAACTGGAGCAGGTAAATCTACCTTGATCAATCTATTGGAACGCTTTTATGATGTTAAAGGCGGAAGTATCAAATTTGATGGTGTAGATACCAGAGACATGTCCCGTGATGAATTGCGTTCGCATTTCAGTATGGTATTGCAAGATACTTGGTTATTTAATGGAACAATCCTTGATAATATCAAATACGGTAGCGAAAAATATGGTCAAGATGAAGAACGTGTGGCTGCAGCAGCGACAGCGGCTCACGTAGATGATTTTGTTCATACATTGCCTGCTGGTTACGATACGATTCTAAATGAAGAAGCCAGCAATATTTCACTTGGGCAACGCCAATTGATTACGATTGCTCGTGCTTTCTTAGTTGACCCTGAAGTCTTGATCTTAGATGAAGCTACTTCAAGCGTAGATACACGGACAGAAATCTTGATTCAAAAAGCAATGCGCAAGTTATTACAAGGCAGAACAAGCTTTGTTGTTGCTCACCGTTTGTCCACTATCCGTGATGCGGATAACATTATTGTGATGAACGAAGGAGACGTAATGGAAACTGGTACACATGATGAATTAATGGCAAAAGGCGGCTTCTATGCTGATTTGTATAACAGCCAATTTGCTGAACAACCAGCTATCTAATAAGATAAAATAAGAGATTGACTCAAAAGTATAATTAGTTAGAAAAAAGTAGAAAGCGCCAAAGTTATTTGGCAGCTTTCTACTTTTTTTTACTAGTTATTAGTTTTTTGAATCGACAGTTTTTTGCTTAGAGGAATTAGTACTTAATGTAGTATGTTTCTTCAATCAAAGCGGTTCTGCGGACAACTTTTTACAAAAACGCAGTGTGTTTGTCCCGCAAAGGCATTTCATGGACAACTTTCTACAAAAACGCAATGAGTTTGTCCCGCAACGGCATTTCGCGGACAACTTTTTATAAAACTGCAATGAGTTTGTCCCGCAAAGGCATTTCATGGACTGCTTTCTATAAAAACGCAATGCGTTTGTCCCGCAACGATATTTCATGGACAACTTCCTACAGAAATGCCATGAGTTTGTCCCACAACAGCATTTCATGGACAACTTTCTACAAAAACGTCATGAGTTTGTCCCATAAGAGTATTAAAGAAGAGTATTAAGAACACGCCTGATTCTTTTTTTTGTAACGGCCTTGTTGCACCAGCGAAATAGCATTTCTGTATTTAGATTATTATCTGGAAAAAGTAGCTGATATTCTTTGATACTGGCTAAGAGCGCAGAATTAATAGAGCGTTCATACATACATGAACAACAATGGTACTTTATTCGTTGCAGCTCTAAATGGAAAGAATTGCATTTTTCGCAACAGATTCCTTTGCGTAAGTCGCTAAATGAATAATTTGGAATATCATTCTTAAATGGAGTTGGTTCAATTTGGTGTGCAGCAAAGTCTGCAGCAATTTTTTTATGAAAAGCAGTCAAAGGTATACTCTGGTTTTCCAACGTAGTAAAATGCTTGTTCAACTGTGTTGGCAATAAAATATTTTCTCGCCTTGGAGCATTAAATAGAGTAAATTCTGGATTCACATAAGTAACATAGGCTTTGACGTCGATATCATACTGAAGTTCTTTTAGGAAAAGGATGAGTTTATTTTTAGTAGTTTGTACTTGAATAAGCGGATTACTTACTTTAAAATTCGGGAGTTTTAACAACATCTCTTCTCCATAACAATATTCCCCACTATAATTTTTAATTTCGTATAAATAAATCGCTTTATTAGTTAAAATCAATGAATCAATTTGAAAGGCGTTTGAAGCATCAGGCCGCAACAATAAGTCATTCATAATTAAACAGTTTTTACTCAACTGAGTGCTCATCTGATCAAAGACCCTTTCACCTGCAAAACCTTTCTGCAACTGTTGCAGGTATTGTCTCTCTTTGGGTGTTAGTTCCCCTCTTTTTGCCAAAGATTCCATAATCTTTAGCGAAACAGGTTTTTCTCGCTTGTACTCCATTATTCGTATCCTCCCTTATTACATTCTCCTCATCGTTTAATTACGCATTTTAGAGAGAAAGTCATCTTTAAATAGTAAAATAAAGATCAAACACTCAAAAATAAAACACGCATCAAAGTTTCACCTCTAATTTTCTACACAAAAAAACCATCTTAGCAGGAGTAGCTAAGATGGAAAGGGTTGGGTTCTTTTAAACCTGGAGGAGGCAAAAGAAAAAAATAAAAAAGTTGGTTGTTTTTGGTATGTCTTTAGTATAGAAAGAAATTGTGAAGAACTTGTGATAAAAGATAAGTTATTTCGTGAAACTAGTCAAAATACAAGAAGAAATAAAAATAGGTAAATAAATAACCAACGTGTTAAACTAAAAGAAAAAGAAAATGAGGGAGAGTAAAATGACTGAATACAAAACAATGCCGCTTGATCAATACAAAGAAATGTTAGACTTAGCAAGTTATGCCTTTAATATAGAGAAAACAGAAAAACGCGAAAAAGAATTTAAAGAGCTTTGCTCTGTTTCAGTATGCTATGGGGCTTTTCAAGATGAAACGTTGATGAGCCAGCTTATTGTCCGGCCAATGGAAGTTTACTTACACGGAAAAACCTTTCCAATGGGAGGGATCGGCTATGTATCAAGTTACCCTGAAAATAGGGGCGGAGGAGATATCGCTCAATTAATGAAGCTGTCATTAGAAAAGATGAACGAACAAGACCAGTTGCTCTCCTACTTATCGCCTTTTTCTTATCCGTTTTATCGCAAATACGGTTATGAACAAAGTTTTGATGATATCCAATATACGATTGATGTCAGTGAATTGCCGAAAACGCAAAAAACACCGGGAACAATTCGACGTGTTCAATGGGAAGAAGCAAAAGCAACAATGAAAACTCTTTATAAAAATCGCTATCAAACCAGTATTGGTCCGCTTAAACGCAATGAGTGGGATTGGGAATTTTTAATGACGTCACGAGAAGAGTCTCATATTGCGTTATATTTGGATGAAAAAGGCGAAGCCCAAGGCTATTTAATCTACTCTTTCAAAGGACAAGACGCCAGAACATTTGTCTTGCAAGAAATGGTTTATTTGTCTCATCCAGCCTTTAGCGGGTTGTGGAATTTTGTGGCTTCGCATAAAGCCACTTTCTATACCTATCTTTATAAAACGGGTGAATCCGAAAAAATAGCTTACTTGTTAGAGAACCCAAGAATTAAACAAGAATTAGTTCCTTCAATGATGACACGAATTGTGAATATGGAACAATTTTTGTTAGCTTATCCATTTAAAGAAAGAGCTCCTCAAACGGTTTATTTGAAAGTCGAAGATCTAGCAGCTCCCTGGAATACCGGAGTTTGGAAGTTGGAATTATACTTGACTGACAGAAAAGTATCTCGGGTGACCAATGAACAAGAACTTTCCCAAGTTTCGCTTTTATCAGGCACCATTCAAGCTTGGACACAAGTTTTCATGAATTATCGAACGATTGAAGAATTGCACTTTTTTGAACGGATTCAAGGAGATGAGCAAACACTGGCTGATTTTGCAAAACGAATTCCAGAAGGAACGCCGGTTTTATATGATTATTTTTAGTTGAAGCAGATTAGTCTTTCTTCTTGCAATCTATTCCTTTTCCATATACACTTATTAAAAGTAAGTGTAAAGCGAATTGAGGAAGGAATGAAACAAGTGCCTAATTTAAATGAAAAGACGCATATTGGAGAAGTTGTTTTAAATGTTGAAAATTTACAAGAGATGAAACAGTTCTATCAAACTGTTATTGGAATGGATATAAAATTTGAAACACCATCAGCGGTTTCTTTTGGTGCAAAAGAAGATCAAACGATTTTGTTAACAATGCAAGTTGTTTCAGCAAACAAGCCTAACGTTCGTTCGACAGGATTGTATCATTTGGCTCTTTTGTTGCCTACTCGACAAGACTTAGGTGAGATGCTGTATCATCTCCTCGTTTCTGGTTACCCGCTGACCGGTGCCAGTGATCATGGCTATAGCGAAGCTCTTTATCTGGATGATCCTGAAGGAAATGGGATTGAAATCTATTGGGATAAACCTAAATCTGAGTGGGACATTCGTCCAGATGGCCAAATTGCAGGCGTAACAAATCCAATGGATGCAGATAGTGTGATCGCTGAAGCTAAAGAAACGTTCAGTCACTTGCCTTCAGGAAGTTCTATCGGACATGTGCATTTATTTGTAGCTGACTTGAGTGAGACTGAAGCTTTTTACAAGAATTTATTGGGATTTGAATTAAAATTTGATTTTGGCGCACAAGCAAAGTTTTTTGCAGCTGGTGAATACCATCATCAAATCGGAGCAAATACTTGGGCGGGAAAAGGAATTCCAGCAGCTAAAAAAGGGACTCGCGGTTTGGCGTATTATACAATCGTAGTTCCAGTTAAAGAAGACTTTTCCCGTATTCAAACATCTTTAACAAACAAACAGTATGAATACCAGATAGATAAAGAGAGAGGCGTTCTTTCATTGGAAGACCCCAATGGAATTACAGTGAAAATCCTACAAGCATAATTCATTTTATTGACCAGAAAAGGCTTTGGCTTTTTCTGGTTGTTTATTTTTGATTTTATCCGTAAAAAACTAACAAAAAGTTGCGGCTTTTGTTTCTTTAACTGAAATATCTATGCTATGATCAAGCTAAAAGACCGGACTTAAAAGAGCCAGTATCAATAAACAAATTTAGAAAAAAGCGAAATCATGCTGGTGGTTAAGCTGCCCATGAGCTTTTTTATTTTAAAGGTATCGTTAAGAGAAGTTGAAGAAAGGAAGAGAGCCGTATGTACGACAACACTAGGAAACTGATCCGACACTTTACCGAAGACGGCACATTGCCTGGAGCAAGTTATGCTTTTATCAATCAACAAGAAACCAGGCAATATCGTGAGGGTCTAGCAGCGTTGATTCCTCATAAAGAACCTATCATAGAAAACCAGCAATATGATGTGGCTTCTTTGACAAAAGTCATGCTGACAACCACGGTTATTTTGCAATTATTGGAGAACAGGGTATTGGCTCTGGATGCCTCCGTACAGACTTACTTACCAGATTTAAGTGCCGGACAAGTCACGCTTCGTCATTTACTGACACACACTTCTGGGTTAAATGGATTTATTCCCAATCGCAATGCGTTATCAGCAAGTGAATTAAAAGCAGCTTTATTGAGAGTGCCAGTGGAAGACTCTTTCGGAATAGAAGCGAAGTATACCGATACGAATATGATCTTATTAGGGTATATTATTGAAGTCATTGAAAAGGAAACGCTAAGTGCTGTTTTTGAAAAGCGAGTGATCCAGCCTCTAAATTTGCGGTATTCAACCTTTCATCCAGCAGACCTGGCCCAATGTGCTCCAACAGAAAAACAACCGGATCGCGGTGTGATCAGAGGAGTGGTACATGACCCCAAAGCGTTAGTATTAGGCGATCATTGCGGCAGTGCGGGGTTGTTTTCTACGTTGAACGATGTTTCGCGCTTTAGCCAGATGCTGCTTCAAAAAGGGCAGTTAGACGGTATTCGTATCTTGCAGGAATCAACCGTTGATCAATTGTCACAAGATTGGACGCCAAATGGGAAATTAGAACGCTCTTTAGGCTGGGATTTAAAAGTCAGAAAGAAAGACTGCTACCTTTTTCATACTGGTTTTACGGGTACGTTTATTTTATTGGATATAAAAAAGCAAACAGCTTTTGTTTTTTTGTCTAACCGCGTTCATCCAACTAGTGATACACCGGTGTATCTCAAGAAACGAGATCAATTGATCGATACGTATTTTGCAGAAAAAGAAGCAGAAATACTTTAACTTTTAAATGAAAGCAATGTAAAATCGTTTTCAATTATGGTAAGATAAAAAAGAAGTATGCATATGGGAGGAACGTAAAAATGAACGAACCATTGTTTTTAAAAGCTGTTTTACAAGAAAAAATCTGGGGCGGTACAAAATTAAGAGATGTCTTTGGCTATGATTTACCCAGTGATAAGGTAGGAGAATGTTGGGCTATCAGTGCTCATCCAAATGGTCCTAGCACAGTATTAAATGGTCCTTATCAAGGAATGACATTGGCAGAAGTCTGGGAAAAACACCGTGATGTTTTCGGCAATGCCAAAGGAGACGTCTTCCCATTATTAACTAAAATATTAGATGCGAACGATGACTTATCGGTACAAGTGCATCCAGACGATGCTTATGGAATGGAACACGAAGGCGAGTTAGGAAAAACAGAATGCTGGTATGTGATCGATGCCGATGAAGGAGCAGAAATCATTTATGGGCATCATGCTCAATCAAAAGAAGAATTAGAAACCATGATTCGTGAAGGCAAATGGGACGATTTATTGCGCCGCATCAAAGTAAAAAAAGGTGATTTCTTCTTTGTTCCAAGCGGAACGATCCATGCGATCGGATCAGGGATCATGATTCTGGAAACGCAACAATCTAGTGATACAACTTACCGGGTCTATGACTATGATCGCAAAGGCGATGATGGAAAGCCAAGAGAACTGCACATTCAACAATCAGTTGATGTGACAACAGTTCCGCATGTGGATGCAGCAACAGATATCCAAACAGAAAAACGGGAAAATGTCGAAATTACAACCTATGTAAAAACGGATTTCTTTGATGTATACCAATGGGATATTACAGGAAAAGCAGCATTTGAAGCTACAGCACCTTATACTCTAGTGAGTGTTTTAGAAGGTGAAGGAACGTTGTCTGTTGAAGCAGGGGACTATCCATTACACAAAGGAACGCATTTCATTTTGCCAAATGAAATCAAACATTGGACAATTGACGGCACACTGCAAATTATTGCCTCAACACCAGGAACGAAACTTTAAAAGACGTTAAAAAAACCACCGACCTAAACGATTTTTTTCGTTCAGATCGGTGGTTTTTAGTTGTACAATATTTGACGTTGGTCAGTGACAAAACTGATTTTCTTCTCATTCAAAACAATTTGGAAACACATCTCAAAAATTTTTGGAGGAATAGGGAGTTGCTTGTAGCCATGGAAAAGGATACAAGGAGAATTACTTAGCGTTAGGCTTTAGTCGCTACGCTGAGTTTGAACTTGTAAGTTTTGAGACACGTTCTTCGGCTCAAAACGGTCCCATGGCTTTCCACAAGCAACCCCGTAGTCCGGAAGAAATTTTCTCACCAACGCTAGAAAATAAAGAACCGTTTTTAGTTACGCGAATAAGACTTCAGCCTCTTGAGGGAACCGTTTCTTAACGGCTTCTTTTAGAATACGATCAGTCAAAGACACATTGCGAACTAAGATAGGCCCATGAAGATAAGAACAATAAGTTTGCTTGTAATGGGCGCCTTCTGTTTTATCTTCGCCATTGTTCCCTTGACCAACTTCAACTATGCCTAAGGGTTTGACATTTTCACCTAAGAAAGTCCGACCGTTGTGGTTTTCAAATCCTTTATAGGTTTCACCAAACTCGTCATTTTTAATCACGATATCACCGATGAAACGATTGTTTTCTTGATTGAGCGTGTAGTGATCTAGAGCACCAGCACCTTCAATTTTATTGCCGGCAGCATCCACATAATAATGGCCCAGTAATTGGAATCCACCGCAAATACCGACCATTACACCATCGTTTTCAATGTAAGTGGCAATATCTTCTTTTTTATTTTGCAAATCTTTTGAAACAATGCGTTGTTCAAAATCTTGACCGCCGCCAAAGAAAACTAAATCATATTTAGTTGGATCAAAAGCTTGATCTAAACTGATGATTTCCGTATCAAAGGTAATGCCATACTGTTTTGCACGATGCTGCAGCATCAATAAATTGCCGTTATCCCCATATGTGTTCAATAAATTTCCATAAAGATGACAAACTTTCAACTCAACCATCTTACATGCCTCCTTCAATATAATGTTGATTGGCAAGTTCTTTGCGCAATTGCAAGACAGCTGTATAAGTTGCTAATACGTGAATTTTCTTAGTAGGCGCGTCTTTGAAACTCTTGATCAAATCAGTCAATTCAGGAATGACTTGCAGTTCTTCTGCTGGTACACCGGCAACTTCGATCCGAGTTTTGATATCTTCCACTCGCTCACCGCTGACTGTAAATTGCTTGATAGTCATATCGGTGATGCTTTCGTAATTTGCGTCCCAAATCCAACTGATATCCGTTCCGTCCGCAGCATTGGCATTTAAAATAGAAACAAAAGAAAACGGCTCAGGATCGCGGGCGATCATATCTAACACTTGGTTTAACCCAACGGGATTTTTCACCAAATTGACTGTAATTTCTTTGTCCTCAATGTTAATAATTTCTTGCCGGCCAAATACCCGTTTAGCAGATTGAAATCCGCTTCTTATCTGATCAGGGGATACATCAAAAATCCGGCCAATGCTGTAAGCAGCTAAAGCATTATAAATGTTATACTGACCGCCAATGTTGATTTCAAAAGGTTCACCATCAATGATAAAACGCGAAGATTGGTGATCCATCTTTAGAATATCTGTCATACGGTAAGTTAGTTCAGGACGTTTAAATCCACAATGCGGACAATAGTATTTTCCAAGGTTACTGTAAGAGATGAATTTGTAATGTAAAATATGATGACATTGCGGGCAAAGGACTCCATCGGTATTATAATGAGCTTGCATTTCCCCGTCAGGCAAATGATCAAAGCCAAAATAAACCCGTTTATTGACCGTTTCTTTTGAATTAAAAATCGGAGCATCACCGTTGCTGACGATCAAAGCCTCAGGTGCTAGCGCAGCACCGTCCAACATCAATTGATAAGTGGTATAGATTTCACCATAACGATCCATTTGATCGCGGAAAACATTGGTGAAAACAATCGCTTTTGGTTTGACATATTTCGTTACGTGAACCAAACTAGCTTCATCGACCTCTAAAATAGCTACTTTGTTTTTTTTATTAGTTGTATAAGTGTGGTGTGTCAAGAAAGTCGAAACGATCCCTTGCTGCATATTTGCACCTGTTGGATTAGTAATGATATCTGGGTATTTTTGTTTCAACACTTGATAAGTCAAAGCTGTTGTTAATGTTTTTCCATTTGTCCCAGTCACGATTACGACTTCGTAATCTTTAGACAATGCGCCTAAAACGGTAGGATCCAGCTTTTGTGTTAACATGCCTGGATAACTGCTGCCTCCTTTAAAAAAGGTATGGAGTCCCCATCTAGTTGTTTTTCCTACCATAATGGCAAATGCGTTACGTATACTCAATTGAGTTTCCTCCAATAAATAAAATAATGAGAACAGATAATTTGCTGCTACTTTTTCATTTTAGCACAATTTTTTTGAAAGAATATTAAAATTACTTAACTTGTTTGATTCTATAGATAAATTTAATGAATTTGATCGCCAAAAAACGGAGAATTCTGATTATAAAGGAAGCGAGTTGACAATTAGGGATGAGAATTTCTTTGTCTTGAAAAACAGAAAATATGGGAGCTGTTCTGTTGCAAATAAGCCTCTTTCCATTTTTCTTTTACAAATTTAATGCAAAATTCACAAAATTACCGTATAATTCTAAGAGATTCCTATGAAAGAAAAGAGGATTTAAAATTATGGCTCAACTTTTTTTCAAATACGGTGCAATGAACAGCGGAAAAACCATTGAGATTCTTAAAGTGGCATATAACTATGAAGAACAAGACAAACCTGTTGTTCTTATGACAAGCGGTTTGGATAATCGAGATGAAGTGGGCATTATTTCTAGCCGGATCGGTTTGCGGCGTGAAGGGATTTCGATCTTTGATGATACCAATATTTATGAAACTATTCAAGAACTTGATTTCAAGCCTGCTTGTGTATTAATTGATGAAGCACAATTTTTAATGAAAACACATATTTTTCAATTAGCTCAAATCGTGGATGATCTTGATATTCCTGTTATGGCCTTTGGTTTGAAAAATGATTTTAAAAATGAGTTGTTTGAAGGTTCTAAATACCTATTACTTTATGCAGATAAGATTGAAGAGATGAAAACAATCTGCTGGTATTGTCACAGAAAAGCCATTATGAACATGCGGATGATCAATGGTAAACCTGTCTATGCAGGCGAACAAATTCAAATCGGCGGAAATGAAAGTTACTTTCCCGTTTGCCGTAAACACTATATCCACCCACCCCTTTAAAACAGGATGTGGAGCGCTCTCGTTCAGCTCAGACAGAAAATTAGGAAACTTGAGAGAAATGTTTCATTTCCAGAAAGATTATCTATTTTGACGAGAAACTGTGGCAAGCAGCTCAACTATAAGGATGCGAAGTGCCACATGGGAGTTTCGATTCAAAATTAGGAAACTTGAGGGAAATGTTTCATTTCCAGAAAGATTATCTATTTTGACGAGAAACTGTGGCAAGCAGCTCAACTAAAAGGATGCGGAGTGACCCGGATAGAAACACAGAGATTTTAGGAACTTTCCAAGCAAGATCAACCTGAGCATTGCTGAAAGTTATCTAATTTGCCAAATGCCGCATGAGAGTTCCTTAAATAAAAAGACAGCAGCAGTAAACTATGAAAAAAGGAGAATTTCGGTATGTTTGATAGATTAGCTAGCGTCGAAGGACGTTACGAAGAACTGAATGAATTGTTGAGTGATCCTGAAGTAGTCAGTGACACAAAACGATTAATGAAACTGACGAAAGAAGAAGCTGGACTACGTGAAACAGTAGCCACTTATCGTCGATATAAAGCGGTCGAACAAGACATTGCAGATACAGAAGAAGTCTTAGGAGAAACTTCTGATCCTGAAATGACAGAAATGGCTAAAGAAGAATTAGCAGAATTAAAAAATGAAAAAACTGAAATTGAAGAAAAAATGAAAGTCTTGATGCTTCCTAAAGATGAAAATGATGATCGTAATATCATTATGGAAATTCGAGGAGCAGCCGGAGGAGACGAAGCAGCGCTATTCGCAGGCGATTTATTCGGCATGTACCAAAAATACGCTGATGCACAAGGCTGGAAAACAGAAGTGTTAGATGCCAATATTACAGGAATCGGCGGATACAAAGAAGTTACGTTAATGATCACCGGAGAAAATGTGTATTCAAAATTAAAATACGAAAATGGCGCGCATCGTGTTCAACGTGTTCCATCAACGGAATCACAAGGACGGATCCATACTTCAACAGCAACCGTTATGGTAATGCCGGAAGCTGAAGAAGTAGAACTGGATATTGCCGATAAAGACATTCGGACAGATATTTATCATGCCAGCGGAGCAGGTGGACAGCACGTTAATAAAACAGCTTCGGCTGTTCGTTTAACCCATTTACCGACAGGAATAGCTGTTGCTATGCAAGATGCTCGTTCACAAATTCAAAACCGCGAAAAAGCGATGAAAGTCTTGCGGGCTCGCGTCTATGACCATATTCAACATGAAGCGCAAAGTGCGATCGATATGGAACGTAAATCAGCAGTAGGTACTGGAGATCGTTCAGAGAGAATTCGAACCTATAACTTTCCGCAAAGCCGCGTAACCGATCATAGAATTGGCTTAACCATTCAAAAATTAGAACAAATTTTAAATGGCAAACTCGATGAAATCATTGATGCTTTGATTTTGCATGATCAAACAGCCAAAATGGAGCAGCTCAAAGATGAAAATTGATGAAACGTATCGTGAAGTCCTGAAATGGGCTTCTTCTTTTTTAGAAGACGCTGGTCAAGAAGCGACAGCGGCAGAGTTCTTATTAAGAGGGCGCTTGAATTGGTCTAAAACAGATTTTATTTTACATTTAGAAAACCAGATCCCTGTGGAAATAAAACGACAGTTGATTGAGGATGTTAAGCAGCACAGTAAAGGGATTCCCATTCAGCATATATTAGGCTATGAATGGTTTTATGATTATTGTTTTAAAGTGACTAAAGACACATTGATCCCGCGTCCTGAAACAGAAGAAATCGTAGATAAATTTTTAAAACACGCGCCTAGTCGTTCATTAACTGTTTTAGACATCGGTACAGGTACTGGTGCAATTGCCATCACCATAAAAAAAGAACGTCCGCAAGATGAAGTGACGGGAATTGACTTGTCGAATGCAGCCTTAACAGTGTCTAAAGAAAACGCAGCACATTTACAAGCGGATGTTCGCTTTCTAGCTGGAGATTTAACAGCACCGGTAAAAGCAGAGCAATTCGATGTGGTTATTTCCAATCCGCCTTATATTGGTGAAAATGAAAAGATCGATATGGATGAATCTGTTTTAAACTATGAGCCGCAAATGGCTTTATTTGCTGAGAATAATGGTTTGGCCATTTACCAAAGGTTAGCGGAAGAAATACCGGCAATCTTGAAACCAGACGGACAGATTTTTTTAGAAATCGGATTTCGTCAAGGAGAAGCGGTCAAAGGTATTTTTCAAGCTGCATTTCCAAACGCAAAAGTAGAAGTAGAAAAAGATATGAGTGGACATGATCGGTTGATTACAGTAAAACAAATTTGATTTATATAAAATGGAGGTGAGGCTATGGACACCAAGATATTTCAATTGAATGAAATTGAAAAAGCTGCACAATTGTTGAATGAAGGAGAATTAATAGCGTTTCCTACTGAAACAGTCTATGGATTAGGTGCCAATGCACAAGATGAAACAGCCGTAAAAAAAGTTTATGCTGCTAAAGGACGGCCCAGCGATAATCCATTGATTGTCCATGTCGCTTCAATGGCCGAAGTAAAAAAATACGTAGCAGAAGTTCCGTTTGCTGCACAAAAATTGATGGAAAAATATTGGCCAGGTCCGTTAACCATTATTTTCCGTACAAAACCGGGAGTCTTTTCTAAAACCGTAACTGGCGGTTTAGAAAGCGTAGCTATGCGTATGCCGGATAATACAGCAACACTTGCGCTAATCAAAGCAACAGGAAAACCGCTAGTAGGACCGAGTGCGAATACTTCAGGGAAACCAAGCCCGACAACCGCTCAGCATGTTTACCACGATTTGCACGAAAAGATTGCCGGTGTATTGGATGGCGGTAAAACAGGAGTTGGATTAGAATCGACTGTTTTAGATATGACAGATCCTAAGAATCCAGTTATTTTAAGACCTGGCGCAATGACAAGAGAAGTGATAGAAGCCGTTATTGGTCCGATAGACACTGACCGTCATCAGGTTTCTAAAGAAGAAAAACCTAAAGCTCCAGGAATGAAATACAAACACTATTCACCAAACGAACCGGTAGTTATCGTTAAAGGGTCAAACGATCAGTGGCAAAAAGCCATTGACTATTACCAACTGCAAGGTGAAAAAGTTGGGCTGTTAGCTAATGAAGAGTGCATTCGTTTCTTTGAAACAACAGTAACGGATACATTTTCTCTAGGGAAAAAAGACGGAATTGCTGATGCAGCCAAATTGTTGTATGCCGGTTTGCGTTATTTTGAAACAACAGAAGCCACAGTGATCTTGGCTGAAGCGCATGAAGCTGAAGGATTAGGGGATGCTTATATGAACCGGTTGGAAAAAGCAGCCGGGAACCATTATTTTCAGTAAAGTAAAACAGAAAGAGACATGCTATACTGAATATATTCTACTTAAGGGTGTGAGTTGAAAATGGATTTTAGAGAATTTGATAAAGATGTATTTGATGCGATAGACCAGGAAAAAAATCGCCAAGAAAATAATATTGAGTTGATTGCTTCTGAAAATTTTGTTTCAGAAGGTGTACTGGCAGCTCAAGGCAGTATTTTAACAAATAAATATGCAGAAGGTTATCCAGGAAAAAGGTATTACGGCGGTTGTGAATACATTGATGTAGTGGAAAACTTAGCGATTGACCGTGCAAAAGAACTCTTTGGAGCAGAATATGCTAACGTACAACCGCATTCAGGTTCCAGCGCAAATATGGCTGTTTTTAATGCATTTTTAGAACCGGGCGATAAAGTATTAGGAATGGATTTGACGCATGGTGGGCATTTAACCCACGGCTCTCCAGTCAATTTTAGCGGAAAAACATATGATTTTGTCGCTTATGGAGTCGATAAAGAGCATGAAGTAATTGATTATGCCGCTGTCCGTCAACAAGCAATAAAGCATCAGCCTAAAATGATCATTGCAGGAGGCAGTGCCTACTCCAGAACAATTGATTTTGCCAAATTCCGTGAAATCGCAGATGAAGTAGGTGCGTATTTAATGGTCGATATGGCTCATATTGCTGGACTGATTGCTGCCGGAGCGCATCAAAATCCGGTTCCATATGCAGATGTTGTTACAACAACGACTCATAAGACTTTAAGAGGTCCGCGCGGAGGAATGATTTTAGCGAAAGAACAGTATGGAAAAGCTTTGAATAGTGCCATCTTCCCGGGCATTCAAGGAGGTCCGCTGGAACATGTGATTGCTGGAAAAGCTGTTGCATTAAAAGAAGCGATGACACCTGAATTTAAAGAATACGCTATCCAAGTGATCAAAAATGCTAAAGCGATGGAAGCCGTGTTTAATGCATCGCCGGGTCATTTGATCAGTGACGGAACGGATAACCACTTATTGTTGTTTGAAGTTACTCAATTTGGATTAAATGGGAAAGAAGCAGAAGCTTTATTGGATGAAGTAGGTATCACAGTCAATAAAAATACTATACCGTTTGAAACACTGAGCCCATTTAAAACAAGCGGAATCCGAATTGGAACGCCGGCAATTACAACACGAGGTTTTGATGAAGCCGATTCTAAAAAGGTAGCGGAACTGATCGTAGAAACCTTAAAGGCAAAAGAACAGCTTGAAAAACGCGAAGAAATTAAAAAAACAGTTTTAGCTTTAACGAAGCAAAATCCGTTATACGTGAAAAAATAGCATAAGAGAACAAAAAAGCAGCTTCAGATAACAGCAGAATACCTGTATTTATCTGAAGCTGCTTTTTGCAAGAGTATTTTTTTAGAAAAGATAGGAAACTGCTAGCCTTTAATTTGATTTTCCTTTACAATGGAAGTGTTTGAAATCTATAGAAAATGAGGGCTGAAGATTATGGGAAAATTTCATGTGATAAACCATCCATTGATCCAACATAAAGTTACAATTCTGCGCGACAAAAATACTGGCACAAAAGATTTTAGAGAAGCCGTAAATGAAATTGCGCGTCTAATGGCATACGAAGTTTCAAGAGACATGCCTTTGCAAGATGTTGAAATCGAAACGCCTTTAATTAAAACAACACAAAAACAATTAGCAGGTAAAAAAGTTGCGATTATTCCAATTTTAAGAGCCGGTTTAGGTATGGTCGACGGGACCTTAGATTTGATTCCTGCAGCAAAAGTTGGACACGTAGGGATGTACCGTGATCATGAAACCTTGGAAGCAGTTGAATATTTTGTTAAATTGCCGTCAGATATTAAAGATCGTCAATTACTAGTAGTCGATCCAATGTTAGCCACAGGCGGTTCAGCTATTGCTGCAATTGATGCATTAAAAAAACGTGGCGCAAGCTCAATCAAATTTGTTTGTATCGTAGCAGCTCCAGAGGGCGTACAAGCTTTAGAAGAAGCACATCCGGATGTTGATATTTACACTGCAGCTTTAGATGAAAAATTAGATGAAAATGGGTATATTTTACCTGGCTTAGGCGATGCTGGTGATCGTTTATTCGGAACACTTTAAAATAAAAAAATCTCAAAAAAGAATTTTTTCTTTTTTGAGATTTTTTTATTTTTTATATTGAAAACAGAATTTAGGTGAAAAACGGTTGTTTAATAGGTTCTATTATTTTTAATGTTGGTAAGAAGAATGAGTATATTCCACAACTTGAAATTTTCGGAGGAATAGCGGCTCCTTGCAGCCATGTAAAGGATTCTTAAAAACGAAGCACTGTGGGCATGCGCCCAAGTGTATCATGTCTGTAAAACTGCTGAAGCAGCAACAGCCATGACAAGGCTTGAAAGGCTGGAGACATGTAAGGCTCCAGTCGTTCCCATGGCTCTTGCAAGTAGAAGCGTAAATTCCGGAGGAAATTTCATTATTAAGCATGACCAACACAATTCGATAAAGAACCGTTTAATAAGGAACATAAAAAGTGACGGATTCAACAAAACCATTCCGGAAATAGTAGTATAAAAAAAGTTGAAAAAGGAGGGTCATGAAACTTTCATGAAAACATAATATTTTTTCACAATGTTTTGTGTTTTAATCTAAATGGTGGTAAGATAACATTTGTCAACAAGGCTGCAAGAAAAAACCATGCTCTTTTCATTTTTCTATTTAAAAGTTTTAAAAGGCACTAATTCGGAGGGACTTTATATAGGAAAGAAAGTAAAAAGTATGGTAAAATTAGTCTTAAGCTTGAAAAATGTAGAGGGAAATTACATACACCCTTTTGATAGTTTACGAAGCTTTGTTGAAGCGTGGAAACAGTTTAATTATGGAAAAGAGGTGAACGTTGTGGAACATGAATCTCCAATACTGCATTTATTTGGTTTAAGTTTTAATGTAACGAATCTAGTTACAACCATTTCAGCATGCGTTATCGTTTTTTTAGTCGCTTTTATTTGTACGAGAAACATGCAACTTAAACCAACTGGTAAGCAAAATTTTATTGAATGGGTAGTCGATTTTGTTCGAAATATTATTTCTAGTTCAATGTCGAAAGAACAAGGAGATAAATTTGGCCTTCTAGGGTTTACTTTGATTATGTTTGTATTTGTTTCAAATATGATGGGATTACCTTTGGTACTAAATCTTAACGGGCAACAGCTTTGGAAAAGTCCAACAGCTGATCCAATCGTCACCTTGTCTTTAGCGTTTATGATTATTGTTCTTTCCAACTACTTTGGTGTAAGGGAACAAGGGTTTAAAGAATATTTCATGAATAGTTTCGTAAGACCAGTACCTTTCTTATTGCCAATCAAGTTATTTGAAGAGTTTACAAATACTCTGACACTGGCTTTGCGGCTCTATGGAAATATTTATGCAGGTGAAATCTTATTAGGATTAATTGCAACACTAGCACAAAGTTTTGGCGTCTTTACTTGGATTGTAGGAATTCCGTTAGAGATGGTATGGCAAGGTTTTTCTATCTTCATTGGAAGTATTCAAGCCTTTGTCTTTACAACTTTGACAATGGTCTATATTTCACACAAAGTCGAACACGAAGCACAATAAGAATAAGAAAAAATGATTTAAAAATTAGGAGGAAATTATTATGGGTTTAATTGGAGCAGCAATCGCAATCGCAGGTGCAGCGATCGGAGCCGCATTTGGTTCAAGTAAAGTTATTTCAAAAACAATCGAATCTATCGCTCGTCAACCAGAAATGAAAAGTCAACTTCAAACGTTAATGTATATCGGTGTTGGTTTAGTAGAGGCTATTCCAATCATGGCAGTTGTTATCGCATTTATTCTTGTATTTAGTTAATAAGGCGAAATAAATTACCGGCTGACATCAATCAAATAAATTTGAGGTAAGGGTGGAGCTGGCAAGGGGATCTCTACCTTTTTCGCAGATAGTTAAACTGAATACGAGAAGGAAGTGAAAAATAATGTTCAAACAGTTAGTTTTAGGAGCAACAACTGCAGGGGATACAATTGTTGTACTAGTATCGTTTTTACTCTTGATGGTTTTATTAAAGAAATTTGCATGGAAACCGTTGATGAATATTATGGAACAACGGGAACAAAACATTGCAAGTAACATAGAAAATGCTGAAATTGCCAAAAACGAAGCTGAACGCCTAGCTGCAGAACGTCAAGAAAAATTAGATAAGACACGGGCAGAAGCAGCCACAGTGTTAAATAAAGCTAGAGAATCTGCTGAAAGTGCAGAAAAAGAATTATTGGCAGCAGCCAGAGTAGAAGCCTCTCGATTAAAAACGGATGCAAAGAAAGAAATTGAAAATGAACGACAAATGGCTTTAGCCAGTGTACGTAATGATGTCAGCGCCTTGTCTATTCAAATTGCTGAAAAATTGATCGGCAAAGAATTAACAACTGAAGGTCACGCTGAATTGATCAATGAATACATTGAAAGGCTGGCGGATGTAGATGAGACTAAATAGAGATATGGATTCCGGCCAATTAGCCAAAGCTTTTTATTACGATTCAATTGAAAAAGGAACAGAAGACGTTGTTTTCGACAATCTAATGGACGTTCGCCAGATTTATTCTGGCAACCCTAATATAAGTGATTTTTTTAACAATCGAGATGTTGCACAAGTTGATAAAGAAAAAATTTTAACAGATTTGACTAAAGATTTTACACCAGATGTAAAAAGCTTTGTTCAAACGATTTATGATTTTCGGAGAATGGGAGATATGTTAACAATTATTCACGAGTACGAATTGTTATATGACCATGAAAATCGCACAGTTGTAGCGAAAGTTACAACAGCTGTTCCTTTAGAAAAAGAGCAGGAAGAACGAATCAAAGAAGTATTTTCTAAAAAATTCAATGCAAAAAAGATTTTATTGAATAAAGTAAAAGATGAAAAGATTTTAGGCGGAGTGGTCATTGAAATTGAAAACAAAGTTTTTGATGGCAGTATTCGTTCAAATATAGAAAATCTAAAGAAACAATTAATTAAATAATGAAGGAAAGAAATAGCTGAAGAGGTGAAAATTTATGGGGTTAAAAGCTGAAGAAATCAGTTCGCTCATTAAGCAACAAATTGAAGGTTTTCGTAATGAGTTGGTTGTTGACGAAGTTGGAACAGTCAGTTATGTCGGAGATGGTATTGCTCGAGCTTACGGATTAGAGAATGCGATGTCCGGAGAACTACTTGAATTTTCTAATGGCGTTTTTGGAATGGCTCAGAACTTAGAAACAAATGATGTCGGGATCATTATCCTAGGTCAATTTGAAGGAATCGTTGAAGGGGATACCGTTAAACGAACTGGGCGGATTATGGAAGTACCAGTAGGAGAAGCTATGATCGGACGGGTAGTCAACTCGTTAGGCCAACCAGTTGATGGTTTGGGCGAAATCAATACGACAAAAATGCGTCCGGTTGAAAATGCTGCTCCTGGTGTAATGGAACGTCAATCTGTTAATGAACCTCTACAAACAGGTATCAAAGCCATCGATGCGCTTGTGCCAATCGGACGTGGACAACGTGAATTGGTGATTGGAGACCGTAAAACTGGGAAGACCAGTTTGGCCATCGATGCGATCATTAATCAAAAAGGTAAAGATACGATTTGTATTTACGTAGCAATTGGTCAAAAAGAATCAACTGTCCGTGCGCAAGCTGAGACACTGAAACGATACGGCGCTATGGAATATACGACGATCGTGACGGCAAGTGCTTCACAGCCAGCACCGTTGTTGTATATTGCTCCTTATTCAGGCTTAGCCATGGCTGAAGAATTTATGTACAACGGCAAGCACGTTTTAATCGTTTTTGATGATTTAACTAAACAAGCGGCAGCTTACCGTGAACTGTCTTTGCTGCTACGTCGTCCACCAGGTCGTGAAGCTTATCCGGGGGATGTATTTTACTTGCATTCACGGATGCTAGAAAGAGCTGCCAAGTTAAATAAAGAATTAGGCGGCGGTTCAATTACAGCTCTTCCATTTGTTGAAACACAAGCTGGAGATATTTCTGCTTATATTCCGACAAATGTGATTTCCATTACAGATGGGCAGATATTCTTAGAAAGTGATCTATTCTATTCTGGTATCAGACCCGCTATTGCAGCCGGTTTGTCGGTTTCACGTGTAGGGGGAGCAGCTCAAATAAAAGCAATGAAAAAAGTTTCGGGCACGCTTCGGTTAGATTTAGCCAGTTTCCGTGAATTAGAAGCATTTACTCAATTTGGATCTGATTTAGATGCCGCTACACAAGCTAAATTGAACCGTGGGCACCGGACTGTTGAAGTCTTAAAACAAGGGTTGCATGAAGTTATCAGTGTCGAAAAACAAGTACTGATTTTCTATGCTTTAACTCATGGGTTCCTTGACACGATTCGTGTCAGCGAGTTAGGAAGATTTGAAAGAGAATTTTATGATTATGTTGATAACCAACACCAAGAAATAATAGATGAGATCCATGAAACAAAAGATTTGCCGGAAAGTGACAAATTAGATGCTATTATCTCTGATTTTGCGGACAACTTTTTCACAAATGCCATCGATACTGATAATTCAAGTTACATTACAGATACAATGTAAAGGCGGTGAGTAAAAATGGCAGAGTCTTTAAATGACATTACCAAAAAAATTGCATCAACTAAAAAAACAAGTCAAATCACAAATGCTATGCAGATGGTGTCAGGAGCCAAATTATCTAAGGCTGAACAAACAGCCAGCGGCTTTCAGATATACGCTAAGAAAGTGAGAGAAATTGTTACCCATTTAGCGCATACTCAATTAGCAATAATTGAAGATAGTCATTTAATTGGGACCAATTCACCTTCGAATATCGATTTTCACGACATGCTGATCGAACGACCAGTTAAAAAAACAGGTTATATCGTGATCAGCTCTGATAAAGGTTTGGCTGGCGGCTATAATAGCTCGATTATTAAAGCAACCATAGATATGATCCAAAAAGACCATTCTTCGCCAGATGAATATATTTTCATGGCTGTCGGCAGTACGGCAGGGGATTTCTTTAAATCAAGAGGAATGAACGTAGCTTATGAATTAAATGACATTAGCGACCAGCCGACATTTGATGAAGTTCGAGGCATTGCCCGGACAGCAACAGAAATGTATAAAAATGAAGTATTTGATGAGTTGTATGTTTGTTACAACCACCACATCAACACCATCTCTTTTGAGTACCGTGCTGACAAAATGTTGCCATTAAATAATCTGGATCCCACAGAAACAGTGGAATATGAAAGTGATTATTTATATGAGCCTTCAAAGGAAGAAATTCTGGATATTTTGTTGCCGCAGTATGCTGAAAGTTTGATTTATGGTGCTATTCTAGATGCAAAAGCTGCTGAACATGCGGCTCGTATGACGGCGATGAAAGGTGCAACAGATAATGCAAATGACATTATTGATGACTTAACCGTGCATTACAATCGGGCTCGTCAAGCTGCGATAACAGAAGAAATTACTGAAATCATAGGCGGAGCTTCTGCATTAGGATAGAGTAATGAATGGAGGGAAAATGAATGAGAAGTGGTCAAATCGTTCAAGTTATTGGACCGGTTGTTGATGTGGAATTTCCTGTAAATGAAGAAATACCTGAAATCAATCATGCTCTTGTAGTAAAAAAAGAAACAACCGAAGACAAAGAACACGATGCAAGAAAAGAAAATACAATTGTTTTAGAAGTAGCTTTGCAATTAGGAAATGGTGTCTTAAGAACGATCGCCATGGAATCAACAGATGGATTGCAACGCGGAATGAAAGTAATGGATACAGGCAAACCGATTTCGGTTCCTGTAGGAGAAGAAACACTTGGCCGCATGTTTAACGTTTTAGGCGATACTATTGATTTAAAAGAACCTTTTGGGGAAGATGTTCGTCGTGATCCTATTCACCGCTTCGCTCCTGCTTTCGATGAATTGAGCAGCAATACTTCTATTCTTGAAACAGGCATCAAAGTTATCGATTTATTAGCTCCTTATTTAAAAGGCGGAAAAATCGGTCTATTTGGTGGAGCTGGTGTAGGTAAAACGGTGTTGATCCAAGAACTGATTCACAACATCGCTGAAGAACACGGCGGTATTTCAGTTTTTGCCGGCGTTGGTGAACGAACACGTGAAGGGAACGACTTGTATTTTGAAATGCAAGAATCAGGCGTAATTGAAAGAACAGCTATGGTCTTTGGACAAATGAATGAGCCACCGGGTGCACGGATGCGTGTCGCTTTGACAGGCTTAACAATTGCTGAATATTTCCGTGACGAAGCAGGACAAGACGTACTGCTTTTCATCGACAATATTTTCCGGTTCACACAAGCAGGTTCAGAAGTATCGGCTTTACTTGGCCGGATGCCGTCTGCAGTTGGATACCAGCCTACCTTGGCAACTGAAATGGGTCAATTACAAGAACGTATTACTTCAACGAATAAAGGTTCGATCACATCGATCCAAGCGATTTATGTGCCAGCAGATGACTATACGGATCCAGCCCCTGCAACAGTTTTCGCCCATTTAGATGCAACAACGAACCTTGAACGTAAATTAACAGAACAAGGGATTTACCCAGCAGTAGACCCACTGGCTTCGACTTCAAGTGCTTTAGCACCTGAAATTGTTGGTGAAGAACATTACCAGACTGCTACAGAAGTTCAACGACTCTTGCAACGGTACCGTGAATTACAAGATATTATTGCTATCCTTGGGATGGATGAATTATCCGATAGTGAAAAAATCATTGTTTCGCGTGCTCGCCGTATTCAATTCTTCTTATCTCAAAACTTCCATGTAGCTGAAGCCTTTACTGGAATCCCGGGCTCATATGTTCCGATTGCAGAAACGATTCGCGGCTTTAGAGGAATATTAGAAGGACGCTACGATGATTTACCAGAAGATGCTTTCCGGAATGTTGGACGTATTGAAGAAGTAGTTGAAAAAGCTGAGGCAGCTGGGCACTAATAAAGGAGGCAACCCAAATGGCGGAATTACAAGTACAAATTGTGACTCCAGCGGGTATTGTCTATAACCATCGGGCAAGCAGAGTAATTGTGCGCTCCACCGATGGAGAGCTAGGCATTCTTCCTGGTCATACACCTATTATTGTACCGTTGACCATTAATGGCGTCCGTATCGAACGGATCTCTACTAATGCTGAAGACTTGATTGCTGTAAATGGCGGAATAATGGAAATGCGTGATAATGTTTGTTCCATTATTGCTGATAGTGCGGAAAGAGCACGTGATATAGATGTAGAGCGTGCTTTTGCAGCTAAACACCGTGCAGAAGAACAACTTCGCAAAGCGGATTCTGTTCACAATCAAAAACAACAAAAACGAGCAGAAATCTCTTTACGTAAAGCAATTAATCGTATTTCTGTTTCCAAACACAATCAGTAACTGATAGGAATAGTAGGAATAGATGGAAAAAACTCCCAGTAAAAAAGCTGCGGAGTTTTTTTCTAGTTGTGATTTAAAGGCTTATAAGATGTTAAAGAGAAGAGCTGGGCAAAACTTGAAAATATCTTTTAGAAAAAGAGTGTGCTAAAATAAATAAAAGAGGAGTAAAGAAATGAGTTTTATAGGTATTCAAGCGTTGATTAGTATCGTATCTCATATTTTTTTCATATTGGTATCTTTTTGGGCGTTAAAAGCCTTAATGATTGAAAAGTGGATCAAAAAAAATCATATTGGACAAGCAAAACTAATTTACTTGTTTTTATCGATTACAATTGGGTATACGGTAAGTTCATTTGTGATAGAATTTATTCTGATGTCAAGAAACTTAATCTTTTTGTTCTAATTTTTCATGTCAGAAATTAAAGAATTGAAAGTAAGCTGACTTCTATGCTATAATATACAAGATTGCTGTAAATTGTTAGAGCGACAGGCTTAGGTAGTTGGCAACAGAAATTTCGGAGGGATAGAATCATGAAAAAGATGATTATTCGTGGCGGTAAACGTCTTGAAGGAACAGTAAAAGTAGAAGGCGCAAAAAATGCTGTTTTACCCATTTTAGCAGCATCTATCCTGGCAAGTAAAGGACAAAGCAAATTAAGCAATGTACCGATTTTGTCAGATGTTTTTACAATAAATGAAGTTTTACACCATTTAAATTTGACCGTTGATTTTAATGAAACCAATAAAGAAATTACATTAGATGCTTCAGGAGAATTGAACTTTGAAGCTCCATTTGAATATGTTAGTAAAATGCGTGCATCAATTGTTGTGATGGGCCCGCTTTTAGCACGACTAGGTCATGCTAAAGTTGCATTACCAGGTGGCTGTGCGATTGGAACGCGACCAATTGATTTACATTTAAAAGGATTCGAAGCGATGGGTGCCAGAGTACATATTGAAAATGGCTATATCGAAGCTTTCGCAGATACATTAAAAGGGGCTCGCATTTACTTAGACTTCCCGAGTGTGGGAGCAACGCAAAACATTATGATGGCTGCTACATTAGCAGAAGGCATTACGACCATTGAAAACGTCGCTCGTGAACCTGAAATTGTTGATTTAGCGAACTTCTTAAATCGAATGGGTGCTAAAGTCTTCGGAGCCGGAACAGAAACAATCCGGATCGAAGGAGTTGAAACACTAGTCGGTACGGACCATAGCATTATTCCTGATCGTATTGAAGCAGGAACATTTATGGTAGCTGCAGCAACGACAAAAGGCAATATTTTTATTGAAGATGCTGTCTCTGAACACAATAAACCATTGATCTCAAAATTAACAGAAATGGGTGTTCAATTTATCGAAGAAAAAAATGGCTTACGTGTGATTGGGCCTGAAAAATTGAAAGCTACAGATGTTAAAACGATGCCGCATCCAGGTTTCCCAACTGATATGCAAGCTCAAATCACCATTGCACAGGTGGCAGCTGAAGGCACAAGTACAATGAAAGAAACGGTATTTGAAAATCGTTATATGCATATGGAAGAACTTCGTAAAATGAACGGATCGTTTACTGTGGAGAACCAAACGTTAGTGATTTACGGTCCTGCTAAATTGCAAGGAGCTGAAGTTGCGGCAACCGATTTAAGAGCAGCAGCAGCTTTGATTATTGCCGGTATGATTGCTGAAGGGTATACTAGAGTCACACATTTAGAATACTTAGATCGCGGTTATTATGAGTTTCATAAAAAACTTCAAAAACTGGGTGCAGATATTGAACGAATCGATGAAACAGCTTCCCACGTTTTAAAAGAGGAAGAATTGAGTACTTTATTTAACGGATAACAAACGAACAAAAACTGGAATGAATTTGCCTTTAAAGGCGTTTATTCCAGTTTTTTTAATAAAGTAGAATTGGATAATTTTTTTGTATTCAATGTCTAGCGGGCTTGTCCCGCTCTGCTTAGTTATAGATTTATTAAAAAAGTCAAGCAAATAATGATTTTTTTAAAACATCATTTCAGATTAAGTTGAAACATGCTATAATTATAAATTAGGTGGCTAGTACAAAAAACTTGCTATAAATTGAACAAGAGCTTGAGAGGAGAACGTAGTAATGGCGAAAGACATAGGAATCGATTTAGGAACGGCCAATGTATTGATTCATGTAAAAGGAAAAGGAATCGTGTTAAACGAACCTTCAGTAGTTGCAATCGACACTAAAACCAATCGTGTCTTAGCGGTTGGAGAAGAAGCATACTTAATGGTCGGACGTACGCCTGGCAACATTCGTGCTATTCGTCCTTTAGATGGTGGAGTTATTGCTGACTTTGATATTACCGAAGCTATGTTAACTCACTTTATTGATAAATTAAATGTAAAAGGATTTTTATCTAAACCAAACATTTTAATTTGCTGTCCAACAAATATTACAGCAATTGAGCAGAAAGCAATCATTGAAGCAGCAGAAAAAAGCGGAGGGAAAAATGTTTTCCTTGAAGAAGAGCCTAAAGTTGCTGCAATTGGTGCTGGGATGGATATCTTCCAACCAAGCGGAAATATGGTCATTGATATCGGTGGCGGAACAACTGATATCGCCGTCCTTTCTATGGGAGGAATTGTAACGAGCCGTTCGCTGAAAGTAGCAGGAGATCGGATGGATAATGAAATCACTCAATTTGTGAAGAAAAACTACAAATTAATGATCGGTGAACGTACAGCTGAATCAATCAAAATGGAAGTAGGCACAGTTTTTCCTGATCATCGTGATGATTCTATGGATGTTAGAGGACGCGACATGGTCAGCGGTCTTCCAAGAACGATTACCATTAAATCCAGCGAAGTTCAAGAAGCTACAGCAGAATCCATGGCGTTGCTGGTTCAACAAGCAAAAGACGTTTTAGAACAAACCCCGCCTGAATTGTCTGCTGATATTATTGATCGCGGAATCATTTTAACCGGTGGAGGAGCTTTACTAGACGGTATTGACCAGCTTTTTGCTGAACAATTAAAAGTACCTGTCTTTGTGGCTGAACAGCCTTTAGATTCTGTTGCACTAGGAACGGGTATTTTATTAGAAAATATGACTAAGAAAAAATTCAGTATGTAAAAAAATTCCGGAAAATGAGGTGAGATCGTGACAAAAGAGAGAATCGCAACGCAAATGGTGTCATTTGTATTAAAAGTTTTACTTGTTCTTGTCTTGATCGCTATCGCTTTAATTCTTGGCATAATGGTAGGATACGGTATTTTGGGAGACGGCAACCCTTTTGCTATTTTTGATATGTCAACTTGGGGCCACATCTTTAGTTACTTTACTAAGCCGACTATCGTCAATGGATAATTAAATAAACAATTAAAAATAAGAAACGCCAAATAAGGAGTATGTTCCGATTTTTGGTGTTTTTTTTGTTAAAAAAAGTGAAATGATTTGTTTTTAGCAGATAATCAATGTGAAAGGAAAGAAGACAAGGAGGAGAAGAAATGAATCAAACCAATTTAGTCGGTCGGCTGGTCAGAGAAATTGAAGTAAAAGAAGTAGGAGAAGGAAAAATTGTGCTAAACAATACGCTGGCAGTAAAACGCAATTTCAAAAGCGAGCAAGGACAACAAGCCGATTTTATCCCTATTGTTGCTTGGGGCCAAGTAGCTAAATTGCTGCAGATCTATTGTGAAAAAGGAGACTTGGTGGGATTGACTGGACGCATTCAATCAAGGTCTTATTTGAGCAAAGAAGAAGAAACTATTTTTGTTATTGAACTGCTGGTGGATGAGGTTGATTTTTTACAAGGAAAAAGAAGTACAACAAGTGCAAGCTCTTCATTTAAAGAAAGCAAACAAAATACGTCCTATTAATAAATGAAGAAGCAAGTAAGTTTATTTCTATTACTCGAAGCGCTGCCTCTTAAAAGAAGCAGCGTTTTTGTACTGTGCGATATCAGTCCATTTCTATACGAAAAAAGCAAAGTAGTGGGCTTAAAATGAATCATAAGTTTATCGTTCATTTGCCTTTCAAAAAAGTGTATACTAAACTAAAGTCAGAGTTAAAGAAAAGAGAGGCTTCTTAAAATGAAAATAATTATGATAGAAGATAATTCATCGGTTTGTGAAATGATGGAAATGTTTTTTCAAAAAGAACAGTGGGAAGCAAGCTTTATCCAAGATGGAAAAGAAGGATTAGATATTTTTCTTGCAGATAATGAAAGTTGGGATCTCGTTATTCTTGATTTGAATTTACCCAGTATGGATGGCATGCAAATTTGCCGCGAAATACGTAAGGTTTCAAAAACAATTCCCATTATTATGTTGACTGCTAAAGATTCCGAAAGCGACCAAGTGATCGGATTAGAAATGGGGGCGGATGATTATGTCACCAAACCATTCAGTCCGTTAACTTTGATTGCTCGAATCAAAGCCTTAACGAGACGCGCAAACTTAAGCCGAGAAAATAATGACGAACTAGAAAGACCCTATGAAATTGAAACCAAGCATTTAAAAATAGATAAAAAGACACGAGAAGCTTTTTTGTATGATCAAGAAATTGAGGGATTGACCCCAAAAGAGTTTGAATTATTGTATACACTTGCCAAGAATCCTAAACAAGTTTTTTCACGAGAACAATTATTGACTATGATTTGGGATTACGAGTATTTTGGAGATGAGCGTACAGTAGATGCACATATAAAAAAATTAAGACAGAAAATCGATAAAAACGGTCCTCAAGTCATTCAAACTGTTTGGGGAGTAGGATATAAATTTGACGATACTGAGGTAGAGTAAATGAAGTTGAAATATTTTTATCAACAAATGTTAGCTTTTTTTGCTGTGATCTTAACGTTGCTGGTTATTATGGGCTTTTCATTTTTGCAATTTGCTCGAAATACAACCTATGGAAATACAGAGAAGCAATTATACGGCTATGCTGAGGCGTTGATTTCAAGCGGCTTGCAACAAGACCAGCTCGATAATGGACAGCTGGTGTTGAGTAACCAAGGAGTGACAGTCAGTGTATTCAGCAATAAAGACCTAATGATTTATCCTAAGACGGATAAGGCCTATTCAAGCGGTCTTTCAGAACAAGACCTGAAAAAGTTGGCAGCAGGTAAACGACTTTCTTTAACAGTGCGTCAAAAAGACTTTTATGGCAATGATCAACAAATGGCAATTGTGTATTTGCCTTTTTTCACACAGGATAACGGAGTCTTTTCAGGATTCGTGGCTGTTAGTTCGCCTATCAGCGGGATTGAAGCTACTTTGATGGCTTTGCGAAACAATCTCTTTAGTGCATTCTTATTTTCTTCTCTAGGTGCGTTTATCATCAGCTTGATTTTTGCTAAATACCAAGTGAACCGTATTAATCGATTAAGACGAGCCACTCATACCGTTGCGGGCGGCGGGTTTGATATTCAATTGGAAAATCATGGCAGAGATGAATTTGATGATTTAGCTGGTGATTTTAATAGTATGGTAAATTCTTTGAAGAGTTCTCAAGAAGAAATTGAACGCCAAGAAAACCGGCGTAGGCAATTTATGGCCGATGCTGCCCATGAGATGCGAACGCCGTTGACTACTATTAACGGGCTGTTGGAAGGTCTGGAACACGATATGATACCAGAACATCAAAAGCAACGGAGTATTGAATTGATGCACAATGAAACCCGTCGATTGATCCGTTTAGTAAATGAAAATTTAGATTATGAAAAAATCCGTTCTAATCAAATCATTTTACGTAAACAAAGCTTTAATGCACATGAAGCATTGGAAATGATCGTTGAACAGCTTTCGAGCAAGGCCCAAACAGCTAATGATCGTCTGATTTTGGACTGTCCGCTAGATATGCAGATTTACGCCGACTATGACCGTTTTGTTCAAATTATGGTCAACCTTATTCAAAATGCGATTCAATTCACGAAAGACGGAGAAATTAAGCTTACAGGTCGAATGAATCCATATGAAAGCATCATTACTATTGAAGATTCTGGAATAGGAATGGAAGCAAAAGAAGTGGAGAACATTTGGGAACGTTACTATAAAGCCGATGTCTCTAGAAAAAATACATTATATGGCGAGTCAGGGTTAGGTCTAGCTATTGTCCAACAACTGATGAATTTACATGAAGCAACAATCACGGTTGAGAGCACACCTAGAAAAGGGACAACATTTACATTGGTTTTTCCTTTTGAAGAAGACCGTTCAGCAAACTAAAACAGCAAACAAAAAAATGGTTGTATAACATTTGATGTTGATCAGTAATAAAACTGATTTCCTTCTCATTCAAAATGATTTAGAAAATATCTCAAAAATTTTTGAAGGAATAGGGAGTTGCTTGTAGCCATGTAAAGGATACAAAGAGAATTACTTAGCGTTAGGCTTTAGCCCTTACGCTAAGTTTGACACTTGTAAGTTTTGAGATGCGTTTTTTGGCTCAAAACGGTCCCATGGCTTTCCACAAGTAATCTCGTAGTTCGGAGGAAATTTTCTTACCAACGCCAGAAAATGAAGAACTCAAAAAATCCGATGTACTTAGCCTTTTAAGCTGAGTGCATCGGATTTTCTTATTAATTAGTTGTTTCTGTTTCAACGGGTTCGTCGCTAGCGACTGGTATTTCTTCATCATTGGTTTTTAACTCAGGAGCATTAGTTTTATATAAATCAGCTGTTGAGCGACCACCGTTTAGATGATATAAACTCGTTGATTTATCGCCCAGTTCTTCGTTGATCGTTTTTAATTGTTCAATTTGGTTCTGGTAATCATAAGAAGCGGGATCAATTTCTTTTAATCCTTCAGGAGTATAGAAACGCAATAAATCACTATTCAAAATACTGTCAGATAAGCTCAATTGTGTAGCTACAGCTTCTTTCAGCTTTTCTTTTTCAGCGATGACTTCTTCTGATGGTTCTTCAATCAATTCGCCGGTAGCTGTATCATAAATGTTTGAACCGTTAATGGTATATTTAGGTGTAACAACATCACCATTACGGAAAGCGACGGTTTGATCATGATCTGCTGAGAATAAATCAGTTCCCAACATGACATTGTCTTTTGTTTCCACGCCTAGTAAGTGCATCAATGTAGGCAGCATATCTACTTGTCCGCCGAATTGTTCGTTGATCTTTCCATTAGTCGTTCCAGGAATATGATACATTAACGGAATACGTTGCATCATATCATTATTGTAGCCATCCCATGTTTCAGGATCTTCACCTAATAAAGGAGCTAATGTTTTATTTCTTGAATTTGAAATACCATAGTGGTCTCCGTATAAGACGATAACAGAATTCTCATACAGACCAGAATCTTTCAGGTAATTGAAAAATTCTTCAACTGCTTGATCCAAATAATGAGCCGTTACAAAGTAATTGTTGATCGTATCGTCTGCTGTTTGAGCAGGTTTGAAGTCAACGTTTGCTTCATCCAAAGGATATGGGAAGTGATTGGAAACAGAAATCATTTTAGTATAAAAAGGTTGAGGCAGTTGTTCCAAGTATTGAACAGATTCTTTAAAGAATAATTTATCTTTTAATCCATATTCCAGCGTGTTGCCTTCAGACATATCATAATAACTGGCATCAAAGAAGTAATCGACGCCCATTTGTTTATATGTGTTGTTTCGATTCCAGAATGAACCAACATTCCCGTGCATCACTGCACTGGTATAGTCTTTTTCTGAACCTAGAATTTGAGAAGCGGATTCAAACGTGTTGCTGCCGCCGACTTGGGTAAATGCACCGCCTTGCGGTAAACCGAATAACGAGTTTTCTAACAACATCTCAGAATCTGACGTTTTTCCTTGTCCTACTTGATGGAACAAGTTAGAAAAACTTTGCGTTTGTTGATCATGGTAAATACTATTTAAGAAAGGAGTAACTTCGTGTAATTCACCATTTTCATCTTCTAATTTGTAATCAATCAGAAATTGTTGGAAACTTTCTAAATGCAAGTAAATAACATTGCGGTTTTCAGCAATCCCAAACATATCTGGATTTGGTGCAGCATAATGGTCATCTAGGTAAGAAAGAACGGCTTCCATATCAGATTCATCAGCGTTTGCTTTATGCTGATTCGATTGAGCAGTTTGATAGCCATCATACATTGTAAAGAAGTTGATCCCTAAGTACTTTACAATGTAATTCCGGTCAAATGTACGAGCTAATAGTTGCGGACGATTGCTTTCCGATAGTGCAAGATTGCCTGCAAATAAAGTAACAGCCAAGGTAGTGATTGCAATAGCAGAACGCTTTTTATATGGACGTATATCAATTTTGATTTTCTTGGTCAAAACCAGACCTAATAAGAAAATAAAGTCAATCCAATAAAAAATATCTCGGGCTGACAATAAAGCTGTTGTACTAGCACCTAATCCGCCAGCTACGTTTCCTGCTCCCAGCATGGTCGTTACGGCAAGAAAATCAGAAAATTCCCGGTAATAGAGAATATTGGCGAATAACAAAGTACTTAATAAAAAGTAAATGACAAATAGCGCAGTGTACGCCTTCTTGCTCTTTTTAAAATAAAGTGCGATAGAAAAGAACAAAACTGTACTAGCAACCGGGTTGAAGAACAAGATAAATTGCTGCATTGCTCCGGTAACACCGAGTGAAAATTCCCTCGTGTAGCTGAGATAAGTTTTTGCCCAAAACAAAACGACTGCTAAAGAAAAGAAACCGAGCCGTGTATTGAGTATATTTTTTAGTTTAGTCACTGATTTAAATCCTCCTTAAAAATACGAAGAACAGGATAGATGTTCTTTTATTTGAATTGAAAAAATTTCATGTTTTTTTTGAATGGTTGGATTTCTTCAAAAGATATCACTCTATATTTTACAGCTAATTTACAAGTTAGTCAATTTTATCAGCTGAATGGTTTGTGTCAAGTTTTTCTCGAGCGTCCTATTCCTTCACTAGTTTAGGCACTCTATTTTTGTACACCCATCAGCTACCGCACGGCTCCGCCGCTTGCTGGCCCATCTTTTGGAAGAACGTTCCTAAAACCAGGAACCTTCTCCCAAAAGACAGGAATTAACGAAAACTTTTAATTAATTGTCCTATTGCCGATGAACGAGAGGCATACAATGGAATGATCCCATTCTTTGCCCCGACTGACTGCCGTGTTTTCTCATGCAATAACGACGATAAACGAACCGTTTGGTTCAGCTTGCGTTGTTGTCTCGCACTTCTATTTTGTTGGTGAAGATAGTCTTCACGCAAGGTGTGATTGAACATCCCTTGTTTTACCTTTACCATAGCTTCGCAACCTTCTGCACTCCAATGCATTCCTCGCTTTTTCATGCGAAAAGAGATGTGTCGTTGATTCGACTCCATTGCGCCTAATCCTCTGGCGCCTTTCGGAGCCTGTTCTACTTTTTCGCGCCAATCGAAAATCCGATCCCAATTCCGTAAAACATAGGTTCTAAATGTATTCAGTTTTTCCACTGCTGCTGTTTCGTCTAACGTACTTTCATACGTATCCAGCCAAATAGTTAAATGATCTAAATCATGCGTCTTTAATGCTTGCTTGACCTGCTGTTTAAAAACGTTAGTTTTCACGCCAAATGCACGATTCAAGCCTTGGAAGACATGATAAGAGTCTAGCTGATTGAGAACGGGATAATTCGATTGAGAAAAAGCTTCTTGGAATCTATCTGCAGTATAGCCTTGTCCACCGTCACTATTGGTAATGACTTGGGCTTGTTGTAAGGCATAATGATTCGCTGTAAAGGCTTGAACCTCTGCCCAAAAACCAGCGGTTTTTTTAGTCGTCATAATGGCTTTAGGTTCCTTTAAGGAAACGCGTTTTCCGTTTTTATTCCAGCCTTCGTAAAGAATGGCATGACGAACTTCTAAGCTTTTTTTCTTTTCTGTTCCACGAACAAAAACGCCATCCGCTTCGGCATAGAAATAGTCCACTTTTTTCCCTTCTGGTAATTCAGCTGCTTCTTCTAGCTCCAATACGCTTTCTTCATCTTCACGTGCTTGTGCTGATCCAACGCGTTTAAGAAGACTGCCAACTGTTTGGTGGCTGATTGTGACAGCCGTCCATTCATTTAGCATAGTTGCAGTATCTCGATAAGTAGCTTTACTCGCCAACTCAGCCACTTTTACTTCTACTAATGGACTATGACGCTGATATTTTCGAATGCCTAACCACTCATCTAGTGGATAATGATTCTGATCCGTGTGATCTACCATTAAGGTACGATAGTACCGAACGGGACCGAAAATAAATTGGACCGTTTTCCAATCTTCTCGTTTCACTTTCCAACCTTCAAGTTGTTTCTCCTCTTTGATCACCTGATTGATATGAGTGAAGACATCTCCCACTAATTCAGAAAATACTTCATACATATAAACCTGAATAGCTTCTTCTGTCTCTATTAAATTGTTTGAATCCTTTATTATTTGGTAAACCTTTGATATAATCTTATTCATAAGAAGGCCTCTTTCAATTATGTATTTGCCGGTCAAGCATACATTTATGATAGAACGCCTTCTTTCTTTTTGCCAGTAAAAAATAATAATATCTCGAGAACTATTTTACACATACAGCTGAATGATACCAGTCAAACGTAAGAAAAAGACGGCTAGAACAGGCTGATCTAACAGAAGGTTAAATTTAAGTAAAGTTTCTGTTCATTTTAATCAAAAAAAGACGTAGAGTAAGTTATAATAAGGAACATCAGATAAAGGGAGGTTTTGCCTCACAATGTATTTTTTACAAAGTTTATTTGACTTAACAGAGAATATGTTCGGAGATTCAATCAATCATTTTCCATTAATCGAGCTCATCTTTTATAGTCTGGATCAAGCATTATTTTATTTTATCTTTTGGGTAGTGGGGCGTAGTCTTTATCTTATTTTTGTCAACAGGAAGAAAGAGGCTTTTAACATCCGGCGAGAAGTTATTTTAAGCACCTTTATTTTTTATGTCATTTTATTGGTACATTTAACAGTCTTTCGAGAAGAGAACAGGATTGGGAACGTAGAACTGTCTATTCGATCTCTAGATCAAATTAATTTGACGCCTTTTGTTCATACCTTTAAACTGACAGAAGGAGTGACTTTGTTTGACTATTATTATAATTTGTATGGAAACATCCTTTGGTTCATCCCGATGGGGTTTGGTACGGCTTATTTAATGAAAAAAAAGCCCTTTTTCTTTAAAACTTTATTGATTGGTTTTAGTGTATCTTTTTCAATTGAAACCATGCAATTTTTATTTCAAACAGGGATCGCTGATATAGATGACTTGATTTTCAATACGACCGGAACACTAGTAGGATTGCTGCTCTATATAGTCAGCCACTGGATCTACTGTAAAATAAGAGCTGAAAAAGAAAGAAAAAGTGAGTAGGAGTTATAATTTAATCATTTTATTGTAAAAAAAAAGACTTAAAAGGAGTTCAACAATCGTGGAAAAATATATGTTAAAAAGACGGGCAACAGAACGTGCTCGTAATGGGTATCCTTTACTGGTATTGGAAGATTTCGTTAAAGAACCAAAAGTAGCAGAAGGCACGTTGGTAGAATGCATAGATGAACAAAGAAAATTTGTGGCGATTGCTTACTTGGCGAAACAAAATAAAGGCGATGGTTGGATATTAACTACACAGCCATCTGTAAAAATTGATCAATCTTTTTTTGAAAATCTCTTTCAAGAAGCCATTGATCACCGGTCAATTTTCAAGTTGAATGAACAAACGACCGCTTATCGTATTTTCAATGGAGAAGGCGATGGATTAGGCGGAATTACGATTGATTTTTATGCAGATTACTATGTTATTTCATGGTACAGTCAAGGAATTTATAAGCACCGGGATACAATCATAGCGGCTTTCGAAGCTGTTGTACCAGAATACCAAGGAATTTATGAGAAGTTACGTTTTGAAACTAAGGCTAAACCAGCAACAGATCTGATTGCCGGAAAACCGGCACCTGAGCCTTTGGTAATCAAAGAAAATGGAATCAAGTATGCTACTTATTTAAATGACGGGCTGATGACAGGCATTTTCTTAGATCAACGAGACGTTCGTCAAAGTTTATTGGAAAATTACGCAATGGGCAAATCAGTACTAAACACATTTAGTTATACTGGGGCTTTTTCAGTTGCTGCAGCAATGGGCGGTGCAACTGAAACCACCAGCGTAGATTTAGCCAAACGCAGTTTACCCAAAACAATCGAACAATTTGAATTGAATGGACTTGATCCGGCTAATCAGACTATTCGGGTAATGGACGTTTTTGATTACTTTAAATACGCCCTTCGCCATCACTTATTTTTTGACGTAGTAGTGGTTGATCCGCCAAGTTTTGCTCGTTCAAAAAAACGGACATTCAGTGCGGTTAAAGATTATAGTCTGTTACTGGAAGATATAATCCAATTGACTGCATCCAACGGCATCATTATTGCATCAACGAATGCAGCGAATGTTACCACTAAAAAGTTCGAAGGATTTATTGAAGAAGCTTTTAACAATCAACAAACTGCTTATACAATAGAAGAAAAATATACCTTGCCAGATGATTTCAAAATCAATCCTGCATTTTCTCAAGGAGATTATTTGAAAGTATATGTAATACGTAAAAAATAAATAATTCTCAAATGAAAGAGCTAAAGAAGGTTAGAAATAAATGAAAAAAACAAAGCAGCAAAAAACGAATGCCATTCGTCTGCTGGATAAAGCGGGCATACCTTATCAACTTCATGAGTATCCTTGGAGTGAAGACCACCTAGACGCAAGTGCAGTAGTTGAAGGAGTAAAAGTTCCTGGCGAGTGGATTTTTAAAACGATTGTAACGGTCGGGGACAAAACGGGGGCAATCGTAGCTTGTATTCCGGGAGCCAGTGAGATCAATTTAAAAGCTTTGGCGAAAGTCAGCGGAAATAAACGTGTTGAATTATTAAAATTAACGGAATTAGAAAAGACAACAGGGTATATCCGAGGTGGTTGTTCGCCGCTTGGTATGAAAAAACTCTTTCCCACGTACCTATCAAAACATGCAGAAAAAATGGATAAAATCGTTATTTCAGCAGGCAAACGCGGATTGCAAGTTGAACTTGATCCATTAGACTTGCAACAGCTCACTTCAGCTGTTTTTGCTGAAATCGAAGCTTAAAAAATAGAAAAGCAGTACAAGCTGCTCTGGCTCGACAGGAAAACAGGAAGTCCAACCCGGAATGAGCATACTGCGCAAGGGGTAGGACTTCCTGTTTTTTCCGAGAGCCAAGCTTGTACTGCTAGACATCAGATGGAAGAAAAGTTAAATAACCTTTATAGGTTAAAGAAAAGCAGGACAAGCCAAATGTGGGCTTTTTGTCCTGCTTTTCTTATTTTTTAGTGTGCTAAAGCTTGGGCAGCAGCGTGCATCCCCGCAACGCGTCCAGTAATGAAGGCTCCAGTAATGTTATAGCCGCCAGTATAACCGTTGTAGTCCAAAATCTCTCCGGAAAAATACAACCCCTGCATTAATTTACTTTCCATTGTTTTAGGATTTACTTCTTTTGTGTTGATGCCTCCGCCAGTCACAAAAGCTTTTTCAATCGGTAAGGTACCGGTCGCTCTAAAGCGGAAGTCTTTTAAGAACTCAATTAGCCCAGTTTGAAGATCGGCAGGAACCTGTTTTAATGGAGTGTTTTCATCAATACCAAGGCGTGTGAAAGCAAACAAAAGATACCGTTCCGGCACAAGCCCTTTTAAAGCATTTTTTATACTTTTTTCTCCTTCATGTTTTACCAAGCTTTGGAACCGTTGGGTAAGTTCGCCTTTTGTCAACTCAGGCAATGCATCGAGTGTCATGGTGACAAAATCCGTTTTATCGCGCTGCATCGTTTGGTGGACAAACATGGAACACCGTAAAACAGCAGGACCAGAAATTCCAAAATGGGTAAAAATCATATCCATTTGATGGGCGATCACTTTTTTGCCTTTTTTATTCAGGACGCTTAAAGCGATATCGCGCAACGAAAGACCTTGCAGCGTTTTATCTTGGATGAACGGTTCATCCGATAAGACCGGGACTTCTGTTGGATAGAGCGGCTTTAAACTATGTCCAGCTTGTTTTGCCCATTTATAGCCGTCGCCTGTTGAACCGGTTCTAGGCATAGCTCGTCCTCCGGTTGAAAGAATGACACTTTTTGCCGACAATTCGCGTTCGTCTTGCAAGCGCAAACCCGCTACTTTATCTTCTTTAAATACGAACGTATCAACTGGCGCATTCGTATAAATGGTAATCGCTAAACGTTCCATAATCTCAATCAACGCTTCTAAAACCGTTCTGGATTTATCTGTGGTCGGAAACATCCGACCATGATCTTCTTCTTTTAAAGAAACACCATTGGATCGAAAAAAGTTCATAATGTCATAATTATCATATTGATGAAATGCACTATAAAGAAAACGGCCATTACCAGGAATATGAGCTACGATTTCTTCTTTATCGCGGTTATTTGTTACATTGCACCGTCCGCCTCCAGTGACCAGCAATTTGCGGCCGAGCGTTTTGTTTTTTTCTACTACGGCAACTTTAGCTCCATTTTCAGCAGCAGAAATAGCCGCCATCATCCCGCTTGTTCCGCCGCCTACTACAATGACATCGTAATCTGTCATGTCTGTTCCTCTTTTCTTTTGTACAAAGGTACTCATTTGCTCTTTACTTTAGCATATTTTACCCACCGGTTCCATGCTTCAAAGAAAAAAGACGAATGAAATCAGTTACATCTTGTAGTTCGGTGTGCAGGCCTGTTATGATAGACCTATTGTAAAATAGAGAATGAGTAGGAGGAAATCATGGGAATATTAATAGCGTTAATTCCAGCGATTGCATGGGGAAGCATCGGTCTGGTAAGTGGAAAATTGGGTGGAACCGCTCATCAGCAAACATTAGGAATGACAATTGGAGCAATGGTTTTTGCAGTAGGTGTCTACTTCGTTTACCAGCCGGCTCTTGATGCAAAATTATTGATCGTTGGATTAGTATCCGGCTTCTTTTGGACTTTGGGACAAAACCAACAATTTAAATCGATGAAATTGGTAGGTGTATCCAGTACTTTGCCGATTTCTACCGGATTGCAGTTGATTGCAAATACATTAGCAGGAGTATTGCTGTTTCACGAATGGACGAGTGCGCGAGACATTATTTTAGGCACGATTGCTTTAGTTTTGTTGATTATCGGTGTACGCTTTACCACGATCAGCGACACGAAAGAAACAAACAGCAGCTCGGATTCATCTAAAAAAGCATGGACAAAAGCTTTGGCCTTATCCACTCTAGGCTATGCTCTTTATACGATTACAGTCAATGCATCCGGCGTCAGTGCTTTAGCGGTGATTTTACCGCAATCGGCTGGAATGTTAGCTGGAGCTTTGTTGTTCTCTTGGAAAGAAAATATACGAAGCAAATACACGGTTCGGAACATTTTGACAGGACTTATTTGGGGAATCGGAAATATCTTTATGCTTCTCGCAATGAAAAAAATAGGATTAGCTGTCAGCTTTTCATTATCGCAAATGGGAATCATCATTTCAACACTAGGCGGTATTTGGTTGTTAGGAGAAACAAAAACAAAACGAGAAATCAAATATGTGATTTGGGGCTGTCTGTTAGTGATAGTCGGCGGTATTGTTTTGGGATATCTAAAAGCTTAACAGCCTAATGAATACAACGGCACGATCAAAAAACGAATGATCTAAAAGATAGGTAGGTTAGCTGATGGAACTTTTTCGCAAAAAACCGATGAATACGGCATTACATGAAAAGATCACTTTAAAGAAAGAATTAAAAACGTTTGATTTGATATTATTAGGACTGGGAGCCATTGTTGGAACCGGAATATTTGTAATCACCGGGACCGCCGCTGCTGCAACTGCTGGACCAGCGCTGATCGTCTCTTTTGTCATTGCAGCTTTCTCTTGTGCCTTATCGGCTTTGTGCTATGCAGAGTTTGCTTCACGAGTACCAGTAGGCGGAGGAGCATATTCCTATATCTATACTATTTTCGGCGAACTTTTCGGTTGGCTGGTCGGCTGGTTGTTGATTTGCGAATATTTATTGGCAAATGCTTCAGTAGCATCGGGCTGGTCAGGTTATGTCCATGGATTTTTAGACGGAATGGGCATTCATTTCCCGCAAGCTCTGCGTGCATCTTATGACCCGGCCAATGGCACTTATGTAGATGTGATCGCAATTGTGATCACATTGATTGTCACGTTTATTGTGGTTCAAGGAGCAAAAAAAGCGCTGCGGTTGAATAATGTGATGGTGATCGTCAAGTTTAGTCTGATTGCATTGTTTATTTTAGTCGGCATGTTTTATGTTAAACCAGTCAACTGGACCCCCTTTGCTCCATTTGGTCTAAAAGGAATCGCAGCAGGATCTGCAATCGTCTTTTTTGCCTTTTTAGGGTTTGATGCAGTCAGTACGGCTGCTGAAGAAGTAAAAAACCCTCAAAAAGACGTTCCTCGAGGAATCATCGGGTCATTGGGAATCGCTACAGTCTTATATATCGGCGTGACATTAGTCTTGACAGGACTCGTGCCTTATACGCATTTGAATGTAAAAGATCCCGTTGCATTTGCAATGCGCTTTATTGGCCATGATATGATCGCCGGCATGATTTCAATCGGAGCGATTTTGACGTTATTGACAGTTTTGATTTCCATGACGTACGGCTTGGCTAGATTAGTGTATACCATCAGTCGTGACGGACTATTGCCGATAACATTAAGTGAAATCAATGAAAAAACTAAAACACCGCATAAAGCTACGATCGTAGTGGGCATCGTGTCTGCTGTCTTGGCAGGTGTGATTCCGTTAAATCAACTAGCCGCGCTAACAAATATCGTTACGCTGATGGTATTTGTTATTATTGCTGCCGGTATCCTTCAATTGCGAAAAGACTATGGAAAACCGAAACCAGGTGAATTCAAAGTACCTTGGGTGCCGCTTTTTCCAATCGTTTCCATCATCGTTTGTCTTTACTTGATGATTCAGTTGTCAGCTTCTGTATGGTTGATGTTTGCTGTTTGGCTGGTTATCGGACTTTTAGTTTATGTCTTTTACGGGTACAAGAACAGCCGCTTAAATAATTAAATATACTAAACGCACGACCAAAAAGAGCAGCTCAGACAAAAAAGTTTGAGCTGCTTTTTTGGGTTGTACAATTTTTGACGTTTGTAAGTAACGAAACTGAGTTTCATTTAATTCAAAACGATTTAGAAGCATATTCAGAAATTTTTGGAGGAATAGGGAATTGCTTGTAGCCATGGAAAAGGATACAAGGAGAATTACTTAGCGTTAGGCTTTAGCCGCTACGCTAAGTTTGAACTTGTAAGTTTTGAGACACGTTCTTCGGCTCAAAAAGGTCCCATGGCTTTTCACAAGCAACCCCGTAGTCCGGAGGAAATTTTCTTACAAACGCTAAAAAATCAAGAACCTTTTTTGTTTTTAACAAGATAACCAATAGTTAAGTCCTTTTACTTTTAATTAAAGAAGGTTATCCTCTATACTTAAGGTACAGCAAAGAGAAAAAGCAATACCTCAACATTCCAGTTGTCGTTAAAAAATAAACGAATCATAGATAGAAAAGGAGAAGGATAAAAATGAGAAAAACGATGAATAAAAAGGCCTTGATCGGAACAGTTACTTTGGCATCTTCCTTATTATTGATGGCGTGCAGCAATGACAATCAAAACAATGATGCCAATACGCCAGTGGAATCTTCTTCAGAAATGGTGATGTCGAGCGATCAAATGGAGAGTTCGAGTATGATGGAATCTAGTTCTTCAGCAATGAGTTCAAGTTCAGCAGAGTCTAGTTCTGCCAATAGCGATATGAACGACAGCTCATCCAAAGGAATAGAGAATAAAAACTTTGACGTGAGTATGGAAGAAGCCGTTAATAAATTTAATGACACTTATTCAGGTGCTAAAATTACCTCTGTCGCTATCGACAATGACTCAAACAGCTATGTATACGAAGTCAAAGGGTATAACGATACCAATGAAGTAGAAGTAAAAGTAGATGCAATGACTGGAGAAATCGTTAAAAAAGACACAGATGACAAAGATGATGTTGAAGACGACGATGTATTAGACTTGAATGGATTGGTTTCTCCGCAAGAAGCAATGAAAGCGGCACTGGATGAAGTCGGCAGCGGATATGCTAAAGAGTGGGAAATTGATAGTAAAAACGGGAAAGTCTACTATGAAATCGATGTAGAAGGCAGCGACACAGACAATGATGTGCACATCGATGCTAAAACCGGTGATTTCATTGGGTATGATTAACAAGCAATAAAAAGTACGGATACTTTTTAAACGAGATGAAAATAACAGACTGCTAATAAAGTAATCTGCTAGCGAAAAGCTAAAAGATTAAATAAGTCGTAAAAATCGCAGAGGTGATTTTTACGACTTATTTATGTGTTATACTTATTTTTATTGATTAAAATTGCAGACAGAAATGTAGGGATAGAAATGGCTTTTGTAGAAATTATTGATGAGTATAAACGGTATCAGATGGGAGATACGACCATTGCTGCCAATGACGGAATCTCTTTTGAAATCGAAAGAGGCGAATTTGCTGTAATCGTTGGGCCCAGTGGTGCAGGAAAATCTACTGTTTTGAATATTTTGGGCGGAATGGATACGGCCGATGAAGGTCAAGTAAAAGTAGACGACATCAACATTGCAACATTTAATAAAAAAGAACTGACCAAGTACCGTCGTGACGATGTCGGATTTGTTTTTCAGTTTTACAACTTAGTTCCCAATTTAACCGCTAAAGAAAATGTAGAATTAGCAGCAGAAATATCTAAAAATGCATTAGATGCAGAACAAGTATTGAAAGAAGTGGGATTAGGCAGCCGACTAAATAACTTTCCAGCTCAGTTGTCTGGTGGAGAACAACAGCGTGTAGCTATTGCTCGGGCATTAGCTAAGCAGCCTAAATTGTTATTGTGTGACGAACCAACAGGCGCTTTGGATTACGAAACAGGCAAGCAGATCTTGAAGCTGCTGCAAGACACGTGCATCAATACAGGCACAACCGTTATCGTGATCACTCATAACCAAGCCATTGCGCCTATGGCTGATCGAATCATTGAAATCAATAATGCAAAAGTACGTAAAACAACTGTGAACTCTCATCCTTCATCAGTAGCGGATATCGAATGGTAAGGGGGAGATAAGATGAAAAAGAAAGCTTTATGGAAAGATATTGTTAAAGAACTGTGGCAATCCAAAGCACGGTTTCTTTCTATCTTTGCTATTATTACATTAGGAGTCGCTTTTTTTGCCGGTATCAAGGCAACTGGACCGGATATGATCGATACGACAGATCAGTATTATCGAGATACAAATTTAATGGATTTGAAAGTTGTCTCGACTTATGGACTGGAACAATCGGATATTGACTTACTAAAAACAGTTGAAGGAGTTTCTGTTCAAGCCGCCTACAGCAAAGATGTTATTTTGAAAGATAGCGGATTAGTGACAAAAGTCTTAAGTTATCCAGAAAAGGCTGAAAACAGTGTCAATCAATATGTTGTTGTATCCGGCAGGCTTCCCGAAAAATCAGGTGAGATAGCGTTAGATGCTACAGCAAAATATGATTCCGAATACAAACTAGACGATTCAATCGTTTTAACAACAGACGATCCAGATGATCCGATAAAAGACAGCTTAGTTGAAGATACGTATAAAGTCGTCGGCTTTGTAAACAGTCCGCAATACATTGAACATAGCGCTCGGGGAAACAGTACGGTGGGAACAGGTTCATTAGACGGATTTGCAGTTATCCCTAAAGCTGATTTTGATATGGAGTATTATACAGAAGCGTATTTGACATTTTCAGACACTTCTTCACTGGAAGCTTATTCAAACTTATATGAAGGTAAAGTAGATAAGCACCAAACGGACATTGAACAACTGACAAAAGATTTGCCGAAAGAACGATTAGATACCATTAAAAAAGAAGCAAAAGAAGAAATTGACAAAGGGCAAAAAGAAATCGATGAGGCTAAAGAAAAACTAGCCGATGGACAATCACAATTGGATGATGCGAAGAAAGAGCTGGATGACGGCCGAGCAGATTACCAAGAAGGCCTTGGAAAACTAGAAAGCGAAATCAGCAAAGCACAAGCTGAGCTGGATGCCAATAGCCAAAAACTAGCTGAAGGAAAAAAAGAACTGGCTTCAAAACGGGCTGAACTTGAGGCAGGTCAGACAGAATTAAACCAAGCCAAACAATCGTTTAACGAACAAAAAGCTGCAGCTGAAGCCGACTTGGCAGCTGGAGAAAATGAACTAGCTGCCAATCAACAGCAAATCGACGAAGGCGTCCAAGCAATTAAAGCAGCGAAAATAGAAATCGAACAAGGCAAACAAGCGATCCAGCAAGGACAGGCTCAATTAGATCAACAAACGCAAGAACTCAAAGCAGGCCAACAACAAGTGAACGACATGAAAGCAGCGCTTCAAGCTGCACAAGCTGAATTGGCCCAAGCAGTTGAAGCGGGAACAGATGAAGCTGCTTTAGCTGAGTTAAAGCAAACTATCGCGCAGTTGCAACAAGCTATCCCAGCTGCTGAAAAAGAAATTGAAAACGGTCAAGCCGCTTTGAACCAAGGACAAGCAGAGTTAGATAAACAATCGAATGCTGTTCAAGCCGGCGAACCAGAACTGAATCAAAAACAAGCTGAATTAGAAGCGGCTCAAAGCAAATTGAATCAGGCTAAAGAAACTTTTGCCGCACAAAAAGCTGCTGCTCAAGAAAAACTGACCGCTGGAGAAAATGAAATCGCAGCAAACCAGCAGAAAATCAACGAAGGGCAACAAGCAATTCAATCAGCAGAAACAGAATTGGCTAAGGGTGAAGCTCAATTAGCTGAAGGACAAGCTACGTTGGATCAAGAGCAGGCTAAGGGAAAAGCTGAACTAGCCGATGCCAAAGAAAAGCTTGAAACAGGTCAAGCCGATTATGAAAAAGCTGCAGCAGAATTTGAAACACAGAAAAAAGATGCAGAAAAGAAAATTTCAGACGGAGAAGCCGATTTGGCAGATGCTAAGAAGGAATTAGCCGAGCTTGCTAAACCAGAATATTTTGTTTTTGACCGCAGTGTCAATCCCGGCTATGCAGAATATAGCGATAATGCGGATCGTATATCGGCGATTGCACAAGTCTTCCCAGTATTTTTCTTCCTCATCGCTGCGTTGGTTTGTTTGACGACCATGACTCGAATGGTTGATGAACAGCGGTTGCAAATAGGAACATTAAAAGCACTAGGTTACACGAATGGAGACATCTCCATCAAGTTTATGCTGTATGCTTCATTAGCTAGTGTGATCGGTACGATCGTTGGATTATTGATTGGTTATCAAGTGTTCCCAAGCGTGATTTTCAACGCCTATGGGTCATTGTATAATCTGCCAAGTATTCGTATCACCTACTATATCAGCTATGGGTTGATTTCATTTGCGATATCGATTCTTTGTACAGTCGCTTCGGCTTATGCAGCTGTAAGAGTGGCGTTGAAGAGCAATGCGGCAACACTGATGCGGCCAAAAGCACCAAAAATCGGCCAACGGATTTTACTAGAACGTCTGCCGTTTGTTTGGAATCGTATGGGATTCATTCAAAAAGTAACGGCTCGAAATTTATTCCGCTATAAACAACGGATGTTGATGACCGTTCTAGGAATAGCGGGTTGTACTGCTTTAATTTTAACAGGTTATGGCGTATCCGATTCAATTGCAGATATTCCAAGTCTGCAGTATGGGAAAGTGATGAAGTATGATGGACTAGTTGCTTATAACACTGATGCAACGAAAGAAGAAAAGAAAGACTATCAAGACTTTATTCAATTACAACCTGAAATACAAAGTCATTTAAACGTGCTGCAAGAACCGTATACCGCTTCTAAAAAAGGTGCGAACAAACAAGATGTAACGGTTTTTGTACCAGAAACTACTAAACAGCTAGACGATTATGTATTTTTAAATGATCGGCGCTCAGGAGAAACCTATTCATTGTCGGATAATGGTGCGGTCATCACCGAGAAGTTAGCTAAATTGTTTGACTTGAAAGTCGGAGACACATTGTCAATGAAAGACGATGACAATAATGAAGTCGACGTTAAAGTTTCTCACATTGCAGAAAACTACGCAGGCCATTATGCTTATATGACAAAGGATTACTATAAAAAAGCAGCTGGTCAAGAACCGGTATATAATACACAATTGCTGAAATACCAAGAAGGAAAACAATGGGAAGACAAAATCGGCAGAGAGTTGACAGCTATGCCGAGTGTCGCAGCAATCAGCTTTGTACGAGACGTAAGTGGAACAATCAACGATACAATGGGTAGTTTAGGCATTGTAACGTTGGTGCTGATCGTTTCAGCAGGGTTGCTGGCTTTTGTCGTACTGTACAACTTGACCAACATCAATGTATCAGAACGGATCAGAGAACTGTCTACCATTAAAGTCTTAGGCTTTTTTGATAAAGAAGTGACGTTATACATTTATCGAGAAAACATCATTTTAACTTTAATGGGAATCGTAGTCGGTTCGTTATTAGGAACAGTACTGCACGGTTTTGTTTTGAATACAGCTGAAATGGATATACTGATGTTCAGTCCGAATATCCGTCCATTAAGTTTCCTTTATTCAGGACTTCTAACCTTGCTGTTTTCTGGGATCGTCATGATCGCGATGCACATCAAACTAAAAAATGTCGACATGATCGAAGCCCTAAAATCAGTAGATTAAACAAGGATGCGAAGTGCCGCAAGGGAGTTTCGATTCAAAATTAGGAATCTTGACGGAAATGTTTCATTTCCAGAAAGATTATCTATTTTGACGAGAAACTGCGGCACGCAGCTCAACTAAACAAGGATGCGAAGTGCCGCAAGGGAGTTGCGATTCAAAATTAGGAATCTTGACGGAAATGTTTCATTTCCAGAAAGATTATCTATTTTGACGAGAAACTGCGGCACGCAGCTCAACTAACAGGATGCGGAGTGACCCTGATAGGCACACAGCAATTTTAGGGATTTTCAAAGCAAGAGCATCCTGCGCATTGCTGAAAATCATCTAAATTGCCAAGTGCCTGGGTCACGCAGCTCAACTAACAAGGATGCGGAGAACGCTGAACAGGCATGACAGAAAATTACTTAGTCTCTGTTGAATGTATCATTCGTACAGAGATTTAAGAGAGAGAAATGTAGTGACCTTCTGGGAAATACCACAAGAGGCCAAAAAACCTCGAGGATATTTCATCTTTTTTCCGTATCCTTTTCATGGCTACAAGCAACTCCCTATTCCCCAAAAAATTTCTGAGATGTGTTTCTAAATTAGTTTGAATTAAAAGAAACTCCGTTTTATGACTTACCAACGTCCTAGGTTGTGAAATCGAAAAAAAAGTGTTGAGATTATTTTTATCTCAACACTCTTTTTTTATGATAGTTATTTTCTGTAAAGCGTAAAAAACATTTCTCAGGACAGGATTATTACATATAAAAAAAGCAAATAGGTTTAACCGACTAGTAGTCTGTTCCCCCACTCTTATTTGGAATAGAATTGAGCTCGATAGGCAGAAGGGGACATTCCTCTGTAATGAGCAAATTGCCTTGAGAAATGAGAAGAATGATTAAAGCCGACCAAATAAGCGATGTCTTCGATTGAATGACTGGTTTTTCTAAGTAATTCAGCCGACTTATTTAAGCGGTATTCAATCAAATAAGTTTTTGGACTGATTTGCTGATATTTTTTAAACAATCGAAATAAATAAGTCCGTTCAATTTGAACAACTTCTGCTAACTGTTCAACATTAAAATCTGGTTCAAGATACCGCTGATGAATCAAATTAATGGCTTCTTTGACATACTTTTCAGCTTCGCTTAAATTATGGACTAGTTCCTCGTGATACTGAGAAGATAGCAAATTAACGATATGGTAAGCTTCGCCTAAAGCTGAATAAGGTTTATTTTGTTCTGAAAATTCAAAAACATTTTTAAAGTACTGATTCAGTTGATAGGAATCAATGAACTCGTATGTGTAATTTATTTCACTTCCTTCAAGTGTAGAATGAAGCAAACCGCACTCTTGGAATATCTGTTGACAAGCTGAACCTTTAAATCCAATCCAGCGATAACTCCAAGGATTATCCGGTATAGGGTAATAATTGTTTTTGGTATTCGGCGGTATGATAAATCCTTGATTTTCTTTTAAAGTAAAGTGTTTATCATTGATAAACACTTGACCTTCACCTTTTAAAATAAAGTGGATCAAATAATAATCAATCGGTTCATATTGATAAGGCTCTCTAGGCCTCACATCCTCATACCCGCATTCATAAATATAAAATTCTTCATTTAATTTTTTATCTGTTAAAAACGTTCCTACAGAGTTGAACACATCAATCCTCCTAAAAACAACATAATGTCAAACATAAGCAACATTCATTAATTCCATAATAACAAAAAAACCGTTAATATGAAAGCGTAATCAAACATCAGCGCTGATGTAAAAAAAGAAGTACGATTACCAAAAAATCGGCAACACTTATAAGGAGGCCTTTTCATGCCAGAAACACGTGGAAAAATGAAACCTATTTCTTTTCTGCTTATGACATTCACAGCAGTATTTTCTTTTGGAACCATTATTAATGCAAGTGCTAGTATTGGACTAGCGGCAGTTCCAACATTTCTATTTGCAACAATTTTCTACTTTTTCCCTTTTACTCTAATGATTGGCGAATTTGCTTCAGCGAATACAGACTCAGAATCTGGAGTGTACAGTTGGATCCGTACATCCCTGGGAGAAAAATGGGCATTCTTAGGTTCGTGGTCCTATTTCTTTGTTAATTTATTTTTCTTTACTTCACTATTACCGCAAACTCTGATTTATGCCTCTTATACTTTCTTAGGGTACAACATCTTTGGCGGAAGTAATGCAACCGTTATTATTTCATTTTTATCTATCGCTCTTTTTTGGTTAGCCACTTATGTATCAATTAAAGGAGTATCTTGGATTTCTAAAGTAACCGATTTATCTGGAGTTGCTCGTTTGCTTATGGGAATCGGATTTATTATTTTAGCTTTAGCAGTTGTATTTATCTTAGGTGAGAAACCGGCACAACACTTTACAAATGCTACGGTATCTTCGAATATGAACTGGAATTATTTGACAACTTTAGCGTGGATCCTGCAAGCAGTCGGTGGTGCTGAAGCAGTTGGTGTATACGTTAAAGATATTAAAGGCGGAAATAAATCCTTTATGAAGACCATTGTTGTAGCAGCACTATCCATCGGAGTGATTTACGCTTTAGGCGCGGTAGCAGTTGGGATGATATTACCGAGCGAAACATTGCAAGGAAATTATTCTAATGCGTTATTTGATGCTTTTGCCATTTTGGGAGCTCACTTTGGAATCACTACAGGTGTTACTCGAGTCGTTGGGTTAATTATGCTGCTCAGTTCAGTCGGTTCCTTGGTTCTTTGGACAGCAGCTCCGGTCAAAATTTTATTTTCTGAAATTCCAGAAGGGATTTTCGGCAAATGGGTATCAAAAACAAATAATGAAGGAAACCCGACAAATGCACTTTTACTGCAAGCTATTATTGTCACAGCCCTAATGATCATTCCAGCATTGGGCGTGGGCTCGATTGATACATTCCTTAAAACCTTGATCAATATGACAGCAGCTACATCACTGATTCCAGTTCTCTTTCTACTATGGGCGTACATTATGATGCGTGTAAAAAAAGAAAACTTACCACGTTCATTTAAAATGGGAAACCAAAAAACAGGTATTACAATTGGCATCATGCTGTTAGTCTTCTTTATGTTCGCTTTTGTAGTATCTATTCTTCCTTCTCCAGCTGCATTGATAACCTACTTTAAAACTGGATTTGTAGCAGAAGGAACAGCAAACCCATTGTTCACATTGATTTACAATGCACTTGGGGTCATTATTTTTGTAGGATTTGCTTATATTTGTTATATGAAATACGAAAAAAATTAGGCGGTGGATTGGTTGAGAAAACTAAAAAGATGGGAAAATAATAAGGTAGACAGTATCAATAGAATGGATCCGAGAGCAAACTTTAGAAGTTATGCTAATCGTATGGAAGCTGAAAAAAGTGAACAAACTACATTGTTTTTTGAAAGTTTAAATGGCAAATGGGACTTTTTATTCTTAGAAGCTCCAGAATATAGTCCAGAAAACTTTTACAAAACATCTTGCAGTACAGATAAGTGGGATAAAATCGAAGTGCCGGGAAACTGGCAAAGACAAGGATACGGCGACATGCACTACTCTGATTTGTGGTACAATTTTCCAATTATCCCACCGTTTGTTCCGACTGAAAACCCTACAGGAATCTACAGAAGAACTTTCAATTTGGATACTATTCAAGAAGATCAACAATATATCTTGCGTTTCCAAGGAGTGGATTCTGCTTTTGAGGTCTATCTAAATGATCAATTTGTCGGTTACAGTAAAGGTGCAAGAATCCAAAGTGAATTTGATTTATCAGATCTATTAACAACTGGAATAAATACGTTAACGGTAAGAGTATTTCAATGGTCAGATGGAACGTATTTAGAAGATCAAGATATGTGGTGGTTGAGCGGGATATTCCGCGATGTAGATTTGTTTACTCGGCCAAAGGAAGGGGTATATGATTTCACGGTTCAAACTCTTTTGAACAAAACCTTTACTTCAGCCACGCTGATTGTTAACCCCGTCTTTACAGAACTAACAGATCAGCAAATTGTCTATGAATTATTAGATCAAGATGGAAATAAAATAGTTGAAGAAGAAACAAGTGGCAGAGAAAGCTTGGTTAAAACTATCTCAGAACCGCACAAATGGTCTGCTGAGTCTCCTTATCTTTATCGCCTGTTAATGACCGTTAAAAAAGATGGGAAAGTTGTTGAGGTCATCAATCAAAAAGTCGGGTTCAGACAAATTGAAGTACAAGGAAACTGTTTCCTAGTCAATGGTGTAGCTATTAAATTAAAGGGAGTAAATCGCCATGATTATAGTCCGACAACAGGAAGAGTCACGACTAAAGAAAGTATTGAAAAAGATATTGTTTTGATGAAGCAGCACAACATCAATGCGATTCGGACCGCTCATTACCCTAACTCTCCTTATTTTTATGATTTATGTGACGAATACGGAATGTATGTTATTGATGAAACCGACTTAGAATGCCATGGTTTCGAGTTGACAGAAGATTATAAATGGCTTTCTGATAACCCTGAATGGGAAGAAGCCCATGTCAACCGTATCAAACGAACGATTCAACGAGATAAAAATCATCCTTCTATTATTATGTGGTCACTTGGAAATGAATCATCTTTCGGATACAACTTCAGAAAAATGGCTGAATATGCTAAGAAGACAGATCCAACGAGACTCGTTCATTATGAAGGGGATTTCGAAGTGGAGGTCAGCGATGTATACTCAACTATGTATACGTGGTTAGAAAGAGAAGATGACAAACTGACAATGGATAAAGTCATTACACATACGAAAAAACCGCATATTCTGTGTGAATACGGACATGCTATGGGGAATGGTCCAGGAAACTTAAAAGAATACCAAGATCTTTTTTACCAACACGATCATATTCAAGGAGGGTTTATATGGGAATGGTTCGATCATGGGATTGAAACGGTTTCTGAAGAAGGAGAAGTTTATTACCAGTATGGTGGTGATTTTGGAGATGATCCAAATAACGGCAACTTCTGCATCGATGGAATGTTGATGCCCGATCGGACACCCTCTACTAGTCTGATTGAATACAAAAAAGTAATTGAACCGATTGAAACGAACGTTATTGACAGCGCATCAGGATTTTACCTGCTTACAAATAGACAAGATTTTAATACCTTAGCTGATTACCAATTGATATGTCAGTTTTATGAAGATGATCGCCTGATCGAAGAACAGGATGAAACAATACCTCAAACGTTAGCAAGAAAATCATCTACTATAAGAATCCGCTATCCAGAAGTTGACTTTAAACCAGGTGCTCTCTACACTGTTCGGTTTGTTTATCAATTAAAAAATACAGCAGCTTGGGCACAAAAGGGATTTGAAGTAACGAGAAGTGTGTTTGTTTGGCATAAAGAAAATCGCTTAGCAGAAACAAATAAAACAAATACTAGTGAAATGAAAGTAAGTGAGGAACAAGCCTTTGTGACAGTAGAAGGAGACCATTTCAGTTTCCGTTTCGATAAAGTTAAAGGAAAACTGCTTGAGGCCTACTACAACAAAGAAAAAGTTATTGAAAAAGGTCCGGAAATGAACTTTTGGAGAGCTCCTATTGATAACGATATGTACCTTTTAGAAGATTATAAAAATAAATACTTTATGCACTTGCCTCATGAATCTGTTCGCGACGTTCAATGTGAAACAAAAGAACATACATTTGAAATGCGAGTTAGTGCCTACTACGGAACGACAAACAGCGCATGGTATTATGATCTTGACTATAAGTATGTAGTAGATTCATCTGGCCAAATCAGTTTCTCTATTGATGGAATCGTGTCTGGCCGCAAGTTGCTTGCTCCGCCAATGCTTCCTCGATTAGGGGTTTCCCTTCAAATAGCTAAAGACTTTGATAGCGTTTCTTGGAGAGGACTTGGTCCTTTAGAAAACTACAGCGATTCTCGTCAAGCAGCTTATCAAGGAGTATTCTCAAGTTCAGTAGACGATTTATTTGTGAATTATGTAAAACCTCAAGAAAACGGCAATCATATGGAATGCGATTGGGTCGGTTTAACAAAAGAAACTAATGCATTGTTAGTTAAAACAGAGAACACATTTGATTACAGCGTGTCCAGATATGAAGCGATTGATCTTGAAAAGGCTAAACATACGATTGACTTGAAAAAACGTGATTATGTGATCTTAAATATTGATACTTGTCAAAATGGGTTAGGGAGCAACTCCTGTGGACAAGATCAATTAGACAAATACCGTTGCAAGTTCGAAGATTTTTCATTACAATTTACGATTGCATTAGAAGAAGTTGCACAAAAAAATATTGCTGAAATAGCTCGTGAAAATTAAAAGTAAAACAAGAAGAGCTTTTCTTCAAAGGATATATTCTTTTTCTTATCATATAAATACTGGTAATTCATCGGATTAATAATGAATTACCAGTATTTTATTTTTATTTAGCCATGCTTGTATTGAATCTCTTTACTCAGCCAGTTGATTAAAAAATTCTCTAACATCTTGCCAATTATTCATACGATAAGGAAAATCAATCTGTTTATTGTGATGTGCAGTGAACAATAAACCCGTTCCAGCAAAACCGTCAAAATGGTGGATGTGATCATCTATTAAATAATCAGCTTTGATAATACTTTTATTACCACAAAAAACAATGTTTTTCTTTTCGATAAAAGGAAACTTATCTTGCAGCCAATAAAATTTATCATCAAAACTATTGGGAAAGTCCATTGCTGCTGAAGTGATAAAGACTTCATGAGTTAGCATTAATTCTTTTATCACCTCTTGCGCGTCCTCAATAACAGGAAGGTCTTTAAAGAAGCCTTTTGTATTTCGAATAAATTTCATGATTTTATCTGTTTCGGGATAAATCTCACTAACGTATTGGTCATTTAAGTCACTTAACTGGAGATTCGATTCATAGAGATCATTGTACATCTGCAGATCTTTATAGTAGAAATCTGCTATTACTTCATCCATATCAATGGCAATTCTTACCATAATTTCCCTCCTAAATAATAACATTCAACTATTGTTGATCATTAAAAGTGGATAATTCAATTTTATAGTAATTCCACTTTTTATAGCTGACAACGACTTCAGCCACGGTTCCGTCTTGTAAAATAGTTTTCTTGTCTTGACGTACAATAGGCTCGTTTTTTTTCATTAGCAAAATATCTGCAATATCTTTTTCAGTTGGAAAGAGAATTTCATTGGTTTCTTTTGAGGCTTGATCATACATCCGAATATTAAAATCACTTTTAAAACGGTTATAAATAGAATCATAGTAGGCTAAATTAGGGATGTCTTTTTTAATGAATTGACTGGGAATATAGGAAAAATGCACTAGAAAAGGGTCTTCGTCTACTTTTCGCACACGTGTGATTTTATAGTAGCTCTCATTTTTTAGTAATCTTAACTCTTTCCGCATATCAGGTTCATTTTCTTCTTCCATGCTTAAAACTTCTACAGTTTCTGTTTTACCTGCAAAAACTTCAATATCTGAGAATTCAACTAAAGTTCTTTTGCGCGAGCGAGAGACATACGTTCCTTTTCCCTGATACCGCACTAAGTATCCTTCGTTGGCTAATTCCTGTATGGCTCTGATAACAGTAATAGAACTTACACTGTACAGCTTCACTAATTCCGCTTCGCTATAAAAGCGATCGCCATGTTCAAATTCGCCTACTTCGATTTTTTTGAGTAAATCATTTTTAATTTGTTGGTATTTTGGAATTTTCATTATGGTCTCCTTTCTGAATAGCTCCTGTTAATATATTAACTGATATCGTTTAAATGTGCCAATTTATTTTTCTTTTAAAAAAAGTTTGACAAGCGCAACTTAATATATTAACATACTAACTGTAAACGTTTTAAGAGAGGTGCAAATAATGAAGAGATTTGAAGTACAAGAAGATTTTTTGTTAGACGGGAAACCTTTTAAGATCATGTCAGGAGCTATACATTACTTTAGAGTTTTACCGGAAGATTGGTACCATTCATTGTATAATTTGAAAGCGCTTGGTTTTAATACAGTAGAAACATATATTCCATGGAATGTGCATGAACCCAAAGAAGGCGAGTATGATTTTTCAAGTCGTTATGATATAAAACGATTTGTCGAAACTGCAGCAGAGCTGGATTTGTTAGTTATTCTTCGTCCTTCTCCTTATATATGTGCGGAGTGGGAATTTGGCGGATTGCCAGGTTGGCTGCTGCCTTATAAGGATATGAGAATTCGTTCATCAGATCCTGCTTTTATAGAAAAAGTGTCACGTTATTATGAAAAACTTTTTGAAGTAATTACTCCACTGCAACTGGATCATGGCGGTCCTGTTATTATGATGCAAGTAGAAAATGAATACGGTTCTTATGGTGAGGACAAAGAGTATTTGCATCTGTTACATGACCTGATGCTTAAGTTAGGAGTAACTGTTCCTATATTTACATCAGATGGGGCTTGGAGAGCTACACAAGAAGCAGGAACATTGACAGAAGCAGATATTTTAACAACAGGAAATTTTGGTTCTCGTTCAAAAGAGAATTTTAAAGATTTAAAAGATTTCCATGAGTCAAAAGGGAAAAAGTGGCCGTTGATGTGTATGGAGTTTTGGGATGGCTGGTTTAATCGGTGGAATGATCCAATTATAAAAAGAGATGAACAAGATTTGGCTCACGATGTAAAAGAAGCATTAGAAATTGGAAGCATTAATCTATACATGTTCCATGGCGGTACCAACTTTGGACTGATGAATGGTTGTTCTGCAAGGGGACAAAAAGACCTTCCGCAAGTAACGTCATATGATTATGATGCACCATTAGATGAACAAGGAAATCCAACGAAGAAATATTATGCTTTGCAAAAAATGATGCAGGAACTATTTCCAGGTATTGAACAGCAAGAGCCTTTAGTGAAAAGCAGCATGGAACTCAAAGCTATTCCATTGAACGAAAAGGTCAGCTTATTCTCTGTTATTGATGAAATTACTGAAAAACAGCAATCTAAGTACCCTAAAACAATGGAAGAATTAGGCCAACAATACGGTTACACACTTTATAGAAGCCGTGTAAAAAGAGACAGCTATGAAGAGTTTTACCGTGTAATAGACGGCAGTGACCGCATTCAATTCTTTTTTAATGAAGAAAAACAAGCTACTCAATACCAAGAAGAAATTGGAGAAAAAATTAATATTGTAACAAGCAAAAATCTCAATCAGTTGGACGTTTTAGTAGAAAATATGGGTCGAGTAAATTATGGTCATAAACTTTTAGCGAATACGCAACAAAAAGGGATTAGAACAGGAATTATGTCTGATTTACACTTTATTTTGAATTGGGAACAGTATTGTTTGGAATTCTCTAAACCTTTAGCAATAGATTACAGCAAAAATTGGAAAGAAAACACTCCTTCATTTTATAAATACATTGCTACTATTGATGAACCAGAAGATACATTTGTGAATATGGAGTCGTTTGGAAAAGGAATCGTTCTGATTAATGGATTTAATATTGGACGCTATTGGAATGTAGGGCCGACATTGTCATTATATATTCCAAAATCTCTTTTGCAAAAAGGAGAAAATGAAATCGTTGTTTTTGAGACAGAAGGTATTTGGTCTGAAACAATAAGCTTAGAAAAAGAACCCAAATTTAAAAAACTTTAAAAATTAGGAGGAAGATTAAGATGAGTATCACTGCTGTAAGAATAGATGGAAGATTAATACATGGACAAGTAGCAAATTTATGGACTACAAAGTTAGATATCAGCCGCATCATGGTTGTAGACGATAGTGTTGCCAATAATGCAATTGAAAAGAGTGGATTGAAGTTAGCAACACCAGCGGGAGTGAAACTAAGTATTTTACCAATAGAAAAAGCAGCTGCTAATATTCTAGCTGGAAAATATGACTCACAACGGCTGTTGATCATTGCGAAAAAACCAGATCGCTTATTGAAATTGGTTGAACTAGGCGTACCAATTAAAGAAATCAATGTTGGAAATATGTCGCAAACGGATGAATCAAAGTCTATTACAAGATCTATCAATGTTATCGGCGAAGACATTGAAACCTTCAAGAAACTAGATGAAAAAGGCGTGAAATTGGTATCGCAAATGGTACCAAGTGATCGTGCAGAAAACTTTATGTCTTTATTAAAAGAACATATTTAAAAAATAGAGGAGGAAAAAATAATGGCAGTTGCATGGTGGCAAATTTTATTGTTAACGCTTTACGCAGGGTATCAAATTTTAGATGAACTACAGGTTTACACAGGTCTTGCTCAACCAGTATTTGCTGGTTTAATAGCAGGATTGATCATGGGAGATGTTACAACTGGTCTTATTATTGGTGGAAGTATGCAATTAACTATTTTAGGTGTTGGAACGTTCGGCGGTTCTTCAAGAATCGATGCCAACTCTGGTACTGTATTAGCTACAGCTTTTTCAGTAGGAATCGGTATGAATCCTGAACAAGCAATAGCAGCGATTGCTGTTCCAGTGGCTGGTTTAATGATTCAAATGGATATTTTAGGTCGGTTTGCCAATACATTTTTTGCACATCGTATTGATGCAAAAATTGAGGAAATGGACTACAAAGGGATCGAACGGAATTATTTGATGGGTGCTCTTTCTTGGTCATTATCTAGAGCTATCCCGGTATTATTAGCTTTAAGTTTTGGCGGAAGTTTTGTCAATTCTATCGTTGACGTGTTGAATAACCAATTGCAATGGCTAGGGGATGGATTATCAGTAGCCGGAGCTGTTCTGCCTGCTGTTGGGTTTGCGATTTTACTAAGATATTTGCCGGTGAAAAAACACATGCCTTACTTGATTTTAGGTTTTGTTATTACTGCATTGTTTACAACAGTATTTGGAAATATCCAACTACTTGGCGGATCTGTAGCTGGTGTAGTAGATGATTTTGCGAATAACTTTACAGGTATGCCGATGTTGGCTATTGCTTTAATAGGGTTTGCTCTTGCCTTTAGAGAATATAAACGCACTTCAGAAGCACCAAAAGTTCAACAATTTAATGGCTCAACATCAGAGGAAGGAGAAATAGACGATGACGAAATCTAATTATAAATTAACCAAAAAAGACTTTAACCAAATTAACAGAAGAAGCTTGTTTGGTTTTCAACTAGGTTGGAACTATGAACGGATGCAAGGGTCTGGCTATTTATATACTATTTTGCCTCAGCTAAGAAAAATTTACGGTGATGGCACACCAGAACTAAAAGCAATGATGAAAACACATTCACAATTTTTTAATACGAGTAACTTTTTAAACACGATCATTACAGGGATCGATATGGCGATTGAAGAAGAAGAAGGTGTGGATGCACGAGAAACAGTAGCTGGGATCAAAGTTGGTTTAATGGGTCCTTTTGCTGCAATTGGAGACTCGATTTTCGGCGCTTTATTGCCGACGATTTTTGGTGCATTAGCTGCCAACATGGCCGTAAGCGGGAACCCGATTGGAGCTTTGCTTTGGATGCTGGTCAACTTCGGTGTGATGTTTTTCCGGTGGAAACAACTTGAAATTGCACATAAAGAAGGAGTTTCTCTGGTCACAACGATGCAAAGCCGACTAACTGCTATCACAGACGCAGCTACCCTATTAGGAGTATTCATGGTTGGTGCACTGGTAGCAACCATGATCAACGTCCATTTATCTTGGACACCTGCCATTGGCGACTTAGTGATCGATGTCCAAAATAACGTAGATATGATTATGCCTCGTCTCTTACCAGCAGCAATTGTTGGAGCTGTTTATTGGTTGCTGGGTAAAAAGAACATTACTTCTACTAAAGCAATCTTTATCGTATTAGTTGTATCTGTTGCTTTGTCAGCATTAGGTGTAATTGCAAAATAAGAAACAAGTAAAGGAATGAAGAGAATGAACAATTTGGTACTGGTAAGTCACGGAGACTTCTGTAAAGAATTAAAAAATAGCGCAGAAATGATTTTAGGACCACAAGAAAATATTTACACGGTCTCTTTATTGCCAAATGAAGGTGAAAAAGAATTTTCCGAAAAATTTGAAGCCGTTACTCAATCTTTAGATGGCGACTACACAGTATTCGCCGATTTAATGGGTGGAACGCCTTGCAATATTGCTGCTAAAAAAATCATGAATGGATCTAACTTCGATCTATATGCGGGAATGAATATGCCCATGATTATTAGTTTTGTTAATGCATCATTGGTCGGAAATACCCAAACTCTTGTGACCGAGTCACGAGAGAGTATTGTGAAAGTGAATGATCTATTAACCGTTGATAATTTTGATGAAGAAGACGAATAGAATGGAAATGGAGTCGAATTTACATGCAATTATTTACGAAAACGAAAAATGAACTGAAAAATATGGGAGCGTCTATCACAACAAAAGAAATTGAGCAACAACCTGAACTTTGGTCTGAAGCTTGGGAAAGTTATCAAAAGCAGGAAGAAAAAATCCAAACCTTTCTAGAGAAGATAAAAGAAGAAGCAACAGGGAAAATTCGTGTCGTGTTTACCGGAGCAGGAACATCAGCTTATGTAGGCGATACAATCGTGCCTTATTTAAACCAAGTGGGCGATTCAAGCTCTTTCTTATTTGAAAGTATCGCAACGACAGACATTGTTTCTTCTCCGAGAGACTACTTGCATGAGGACGATTGGACGATCCTAGTGTCATTCGCACGAAGTGGAAACAGTCCAGAAAGTATTGCAACCGTTGATGTTGCGAATACAGTCGTTAAAAACATCCGTCATATCACTATTACGTGTGCTGCAGAAGGTTCTTTAGCCAAAGCTGCTGCTCAAGATGAAGAAAATCTTTTGTTATTGATGCCAGATCGTTCAAATGATCAAGGGTTCGCTATGACCGGCAGTTTTACTTCTATGACATTGACTTCTTTATTGGTTTTTGACCAAACGGCTACAGCAGAAAAAGAACAATTTGTAGCAACGGCGATAAAAATGGGAAAAGAAGTTGTTGAACAAGAAGAAAAGCTTTCAGCTGTTTTGGCAGCTGATTTTAACCGAATCGTTTATTTAGGATCAGGCAGTTTAGCAGGTTTAACACGCGAAGCACAATTGAAAGTGTTGGAACTAACTGCCGGAAAAGTCTCGACCATGTTTGATTCTTCAATGGGCTTTAGACATGGACCTAAGTCGTTTGTTGATGAAAAGACAGTAGTTTTTGTCTTTGTAAACAATGATGCTTATACTCGTCAATACGATTTAGATATTTTAAAAGAAATACACCACGATCAAATAGCAAGCCAAACCGTTGCGATTACTCAATCAATAGAAGAAGGCTTTGAGGGTGAAGTGTTCAGCTTTGACCAGAACCACGCTTTATTGCCCGAAGGTTATCTTGCGTTACCGTTTATTATGGCAGCACAGACAGTATCGTTATTGTCTTCTATTAAAGTTGGAAATACTCCAGATACGCCTTCTGCCTCTGGGACGGTAAACCGTGTTGTAAAAGGAGTAACGATTCATCCATACGAATAACGCAGGGTAAAAAAGAAAAGGGATGAGAGAATTGGAAAATTATTATATTCATGCAAGTCGTTTTTTCCTGCCAGGAGGAATGGAGCGAGAAGGTTACCTATCTGTAGTTGATGGAAAGTTCGGTGCTTATTTTAAAACCATACCTAACAAAACTGCCAAAATACTTGATTATGCTGGAAAATGGATTGCTCCTGGTCTAGTGGACACTCATGTTCATGGATTCAAGGGACACGATGTAATGGACAATGACTTTGAGGGACTCAATACTATGTCTGAAGGCTTATTGAGTTGTGGTGTAACTTCTTTTCTTCCGACCACATTATCTTCAGATGTTGAGACACTTAATCAAGTCAGCCAAATGATCGGCGAACATTACCAAGAAGTAAACGGCGCTAAAATTCAAGGTATTTTCTTTGAAGGTCCTTTCTTTACTGAAGAACACAAAGGCGCGCAAAATCCTAAATATTTTAGTGATCCTAACCTTGATACTTTTTACCACTGGCAAGAACTTTCAGGTGGATTGATCAAAAAAATAGCAATTGCTCCTGAAAGAGACGGCGCAGCTTATTTTACTGAGCAACTTTCTAAAGATGGTGTGGCTGTGGCTCTTGGGCATAGTTCGGCTACTTATGCACAAGCTAAAAACGTGGTTTCTTCAGGTGCTTCTATTTTTGTTCATACCTACAATGGAATGAGCGGATTGAATCACCGAGAACCTGGAATGGTTGGTGCAGCTATGGCAACAAAAGAAACAATAGCTGAACTGATTTGTGATGGGCACCATGTCCATCCAGCTGCTGCAGAAATATTAATAAACAGTAAAAAGCCAGATCACATCGCATTAATCACAGATTGTATGAGAGCCGGCGGTATGCCAGATGGAAATTATACATTGGGTGAATTCCCGGTTGAAGTAAAAGATGGGGCTGCTCGTTTGAAAGAAAGTGGCAGTTTAGCAGGAAGTATTTTAGAACTATTTGATGCCGTTAAAAATGTCTGCGATTGGGATATTGCGACAGTTGACGACGCTATTCGAATGGCTTCTATTGTTCCAGCGAAAAGCTGTCATATCGATGACCGTTGTGGTAGCTTGCAAGCTGGACACGATGCTGATTTTCTAGTCATTGACTCACAGTTGAATTTACTTGAAACCTATTTAAATGGAGTATCTGTATTCAAAAACGAAAATTAAAGGATGAAAAAAATGTTGAAACTATCAAAAGCAAAAAAAGAAGCAATGGACCGTTTATCTACAAAAGAAGGTTATATCGAAGCTTTAGCGATTGATCAGCGTGGTGCTTTGAAAAAAATGATTCAAGCTGAAAACCAAGAACCGAGAGATGAACGCATCATTGAATTTAAAAAAATAGTGTCAGAAGGACTAACACCGTATGCATCTTCTATCTTATTAGATCCTGAGTATGGTTTGGCCGCTGCTGCTGCTCGCCATGCTGAAGCTGGCTTGTTACTGGCTTATGAAAAAACAGGTTATGATGCTGCTGTTCCCGGACGCCTACCTGATTTGTTAGAAAAGTGGTCTGTAAAGCAGTTAAAAGATCAAGGAGCCGATGCCATCAAATTCTTGCTTTATTACGATGTTGATGATAATCCGGAAATCAACCATCAAAAACATGTTTTTGTAGAACGCCTGGGAAGCGAATGCATGGGAGAAGATATTCCTTTCTATTTGGAACTACTGTCTTATGATGCTGCCATTCAAGACAATGCTTCAAGCGAATTTGCTAAAGTGAAACCGCATAAAGTCATTGAGATGATGAAAGAATTTTCTAAACCACAGTATAAAGTAGATGTATTAAAAGTTGAAGTACCTGTAAATATGAATTTCGTTGAAGATTTTGGACAAGAAACAGTCTATACAAAAGCGGAAGCGGCTGCTTACTTTAAAGAACAAAGCGATGCGACTCATCTGCCATTTATTTTTCTTAGTGCAGGAGTTTCAGCCAAATTGTTCCAAGAGACACTTGTTTTTGCAAATGAATCTGGTTCTACCTTTAATGGAGTGCTTTGCGGGAGAGCAACTTGGAAAAATGGTGTCCATTATTTTATAGCAGATGGAGAAGACGCAGCAAACAAATGGCTTCAAACAGAAGGCAAAGAGAATATCGAAAGTTTGAATGAAGTAGTCGAACGGACAGCATCTTCATGGCACGATAAAGTGGAAGTTGTTGAATAAAGGAGAGACTAATTTGATACTAACGGTTACGATGAACCCTTCTATAGATATTTCCTATCCCATTGAATGTTTGAAGCTAGACGACATCAACCGGGTTTCTGAAGTTTCGAAAACAGCAGGAGGCAAAGGCCTCAATGTTACGCGTGTCATCCATGAACTTGGTGGTTCTGTTAATGCTACTGGAGTAGTTGGAGGACACCTCGGTAACCAAATTAAGGAGCAGCTGGACTCAGCTGGCATAACTCATGATTTTTACTCTATTTCACAAGAAACCAGAAACTCTATTGCTTTGTTGCATGATAATGGAAAGCAAACAGAAATTCTAGAGTCTGGCCCAAACGTTACAAGATCAGAGATGGAGGGCTTTATTGCAACCTTTCAATGCTTATTAGAACATGCCGAACTGATAACTATTTCTGGCAGCCTAGCGAAAGGTTTGCCAGATGATTTCTATGCCCAACTTATTCTATCGGCCAAAGAAAAAGGCGTTGATACATTGCTGGATACTTCTGGAAAAGCACTAAAAGAAGCTTTGAGAGGTGAACAAAAGCCCAAATTAATAAAACCGAATTTAACCGAAATCAATGATTTACTAAAGACGGATTTGGACTCTGAACAGCCCGAAAAGTTGAAACAAGCCTTAACCCATCCGCTATTTCAAGGAGTAGAATGGATTGTAGTGACATTAGGAGAAGAAGGAGCAGTTGTGAAACACAATGAATTGTTTTACCATGCCACCTTGCCTAAAATCGATGTAGTTAATCCAGTTGGATCAGGAGATGCTACTATTGCGGGTTTAGCATACGCTGTCAGCCATTTTGAAACGGATGAAAATACTATAAAAACTGGAATGACAACAGGCATGTTAAATGCATTAGAGTCTGTTACAGGTCATATTAATAGAGATAATTTCCAGAAATTGTACAACCAGATTCAAGTAAAAGCTTTTTAAGATATACTGAAATATCCATGGAGCAGGATAAATGATGTTCCTAAATCAAAATACCGGTGAATTATCAGCTGAACTGATAAACCACCGGTATTTTTTTAATTGATAGACTCTTTAGCTCTATGGCTGTTTCTTATGAACGTTCTTTAAAAAAACGGTGAATAAAATAAGATGAAAAAACAATGTTGACTAAAATAGCGATCATACTGCCAATGACAGTATCGAGCACGCGATTAAGCGCATAAAGATGCGTTGCCCCAGCAGGTATCGTAAAATAAGTGATCATATAAGTCGCTGTTCCGCCGATAATGCCTTCATGATAGTTCAAGCGGTCACAAATAATGATGACGAGCATTTGACCAATGGCTACTCCGAATAGTTCAATGACAAAAGAGTAGCCCGTAAATTGCTGAATCAAAACGAGAAGAGTCGCAATCAATGCACCAACAGCATTTCCAAAAATTCGTGTTTTCCCAAAATAAAAACTGGTTCTCCAATTTTCTCTTAAAGAAAAAACAGCTGCTAAAGCTGCTAAAGCAGGTGTTCCACGATTCGTATAATGAAAAAGCAGCATACAAAGAGCTACGGCAATGCCAGTTTTGATTGTGCGCATACCAATTTTATAATTTTTAAACACTTTCTTCACTCTTTCTTCCATTGAGTTGATTCGTTCATCGTTTAGGATCAACTCTGATACTTCTATCATACATGAAAAAAGTGTCACATGGGCAGGAATAGGTTATTTAGCGGATTTTTTAGGAAAAACTGGAATAAGAAGATTGACACTAACTGCAATAAAAGTTCCAATAAAGATATCAAAGACTCGTTGTATAGCGTATTGTACCGCATTATCTACAGGGATGGTGTAATAGATAATCAAAAAAGCAGCCGTAGCCCCTATAATGCCGGAATTATTCTGGACGCGATCACACAAAATAATGATCAAAATAACGGCGATAGGAACGCCAATCAGTTCAAGTAAAAATGATTCTCCCATATACTTTTGTATAAGGACTAATAAGGTAGCTGTCAAAGCTCCAATCGTATTTCCCAAAATTCTCGTTTTGCCGAATGTAAAACTAGATTTCCAGTTTTCTCTTAAGGCATAAATGGCTGATAAGCTAGCAATCATCGGAGTTCCGCGCTCAGTAAAATGAAACAACAGAACACAAATGGCAACAGCGATGGCTGTTTTAATCGTCCGCATACCCAGACGATAATTTTCAAAAATAGACATAAGTTTCATCACTTTCTCTCTAAGTCAATAAGTTGTTTCGAATAGGTAGTGTATCCATAATAATACAAAAACGGCTTAAACAAAACTAGGAACCCAAAAACACCTGTCTTTTCATAGAATTTTTTTGGAAAATAAGCTATTCTTGAATTGACAGAAGGTGAGGATCACATTATGACGCTTAGTTTAAGAACGATTAAAATTGTGTTCGCAACAACAATTGCCATATTTTTTGCAAAGATGTTGCATTTAGACTATACAGTAGCTGCAGGAATCATAGCGATTCTAAGTATTTCAGATACAAAGTTGTCTTCTTTAAAGACAGCTGGTCAAAGAATCGTTTCCACTGTTGTGGCTTTAGCAATTGCTGCTGTATTATTTCAGCTTTTTGGTTTTACAACGTTGATTTTTGGATTGTATCTCTTGGTCTATGTACCGATTGCATACAAATTAAATGTACAGGCGGGAATTGCTCCTTGCTCAGTTTTGGTGAGCCATCTTTTATTAGAACAAAGTACATCTGTTCATTGGCTCTGGAACGAATTTCTCTTGATGATGATCGGAGCAAGTTTAGCTATTTTGTTCAACCTCTATATGCCTTCAAAAGAAACGCAAATTCAAGCAATGCGTGAGGCAGTGGATGAGAAAATCAAAAAAATACTGCTTTATTTTGATCAAACGTTAAAAGAAGGTTTTTCAGGAACGGAAGATTTTCAGTTGATCCAAGAATTAGAAGAGACATTAGATGAAGCTATCCAAGTTGCTTATACAGAATTAGATAATCAATTAGTAAATCCCAGGTTCTATGAGATTCATTATTTTGAAATGCGAAAAGTACAGGCATCGATTCTAAAACAAATGGCGACTAATTTACGGTTTTGCCATTTGCCGACTAAGCAAAATAAAATATTGGCTGGCTTATTCTATTTAACCGCTGAGCAATTACATGAAAGCAACTCAGGGACTGCTTTAATGCAAAATATACAAGAACTGTTAAATGATTTTCGAAACAGTCCATTGCCGCAAACCCGAGAAGAATTTGAAAATCGAGCAGTCTTATTTCAATTGTTAAATGATTTCACGCGCTTTATTGATGTGAAGCAAAAATTTTATGAAAAATATGTTCCAGAAACTAGGGGAACAACCCCTGATAGTCAATAAAACGCAAAAGGATGGCTTAAGAATAAAACGCTGAAACCATACATGAGGGAATATTTTTTTCGGTGCTTCGGTGCTTAAAGGAAAGGGATTTGCGTGCCCTAAGTCAAGAAATTTAAAGCTTTAAGGCACGAAAAAAGAGTTTGCGTGCCCTAAGTCAAAAAAATTAAAGCTTTAAGTCACGCAAAATAGGTTTATACATCGAGGCCATTCAGATAGAGGGTTACACTTTTTACCGCACCTAAAAAGACGAACATAATTCCACTTTTAAGCAAGACAGAGTTTAAAAATTTAATTTGGAGGAATAGAGAATGAAAAAAATTCTTTTGATTTTAGGGCTAATTGCATTCATTTCTTTTGGGGCTCAAGAAGTACAAGCGGAAGCAGCACAACCAACGGGAAACCAGGAAAAGATCATCTATGATTTAGAACAAGGAGGCACACAGTCGTTTACTGTTGTCACATCTGCAGGAGAAGAAATCGTGATCGAAGTGGAAGAAATTCCATCAATGTTAAGAGCCGTGAAAAACGGAAATTATAAAATTTCCGCTGCTACGCTGGGTCAATGGAAAGCCGAATATCAGATCTCAATCAGCGGAAATAAAATCACGAAAGCTTATTCTCCCTCTATTGTGGCTTATACAGGAAGTTTTACAAGCGCTAAATTAACTGTAGACAATACGAAACAAGCGACTTATTATTTGAAAAGAAAAGTCTCGTTGATCACAACATCCATAAACTTACGCGCAAAATTGCTAACAAATAGTATTTCGATTAGTTACTAAAATTAACCAAGGTACTCGACAGTTGTCGTCCCCCATCCAAAAATATCGCTTAGTATACCGTATCCAATAAAAAGATTAAAAAGAATACAGCAAGCACACGAGAGATAAAGCAATTTATACAGTGTGTTTGTTTTTTTGTTCCTTTTTATAATAAAGGGCGCCACGATCAGTCCAAAAGGAGCAATCAAAAAACTAATAAAAGAAAGGATCAGCAATATAAGACCTTCATCTTTTTCTGAGGTTCCTCGTATAAAATCCAGTTTGCGATAAGAATCTTCAATTTTAAGTTCATTCTCTTCAATTCTGTTTTTTAGATCTTGGTTTTCTTTTAATAATTCATCGATCGATATTTCATAATAATTGCTTAATTTTACTAAATTATCTAAATCAGGGTAACTGTTTCCATTTTCCCACTTAGAAATAGACTGACGAGAAATTTGCAAATAATCCGCAACATCTCCTTGCGTAAACCCTTTATTGATTCTACTTTCCTTTAATCGTTCTGCTAATGCCATCTGATTTCCTCCCTTGTATCTTATCTTTTTCTATCATACCGAAAGCTGATCCTTTTTACTATCCGCTAATAACATTATTTTACCTCTTTATTATTTTGTTCCTGAGAATGGCTTTAAACCCGCGATGTAAACCATTGGTTGCTAGGATGTAAACCATTGCGTTCTTACTATTTTAAATAAAGTACCGGATAATCAAGGTGAGCAATGAAGAAAACAACAGAGACAAAGTCAGAAACAAGCGTCTATTTTTTATCGTTGGTTGGAAGCACCAGTAAAAATAAAGGCGTTCATTTTGTGGAGGGAAATAGATGAAAAAGAATAAAGGGTATTTAGTTTTTCATGTTTTATCAATAATTGTTTTTAGTTTAGCAATTCTTGGACTGTTTAATCAAAAGATTGGAATCGGCTACGGCTTGTTAGCTTTAGGATATATTCTGCTTAGAACAGCGGACCGAATCGAATGATGAACCAAACTTAAAAGGAGCACACAGAATATGAGGGAGAAGATGAAAAAAATAACGGTGGCGAGTATTCTTTTCTTAATGAGCCTTTTCACAGGATTTTTTGTGATTGAAGCATTAAGTTGGTTTTTTTACTAAGAAAGGAATAGGCAGTAACAAGAATAGCATAAGAAGTTATTTTAAGGACACATTTCAGGGAAATGGAAAACGTTTTCTGTAAATGGTATAATACACTATATAAAGAAGAAAGAGAGGGATACATGATGAAAAAAATAGGTTTTCTTTTTAGTTTATTCTTTTTAGCCCTTATTCTATCCTCTTGCCGTTTCTTTAATCGGGAAGAACCTAATACTGATTCTTCAAACAGCTCCTCGATGTCTGAAGAAAGCAAGATAAGTTCCAGTTCTGAAGAAAATTCAGCAACGAGTTCAAGCCAAGAAGCTGCGTCCAGTTCTAGTTCAACAGCTGAAGAACCAGACAGCATAGATTTAGCTGCTTATTTTCCAGATACAAACAACCAGCATTACATTTATGCAGGGGAAGGAAATGAATACGCTAGTTATGATGAATACACTGACTATGCTAAAGACAATCGAAAACAAATTAGAAAAAACAATGGCGGAACAGAAGAGGTAAAGGTCATTGAGTTAGAAAAAGACCAAATCAAGACGCGTCTATCACGCGGTGAAGCTTATCCACGAGAAAATTGGCTAGACCAAGAACCAGGAGAAGAGGAAGGAACGGAAATCTTACTCAAAGCACCTTTAAAAGAAGGGACGACTTGGCCAGTGATGGGCGAACGGACACGGACAATCACCGGTATCAATGTTTCTATCGATACACCAATGGGAACGTATGAGACCGTGGAGGTGACTACTGAAGGAAGCGAAGACAAAGTAGTTGATTATTATGCGCCAGACATTGGGTTAGTAAAAACCGTCTTTACATCAGACGATTATAACGTGACCTCCACTTTAAGCAAAATTGAAACAGATGTACCGCTGGTTCAAACCGTTCGTTTTTATTATCCTAATGCTGACGGAGAGACGTTGTCTTATGTGGACAAAGAACTAGCTTTTAAAACCAATGATGTGACGAAAAAGAAAATAGAAACAGCTTATAAAGAATTACCTAATGACGCTGTTGGATCCGTCTTATCAGACAACACGACCATTTTGAGTTTGTATTTGAATACGGATGGAAGGGTATATGTCGACTTTTCTAAAGAATTGATTTCTGAAATGAACGCGGGTTCTGCCTATGAAACGTTAATTTTACAAAGCATTGTCAATACAATAGGCGGATACTACTATATGAATGAAGTCTATCTCACTGTTGATGGACAGCCTTACAGCACAGGACATATCCAAAAAGAAAAAGGCGAATCGTTTACAGTAGATACCGAAAATAGCAGCGAAGTACAGTAAAGAGCAGAAAAAATACAGCAGGAGGTTGAGGCGAAATCCTCATTTTCTTGCTGTATTTCTTTCTGGAATATACTTGAGGCAGTGACCGCAATAGTTAGACACTTTCAGAGTAGAGCTGCCTACTCTTTTTTTGCTTTGTTTCAATTGTTCTTTTAACCTTTTTTGAGCACGGCAAAGTACTTAGATTTCTATTCAAGAAATACATGAGAACAGTGATTGAAGTTGTCCTTTTCGGCTGTGTCCGAAAAGGCCCGTCTTAAGCGGATAAAAGCTGTTAAAGAATATATGAAGGGGAAGATGGCAACCGTATAGGAGGAAAAAACATTTTGCCTCCTATATCAGGCAGGAAAAATATAGGATATGTTAGGCAAACACGTTATACGTAACGTATGACTCAAAAAAATACAAGGACAAGGCAGGCAAATCTCTTTTGCGTACCGTAAAAAGGGCAACTCTCTAACGATAGGGTAGTTAAGAACATTTTGAGTATTTTTATAAGAAAGGTAACGCTACATTTTTTCCTCAGAAAAAAATAAATTTGCTATTGCTTAAATTGTCAGAATATTCTATACTATTAAACATCTAGTTAAATCTTATCTTATTTTAATAAATATATCATCCGTTTCTAAGGTTAAAAATAAAGAAAGCAGCAAATGAGGAGGAAAACAAATGAAAAAATTAGTTGTCGGGTTAGCAGCTCTAGCAGTATTCGCTACGGCGTGCGGAGCTAAAGGAAATGCGGATGATGCAGACACCATTAAAATTGGTGGGAACTTTGAACTGACTGGTCCAGTATCAGCTTATGGGACAGCAGAATCGAATGGAGCAAAGCTGGCAATCAAAGAAATCAATGAAGCTGGCGGAGTTTTGGAGAAACAATTAAAGTATGTCGAATTAGACAATAAATCTGATACAACTGAATCAGCTAGTATCGCAACGAAACTGGCTACACAAGAAAAAGTTTCGGTCATCGTTGGACCAGCTACCAGCGGTACAACAAAATCAGCTACTCCATCAGTAACGAGAGCTAAAGTTGCTATGATCACACCTTCTGGGACAGATGATAGTTTAACGTTAGATGACCAAGGAAAAGTTCAGCCTTACGTTTTCCGAACAGGTTTCCAAGACTCTTTCCAAGGAGTGGCATTGGCAGACTTTGCTACGGATCACTTAGACTCTAAGAAAGCTGTGATTATCGGAGACAGCTCCAGCGACTATGCAATTGGATTAACTAAAGCTTTCAAGGACTCTTATGAAGGTGAAATTGTGGCTGATGAAAACTTTACAGCGGATGATACAGATTTTAATGCTATTTTAACTCGAATCAAAGGCAAAGATTTTGATGTCATCTATATGCCTGCTTACTATGAACAAGCTGGTTTGATTATTAAACAAGCGCGCGAAATGGGAATTGAACAGCCAATCTTAGGAGCAGACGGATTTAGTAACCAGGCCTTGCTTGATTTAGCCGGTGAAGAGAATGTTTCAAATGTTTATTATTCTGCTCATTTCTCTTTGAACAATGAAGAAAAAAATATTCAAGACTTTATTAAAGCTTATAAAGAAGAATACAAAACAGAGCCGGATGCATTTTCAGCATTAGCGTATGATTCTGTTTACTTGGCAAAACAAGGAATCGTAGAAGCAGACAGCAGCGACCCTGAAGAAGTGGCTAAAGCACTCGAAAAAATCACTGATTTCCAAGGAGTTACCGGTAATTTCTCAATTGATGAAAATCACAATCCAGTTAAATCCGTCTTTGTTATTGAATTGCAAAAAGGAGAAGAAGCTGGTGGAACAGAAGTAGCGCCAAAATAATACAAGATCAAAAAAAGAGGTGCGGAGCTGATCGTAGCTTTGTGCCTCTTAACATTTATCAGAAAAGAGGAGCCTTATGGAGAACTTTATTCAACAACTCATTAATGGGCTTTCATTAGGAAGCATTTATGCACTAATTGCTCTAGGGTATACAATGGTTTACGGCATTATTAAATTAATCAACTTTGCCCATGGAGAAATCTATATGGTGGGTGCTTTCATTGGCTACACAACAATTAATGTTTTTCATTTAGGATTGATTCCTTCATTGATTATTTCTATGTTGCTTTGTGCAGCATTAGGAGCCCTTATTGAACGAATTGCTTATAAACCCTTACGGAATGCAACACGAGTCGCAGCTTTGATCACAGCGATCGGCGTTTCCTTTTTATTGCAGAATGGCATGATTTACCTAGTGGGGCCTCAAGTCAGAGCTTTCCCGCAAGTCATTACAAAAAAGGTATACAGTTTGGGCTCGATTCAAGTTAATCAAACACAAATCACTATTTTCGCGACCACGGTTATTCTCATGCTGGCACTTCAATTTATTGTTAAAAAAACAAAGATGGGAAAAGCTATGCGGGCAGTCAGTACAGATGCCGATGCTGCACGTTTAATGGGAATCAACGTTGATAATGTTATTTCCTTTACCTTTATTCTTGGATCCGCATTAGCCGGGGCTGCTGGTGTACTAGTCGGAATGTATTACAACTCGATTGATCCAATGATGGGAGTGGCACCTGGTCTAAAAGCATTTATTGCAGCCGTTTTAGGTGGGATTGGGATTATCCCAGGCGCATTATTTGGCGGATTTACGATTGGAATTGTTGAAACCTTGATCAGCGGATATGGCAGTTCGCTAGTTAAAGATGCGATTGTGTATTTGATTTTGATTGTGATTTTGATCGTGAAACCAACTGGACTATTAGGTAAAAATACGAAAGAGAAAGTGTAGGTGATAGAAATGAAGCAATTTAATAAGACAAATCTTGGCTGGCTCATTTTTATTGCGGTCGCCTTCCTCTTAATCCAATTCGGTGTTTCGTCTGGTTTAATTGATGCTTTTTACGAAATCACGTTAATGACGATTTTAATCAATATTATTTTGGCAACCGGGTTAAATTTAATCATCGGATTTTCAGGGCAATTTTCTTTAGGGCATGCCGGCTTTATGGCGATTGGTGCTTATTGTACCGGGATCATGACAATCAAACTGCCGACCATTGTCGGTTTGCTTGCTGGTCTTTTATTGGGCATCATCGTGGCGAGTGTAGTGGCTCTAATTGTTGGGATACCAACCTTACGTTTAAAAGGCGATTATTTAGCTATAGCTACTTTGGGAGTGGCGGAAATCATTCGAATCGCGATTCTAAATATGGGCAGTTTGACAAATGGCGCTGCTGGTTTAAGCGGGATTCCTTATTTAACCACATGGCAATTGGCGTTTATTTTTGTAGTTGTGTCTTTAATCGTTATTGTAAATTACATTAAAAGCAGCGCAGGTCGTGCAACCGTTGCGATTCGTGAAGACGAGATCGCAGCTGAATCGATGGGGATCAACACAACTAAATTCAAAACCATTGCTTTTGTGATTGGTGCAGCTACAGCAGCAGTCGCCGGAGGACTTCATGCTTCTTATTTTAGTGTCATCCGTCCCGCTGATTTTACCTTTATGAAATCCATCGATATCTTGATTATTGTGGTATTCGGCGGATTGGGCAGTGTGACAGGGAGTGTCGTGGCTGCAATCGTTCTAGGCATCATCAATGTCTTTTTACAGCCTTTTGGACAGTTGCGCATGATTCTTTACTCGGTCGCTTTAATTGCCATTATGATTTTTAAGCCGTCTGGTTTATTTGGTTCCAAAGAATTTACCATTTCAGACTTATTGAACCGCAAAAAGAAAGCAACGTCTAAAACTCCTAAGCAAAAGGAGGAAGTGAAATGAGTTTATTGGAAGTAAAAAAATTAACTAAAAACTTTGGCGGATTAGCAGCTGTTTCAATGGTATCCATGGAACTGGGCGATAATGAGCTAGTCGGATTGATTGGACCTAACGGAGCAGGCAAAACGACTTTGTTTAATTTATTGACCGGTGTTTACGAGCCGACTGAAGGCAGCATTGAGTTAACAGCTAATAGCAAAACAGAATCTTTAGTGGGTAAAAAAACGTATACGATTACCGATATGGGCTTAGGGAGAACGTTTCAAAATATTCGGTTGTTTAAAGATTTGACCGTATTAGATAATGTCTTGATTGCGATGCACGCTAAAAACAAAGTTGGCACAATCGCTGCTCTATTTCGCACGCCTGCTTTTTATGCATCGGAAGAAACCCTGAAAGCAGAAGCTGTTAAACTGTTGCAGATTTTCAATATGGATACAAAAGTATCGGAGCTCGCCAAAAATTTGCCTTACGGGGAGCAAAGACGTCTGGAGATTGTTCGGGCATTGGCCACGAAACCAAAGATTTTATTTTTAGATGAACCGGCTGCGGGCATGAACCCACAAGAAACAGCCGACTTAACAGCTTTGATTCGTCAAATTCAAAAAGATTTCAACATCACTATTTTGTTGATTGAACACGATATGTCTTTAGTGATGAACGTATGCGAACGTATTTATGTTTTAGAGTATGGGCGGATGATCGCACATGGAACACCCAATGAAATCAAAAACAATAAAGCAGTTATCAAAGCTTATTTAGGTGGTGATTAGGTATGTTACACGTAAACCAACTGACGATTCATTATGGCGTTATTCAAGCTACTAAAGAAGTGAGTTTTGAAGTCAATGAAGGAGAGATTGTTTCATTGATCGGAGCCAATGGAGCGGGTAAATCAACGATTCTTAAAGCGATTTCCGGATTGCATCGCCCAACCTCAGGAGAAATTCTGTATAAAGGCCAACCGATCCAAAAAGAAACCACTAAAAAAATCGTTGAATTGGGTATCTCACAAGTTCCAGAAGGTCGACATGTTTTCGGCGGAATGAGTGTTTTAGAAAATTTGGAGATGGGAGCGTATCTGCGCAAAGACAAAAGCGAGATCCAAAAGGATTTGGCAATGGTTTTTGATCGTTTCCCCGTTTTAGGAGAACGCAAAAAGCAGGATACGGCTACTTTATCCGGCGGCGAACAACAGATGGTAGCGATGGGGCGGGCTTTAATGTCACGGCCGAAGTTGCTGCTGCTGGATGAGCCTTCAATGGGATTGGCGCCGATTTTTATCAAAGAAATTTTTAATATCATTAAAATGATCAATGAGCAAGGCACTACCATTTTACTGATTGAACAAAATGCTAAAGTAGCCTTGGAAATAGCAGATCGTGGCTATGTTTTAGAAACCGGAAAAATGGTCCAATCGGGTACAGGACAAGAATTGTTAGCCAGTGATGAAGTTCAAAAAGCTTACTTAGGAGGGTAAAAAGGATGAATGTACAAAATTATATGACTGCAGAAGTCGTAACAGTTCCTGAAGATACGAAAGTTCTTGAAGCACTCGACATTATGAAAGAACGCAATTTTCATCGGTTGCCAGTCGTTAGAAATGGACGGATGGTAGGGTTGATAACGGAAGAGATCATTCAGGAAAACTCACCCTCAACTGCGACAAGTCTAAGTATTCATGAATTGAATTATTTGTTAACTAAAACGACTGTCGGCGATATCATGCATAAAACAGTGGTAACGATCAGTGCAACGGATTTGCTCGAAGAAGCAGCAGTTAGAATGCTGGAAGACGAGGTCGGTGCTTTGCCAGTTGTAGAAGATGAAGATAAAGTAATTGGAATCATCACAGATAAAGACCTTTTTAGAGCTTTTATTGACGTTATGGGGTACAACAACAAAGGCAGTCGGATCGTTATCGACATTCCAGAGGATCATTCGGGAATATTAGAAGACATTACCAATATTTTGGCAGCAGATAATATCAGTATCAATCAAATCGCTGTTTACCGACAAAAAGAAGTCACTCAAGTCGTTATTCAAATGGATAGTCTTCAATTAGAAGAAATCAAAGAAATTTTAACCACAGAAGGGTATACAATCAGTTCAGCAATCTCTAAAGAACCTAAAAACAACTAGAATGGGACATTGCGCCCATTCTTTTTTTGCTGAGTAGTGTATAATAATTTTTTCTGCATTCAATGTCTAGCGGGACAAGTCTGCCTCTCGGAAATTAGATAAATAAAGGGCCTAAAGTCTCGCTACGCGAGCTTTATACTAGTCGACGTAACCAGCTAAAGCTGGAAGTCTCCTAGCAATTGCGCTCTATGATGCTCATTTGCCATGGCTCTTGCCATTTTAATGGCTTAGAGACATGGTACACTTGAGCTTTGCTCACAGTGATACTTTCCTAAATTTCTTTCGAGTCATGGCGGACTTGTCCCGCTTTTCTTGTTTTCTTAAAGAAATCATAATCAGGCTTAAGTAGGAGACAAAGGGAAATGAATTAGTGTAAAATGAAAAGTGAAAACATCAGAAGAAAATGGGGGTTAGCAAAAAAATGAATAAACTAAAAAAAATAGGCATCACGACCATTGCTGCAGCTAGTTTTATTGGAGCTTCAATCAGTATGATTCCTGCTGTTGCTTTTGCTGCATCAGACGGAATCGATACAACGGTGATTGATGAAAAATGGGGTAAACCAACATTTGTATATGGTGGCGGACTATCCGACAGCCAAATCAAAGAAACCGAAAAATTATTAGGTATTGAGGAGCCTGAAAATGTTGCGAGTGTTGCTGTGACTGGCTCTGATTTGGTGAATTACTTAAAAGAAGGTTCAGGAAATACCGCAAATATGATTTCATCGGTTCTGGTGCAAAAAGAAGGTTCCGGCAAAGGGGTAGAGGTTACGATTGAGACTCCTGAGAACATTACACAAATTACGCAAGATCAGTATGCGAATGCAGCTATTACGGCTGGAGTAAATGACGCAAAAATAATGGTTGCCAGTGTCAGTAAAGTAACAGGAGAAAGTGCCTTAACCGGTATTTACAAAGCTTTTGATGTTAACGGTGAAGACTTGGATCAAGATCGAATGGAAATTGCTCAAAAAGAACTGGAAACAACTAATGATATTGCACAAGAAAATGCTGAAAAGTCTGATTTTGATTCTGCCAAATTCGATCAAGCGATCATTGAAATCAAACAAGCTTTGGCAGATTTAAAAGAACAACAAGGCAAACTGGCAACGAAAGAAGATATTGAACAAATCATCAACGATGCATTAAAGAACAACCAATTAGAAAATGTGGTCACACAAGACCAAATTGATCAATTAATGGCTTTATTTGAAAAATACCAACAAACTAGTGCGATTGACTCAGCAGAAGTGAAAGAACAGCTGAAACAGTTATCAGATACTGTCCAATCAAAATTTGGTGACGCACTTCAACAAGCAAAAGACAGCGGTGTACTAGACAAAGTCGGAGATTTCTTCCGTCAAATCTGGGAAGCCATTGTAGGCCTATTTAATTAAGTAAAAAATAAAGTAATAGCTTAGAAAACGTGCAAGAAAATTTGAAGCGGATAATCAATTTCAAATTTTCTTGCTTTTTTTTCATAAATACAGCTTATTTAACAAAAACTAGTGCCGTTATGAACTAACCTTTACGAATATGGAATTAAGTTTTGATAAACTTGCCTTTCCATAGTAAACTGTAGGGGCAGGCTATATTCTCGTCGTTAAGTACTTTCAAAGCAGTAAAAAGCACGGTAGAGATAAGGCAAGCTAGTTGGGCTTTTCCTTTCAAACAAAGAGACAGCTGATTTTATGCTTAGTTTTAAATTAGAAAAGGAGATTTAATGATGAGTAGGAACATAGTAAGGGGCAAAACGATTGCTGATTGGCAAGAACAAGTGCCTTTATTAAAAGACATTCAAGCAACAAAAGAAGTTTTTTGGATCAATCCGAATAAAGAAAATTTTCAAACAGCTTCGGAAAAAGCGATGTTTTCAAAAAAAGATGTAGATGAAGCAGAGGCGCGTTTAGCCCGTTTTGCAGCATACTTAGCAGTTGAATTTCCAGAAACACGCCCAACTAATGGGATAATCGAATCGCCGATTACTGAAATTTCCAATATGAAAACATACCTTGAAGAAACATACCATGAAACGATAAAAGGAAATCTATGGTTAAAACGCGATGATTTATTGCCGATAGCCGGAACGATCAAAGCTCGAGGCGCTATTTATGAAGTACTAAAACATGCGGAAGACTTAGCTTTAGAACATGGGCTTCTTACATCTATTGAAGAAAACTATGCTGTATTTGCAAGTGAAAAGTTCCGAGCGTTCTTTTCTAATTATAAAATTACAGTAGGTACAACCGGTAATTTGGGGATTAGTGTAGGTGTCGTAGGTGCAAAGCTTGGTTTTGAAGTCATTGTTCATATGTCCGTAGAAGCCAAACAATGGAAAAAGGATTATTTGCGCAGCCAAGGAGTTGTTGTGATTGAGCATGCCTCTGATTTTACAAAAGCTGTCACTAAAGGCCGCCAAGAATCTGACTTAGATCCAATGAGTTATTTTGTGGATGATGAGCATTCTGAAGATCTTTTTCTAGGTTATACAGTAGCTGCTAATCGCTTAAAAGGTCAATTAAAAGAAAAAAATATCTTAGTGGATGCAGACCATCCTTTATTTGTTTATTTACCATGTGGCATCGGTGGTTCGCCAGGCGGGATCACATTTGGCTTAAAGCAAATTTATGGCGACAATGTTCATTGCTTCTTTGCAGAACCAACGCATGTTCCTTCTATGCTGGTCGGTCTGTTGACAGGCGAGTACGATGGCGTGACGGTCAAAGACTTTGGTTTAGATGGGTTAACAGTGGCAGATGGGTTAGCGGTACCGCGTACTTCAGGCTTTGTAGCTAAAGTATTAGAAGATTTCTTTAGCGGCTCCTATACAATAGACGATCATCAAACCTATGAACTACTAAGTACTTTGATCGATCAAGAAGAAATCTATTTAGAGCCGGCAGCATTAGCAGGTGTACCTGGTTCTGTCCGTCTTTTTCAATCTGCTGCAGGGAAGAAGTACCTTCAAGACCATCACTTGGCTGACAAAATGGACCAAGCCACTCATATTGCTTGGGCAACTGGCGGAAGTATGGTTCCTAAAGAAGACATGGATCTTTTTTATCAACAAGGTCAAAAAACTGAAAAAGTAGTTTAATAATAAAATACAAAAATCGTTATAGGGGGAATAGGAATGTTAGAAACCATTTATACTGAACATGCACCAAAACCAATCGGACCATATGCGCAAGGCATTAAAGTTGGAGAATTTGTTTATCCCGCTGGACAACTTGGGGTAGATCCTCTATCTGGAAAACTAGTAGCTGATACGATTAAGGAACAAACGGAACAAGCTATCAAAAACCTATCAGCAGTATTAGAAGAAGCGGGTTCTTCTTTGGAACAGGTGGTTAAAACAACTTGTTATTTGTCCACAATGGAAAACTTTCAAGGATTTAACGAAGTGTACGAGGAGCAATTTAACGGGCATAAACCAGCACGTACTTGTTTTGCAGTACAAGAGTTGCCGTTAAAAGCACTCTGCGAAATCGAAGTTGTCGCTGTTTTAAAGAAATAAGAAAAGAAAAACGTAGAAAGCTGCCAAAATAACTTTTGGTACTTTCTACGTTTTTTCATTTATTGATGATTTTTGTTCCAGCTCGTTTATTTTTGGGTAAACGAGTCCTAAAAAGAGATGAGTTTGTTCCAAAAGAGATGTGTTCTCTGAAAGTCAGAGCAGTTTTATTCAAAATCGAAATGTAAACCCCATTTTTCTCTTAAGGTATCCATTATTTCAGTCACATCATAAGTCAAATCAAGGGAACTATGGTCTTCTTTTGAACGAATCATTTCATTTACATGAGCAATTTCATAATTCATTGCTTGTAGAGTATCACCGGCTTGAATCCTATCAACTGTCCCATCAGAATGAGTCAATGTAGCTTCATCGGCTCTTGGAAAGTCTGTTACAGTCAAATAACCATTTTCAAACGCTACGATTCCTTGTTTTGGCATTTTAGCTCGGAAAGTGAAAGAAACAGTAGCTATTTCATCATCAGCGTTTTTTAATAACACACCTGCTTGCTCATCAACACCTGTTTCATAAAAATTCATCGTAGTCAAAATTTCATTCGGTTGGCTTGATAAAAAAAAGCGGGCAAATGAAAGTGCATAAGTTCCAATATCTAACAATGCACCGCCAGCGATCTCTTTATTAAAGAAACGATTAGTCGGATCAGTTTCTTTCAAACTGCCAAATGAAACTTGGATCATTTTCAACTTACCTAAAGAACCGTCGGCCATAACCTTTTTAAGTTCTTGGTAAAGCGGCATGTGGTAAATAGTCATAGCTTCTGCCAACACCAATTCTTTTTCTTTTGCTACTTTCATCGCAGCTTCTAATTGTTGGTTATTCATTACCATCGCTTTTTCACAAAGGACGTGCTTTCCGTTTTTTAAGCTTTTTAAAATTAGATCAGCATGGTGGCTGTGCGGTGTTGCAATGTAAACAACATCGACATTTGGATCTGACAGCAACTCATCGTAACTGCCATAAGCTTTTTCAATACCGTGTTTTTCAGCAAATTCACTAGCTTTTTCAATCGTTCTGGATCCAGCAGCATAAATTTTTGCGTCTTCAGCTGCAAAAGTAGCAGCAAAACTTGAAGCAATTGAGCCTAATCCTAAAATACCCCAATTTAATTCTTTCATTTATTTTCCTCCTCAATGTACCGATGCAAATACTATAAATATTTTTCCTTTCTATTGTAACAACGCAATGAAATGAAAGCAATGGAAAGCCTTACAGAATAAATTACGTTGTACCATTTTTTGTGAAAATAACTAGCATAGAAATAAGCCGTAGGCTTCATTATTTGTAAAATAGCGAAAAGTAGTCAGTTCATTCCATGGTTTGTGTAAAAAAAGCGTCTGTTTTTTAACTCCGCTTTTATTTTTGCGCACGCCAAATAAACTATCCCTTCTAATTTTTTAAAAAATTAAGCTACCCAAGCAGTTAGATGAGCTAGATGGTTTTTACTGATCTTATCTTTCGCAAAGGCTAACATAATGAGAAAAGTCATTGTCACAAAAAGATTCAGTTTCTTTTTTCCTCGTATCGTATGATTCTCAAATAGGTAATCTCGATCGATTCGTCCATTTACTCGCTCAATAGAGGTTCGCTTTTTGTAGATTCGTTTGAACTTAAAACTATCCCTAGCGACTTTGTTAAATATACGTCTGTCTTCTTCACGTTTTATTCTGAAAAGCCGGTTATCCTGATATTGAGGTTTAAATCCATAACGTAAAGAATCTGTTTTCTTATCATATCCCTTATACGCTAGCTTTATCTCATTTCCTTTTCCATCGACATAGGAAACGGCTCCATTATACGTATAAATCAAATCTGAATCTCGATATTGTTTGGTTAGCGTATCTTTATCCCACTGGTTTTTAATATCAATAATGGGAATTATTTCTTTAGATTCAATGAGACTTAATAATGGAGCTCCATCATATCCTCTGTCAGCTAGAAGATAGTCACACTGTTTTGCTTGTGAGGTAGAAAAATGTTTGATCAGTCTTTTTGCGACCGTCGGTTCGCCTTCAGATGCTTTAGTCACTTCGTAGGCTACAGGCAATTCATAATTTGCATCAACGATTAAATGAAGTCGATAACCAAACCATGTTTTCTTCTTTGTTATCTTCTCGCCATTGGCTGTCGTAGTGGTATATTGTTTTAGTGTGAAATCTGCTTCAGTATCTCTTCTGCCATCATGTTCTACTTTTTTATTTGGTTTTGTAGCATAAGAAGGGATGATTTTTCCATCTAAAGCTAACGTTTGCCCAAATCCATCCAGTGTTTCATATAAAGTAGTGACCAATTCAGTAAACATCTCATCTAATAGGTGTTGATGGAGCAGTAACTTTTTTAAAAATCGAGAAAAAGCAGCTTCTGTGGGAGCTAGTTGAACCCTATACCTTCCTTTTTGTGAGCGCGAAAAATGAGGTTGAAAGCCGCATAGTTCTCTGAGTTGGCTATTCCGCTTCAACTCTCGAATCAAAGAAGCGACAGAGCGATGTTGAAAGACAAAACTAGCTACGAAAGCACGCCACATGGTATGAACTGGATAATCATTTCTGCCCTTTCCACGTTCTTCTTCTAATGCAGTTAACAGGTTTTCATCCGGTAATGCAGTTAATAGATCATTCAACTTTTCTAAATCGCCTAATTCATGGTTTTCAAATAATGATAATTGTGTTATTCTATTCATGGGAAAAGTGACCTCCTTATATGAGTCTGATAACCATATTTTACTACTGTTTCAGTAGTTTGAGGCACTTTTTCTCTTATTTTTTTAATTAGTCGCAAAATACCAAAAATGATAAATCGCCAATAAGAAAATGCTGATACAGCAGTCTTTCTTATTGGCGATTTTTATTTTAACCACATTTACAGCCTTAGAGCTCCATGGGCTCGCCAACAACGTGATTTATTCTTACACTTTAGTTTTTTTAGCTTTAAGTGTAAAATGGAATTAGCACTTATAAAGTAATTTATCCAGCTAGAAAGAAAGGGGACTGTATTATGCAAGAAGCACTTATTCAGATTGTTTTACACACGATCAAAGAAAAATATATGAGTGAAAAAGCCTTTTATTCAACCCAATTAGATATCACTCCGCAAAACTGGGACCGTTGGAAAAATGGCGAACTCAATTTAAGACCGAATAATATGCAGGCAATCATTAATTTATTTACTGATTATGAATGGATGCTTGTCCAAAAAGTTATTCGAAATGCTACTTTTTTCCCAGAAGTAGAAGCCAAACCCATTGGAGAATACGCAGCTATTAAATTTCATGTGGCTAAAAAATGGGTCAATAGCGGCAACGCTGAACTAGAGTTCCAAACAGAAAATGAAGAAGAGTCAGATGAACAACACCGTAAATTAAATGGGACAGTATTGAGAATTGAAATGAACTACGATTTTTGGAGTTATAAAGATCGAATTGAGCTGCGATTGCCGGGTGTGATTCAGCAGCAAATTGAAACAGAAAAACAAGACCTTCTTGAATGGTTCAAAGAAAATGTGGAAGAACATTACCCTATCTAAACGAGTCTTATATGGAAGAAAAAAACTGTATTCGGAATTCCTCCGTGCAGTTTTTTTGTATTTTCTCTCCATTAGCGCAACTTTTTTATGACGATTTTAGCGATTAATGTTATTATAGAAGATGAAACAAAAAGGACACGCTTTTGAATGAAATCATTGTGTTTATGAGCAGCATCAGTGAGAGAAAGCGAGTTGGAGGAAAATGCATCAATGGTGAATTTGCCAAGAAATAAAGAAACGTAAACAGAGGATGGGTATTTTCTGCCAAACTTAAAATGGTTGGTAAAGCAAATGCAGTAGTTCATTTTTTATTTCTGGTCTAAAAATGATTTTTGGTAAACTTGAATAGAATGGGGCTTTAAAATATGTACAAGAAATTTGCAGTACTTTTTGTGTCGATTGGACTCTTAAGCGGATGTAGTGCAGTAGAAAATACTGTATCAGATATGACTCAAAAAATTACAAAGACAGAGACGGCTACTTCAGCTGCATCTTCTGAGAAGAGCTTGACTCCCGCAGAAGAACAACAGTTGAAAAAAGAACAAGAACACCAGGCTATGCTAGATGAACTGCCTGATGTGTCTACAGCTGATTGGAATTTACTCTTGGTAAATAATGAAAAACCGATTGACCCAGATTTAGAGATACCGTTAACAACCTTGCCAAGCGGTTATATGATCGATGAACGGATGAAAGAAGACTATGATCACTGGCTGGAGGCAGCATCAAAAGCCGGCTTTAATATTGTATTGGCTTCTAGTTATCGTTCAGTGGACTTACAACAAACAAATTATGACAGCAGTATTCAACGTTACATTGACCAAGATTATTCAGAAGAAGAAGCAAAGAAAAAAACAGAAGATTACATTGCTCTTCCTGGTGGCAGCGAACACCATACAGGACTTGCAGTTGATATCGTAGATGATGAATGGTTAGATACTGGTAAAGGATTGATTCCAGAATACGATACGCAAGACTCGCAACATTGGCTGGTTGACCACATGACTGATTATGGATTTATTTTGCGCTATCCGCAAGGAAAAGAAAAAGAAACCGGTATAGAGTATGAATCATGGCATTTCCGTTATGTCGGAGTTGAAAATGCAAAATACATCGAGAAATATGACCTTTCGCTTGAAGAATACATTGATTTGTTAACAGAAGCAGGAAAATAATGGCTAAGCAACTATAGAAAGGAGGAGTGAATTGTCTCAAAAAAAGACTCCCAAAAAATATAAGCCAAAGAAAAAGTATCAAAAAGCTTCACGAAAGTTTTTTCGACTATCGCCTAGCTATGTGTTGTTCAGTATATTTTTAATTGTGTTTATTTTTTTTGGTGCATTGGTTTTGTTAACTTCAACCATCGCTCCTACTATAACCGAGCCTTTTTCAGATGAAACTAGCAACAAACAAGAGTTTATCGAACGAACAGCAGACTATGCCCAGATCTTAGAAGAAAAATACGCAATTTTACCAAGCGTCAGCATAGCTCAAGCTATTTTAGAATCAGATTGGGGCAGAAGCGAACTCTCCCTTAAAAACAATAATTTTTTTGGTATCAAAGGCAGCGACCCAGAGCAAACAGTTGTCATGAATACAAAAGAGTTTGTAGATGGACAATGGATTGAGGTTGAAGCCCCTTTTAGAAAATACACCAGTTGGCAAGAATCGATGGATGATCATGCCAAATTATTTGTTGAGGGAACTACTTGGAATCCCGATCAATATGCTGCAGTTTTAGCAGCAAAAGATTACAAAGAAGCTGCTCATGCATTAGAAGCAAGCGGCTATGCTACCGATCCTGACTATCCCGAAAAGTTGATCAGCTTAATCGAAGAATTTAATTTAAATCAGTATGATTGAAAAATCATGCTGATTTTCTCTAACTACCAATCAACTATATTCATAAATTTAGGAATAGATGGCTAAATAATAAGTCTAGCTATGTGGAAAATAATTCGTTAAAATAACGATAGAAACAAAAAGGCTTTAAGGAGGGAATTAGTAGTGGAAGAACACATTAAAAAAGCAGCCCCAAAAATTACAACAGATTTAAGAAGAGATTATGTTGCGGTACCGGAAGTCATTCGGAAGGCAAGCGGAATCGTAATCAATGGTAAGCGGTTCCGTTCTTTGATTTTTACAACGGATATAGCCATTATCATGAACAATGATGCAGATGCCGTGATTGCTGTTTATCCTTTTACGCCTCATCCAGCTATTATCAATGGCATCACAACTGTGGCAAGTATGCCAGTTTTAGCAGGAGTCGGTGGTGGTCTAACGCATGGACATCGTTCATCTAACATTGCCTTATTTGCAGAAGCACATGGTTGTATAGGCGTTGTATTAAACGCACCGACTCCATTGGATACCATTAAAGAAGTGAACGAAGTAGTTGATGTTCCCATTATTTGGACAGTTGTTTCGGAATTTACAGATATTCAAGAAAAATTAGATGCGGGCGTCGACATTTTAAATATCAGCGGAGCAGCAAATACTGCTCATATTGTCCGTGAAGTTCGTAAACATTATCCTGAGTTGCCAATTATAGCAACAGGCGGACCGACAGTAGAAAGCATTATTGAAACGATTGAAGCCGGAGCCAATGCCATTACGTATACACCGCCAAGCAACGGACAGCTATTCAGTAAAAAAATGAAAAAATACCGCCACCAAGAAGAAGACGCCTACGAAGAAGAACAGGATGCGAAGTGACCCTGATAGACACACAGCAATTTTAGGAAAAGCATAGAAAAAAACTTAGCAACTAAACCTTCATTTTAGTTGGTTTCAGGATATTACTCTAAGGAGGAGAATTTGTGAAATCTACTTCACGGAATCAAAAGAAAAAAAGCCCATTCGGCGGTAAAGTACTTATCGTGTTACTGACCATCTTAGTTGTGATCGGTGGAGGGGTCGGTTATTATTATTGGTCTACAGCACGTGATGAAAAAGCGGCTCAAACGACCATAGACACTTATATAACGGCTTTGAAAAAACAAGACTATTCAGCAATGAGCAAAGTCGTTTCAGAAAAATCCTTAAAAGATATTGGTTATACCAAAGATAAAATGACAAAACGGTATGAAACCGTCTATGGCGGAGTAGGAGCAGGAAAGTTAAAAGTCAGCAATGTACAAGTTGACTCTACTAAAGAAAAACAACAATACGCTATCTCCTATGATGTAGAAATGGAAACTTCATTAGGAAAATTGGACAAACAATCCTATTCCACCACAATGAACAAAGTCGATGGCGATTATCAAATCGATTGGACGACACAATTGATCTTTCCTGATTTAGAACCAAACGATAAAATTAGTTTGACCTCTACAGTCGGTGAAAGAGGCAATATCTTAGCAGCTGATGGTTCGCCTTTGGCTACTGAAGGTAAAGGCTGGGACGCTGGAATACATCCTGCCGCTTTAGGTGAAGGAAACGAAAAAGAAAACAACTTAAAAAAAATCAGTGACACTTTCGATGTGTCTGTTGAACAATTAGAAAAAGTACTTGCAGCAGACTGGGTGACGGAAGATAGTTTTGTACCGTTTAAAGTGGTGAATGACGGTGAAACTCCAGAGGTGCCCGGAGTTCTTTACCAAGAGAAAACGATGCGGACTTATCCCTTAAATGAAGCAGCAGCTCACTTGATTGGATATGTTGGCGAAGCAACAGCAGAAGATATAGAAAAAAATCCAACACTGCAAACAGGCGATGTGATTGGGAAATCTGGCTTAGAAGCAACATTCAATGACCGGTTGAGCGGCCAAAAAGGCGGACGAATCGTTATCAATGATGAAACAGATACATTGAAAAAAGTGCTGCAAGAAACAGAAGTTGAAAATGGAGAAGACATTACGTTGACCATCAATGCGGACCTGCAAAAAGCGGCTTATGACCAATTGAAGGGAGAAAAAGGCTCAGCAGTGTTGATGGATCCTACAGATGGCAGCTTATTGGCCTTAGTCAGCACACCTTCCTATGATGCGAACTTAATGACAGCGGGTATCAGTTCAAAAGAATATCAAAAATATGCGGATGACAAAAACAGTCCGTTCTTAGCACGATACGCAGCCGGCTATGCTCCAGGCTCAACGTTTAAAACGATCACTGGAGCTATTGGATTGGATTCCGGTGTTACGACACCAGAGAAGACCCATAAAATCAGTGGGTTAAAATGGCAAAAAGATAGTTCTTGGGGCGATCATTTTATCGTACGTGTAGCGGATACTCCAGAAGTAAATCTGGAATCAGCTTATGTCCATTCAGACAATATTTATTTTGCTCAAGAAGCTTTAGAAATAGGTCAAAATAAATATGAAGAAGGGCTATCCAAATTTATCTTTGGCGAAGATTTAAAATTACCCATTGTGATGAATGAAGCTCAAATCTCAAATGACGGCAAGTTAGATAGTGAATCCTTATTGGCCGACACGGCTTACGGACAAGGACAGCTATTATTGAATCCTATTCAACAAGCTGTTTCGTATACACCTTTTGTAAATGAAGGAAAATTGATTTACCCTAAATTAACATCAGATCAAAAAGTCGCAGAACCTAAAATGCCTGTCACAGCAGAATCTGCAACGATTATTAAAAATGATTTGATTCAAGTAGTAGAAAATCCAGCAGGATCAGCACACAGCTTAGCTTCGATTGACCAAAAATTAGCTGCTAAAACAGGTACCGCGGAAACACAAGAAGCTGAAAATGCGGATGAAGAAGCAGAAACAAATGGATTCTTGCTAGCCTTTGATGCTGAAAATAATAGCTATTTAATGGTAGCACTGATTGAAGGGAAATCGAGCGGAGATGTAGTCACTACGTTGAAGCCCGTCTTGGAGCAAATGGAAAGCTTATTAAAATAAAGAAGTTGTTGCCATGGATTAAAAATTATGGTATGTTTTTCCTAATCGAAAAATGTAAAATTTAGAAGGAGATCACGCTTTATGAATTCAGACCCCGACAGTCAGTCGATGGTAGGACAGATTATACTCATTATTGTGTTAACCGGAGTCAATGCTTTCTTTGCATCCGCAGAAATGGCATTTGTATCTCTAAATCAAGGAAAAGTAAGAGAAAAAGCAGCATCAGGAGATAAAAAGGCTGTTAATGTTTTAAACTTATTGGCAAATCCAGATAACTTTTTAGCTACTATTCAAGTAGCTATTACCTTAGCAGGATTTATTTCAAGTGCTTCAGCCGCTACTAGTTTTGCTTCATTGCTGGAACCGTTCTTGGTCAGCATACCAGGAGGCAAACAATTGGCAATCGTCATAGTAACTGTTGTCTTGTCTTATATTACTCTTGTATTTGGTGAATTGTACCCTAAGCAAATCGCTTTGCAAAAAGCCGAAGAAGTGGCTCGATTTACTGCTGGACCGATTAGAATTGTTCAAACGTTAGCTATACCATTTGTTAAATTGCTTTCTTTTTCTACAAGTACCTTGAAGAAACTAACGCCAATTGATTTTTCTAAAAAAGAAGAAAAAATGACGCGTGATGAATTTCGTTCCTACCTGGAAAGCAGTCAGAAAAATGGAGCTATTGATGTTGAACAATTTACAATGTTAAAAGGTGTCCTGTCAATGGATACAAAGATGGCCAGAGAAATCATGGTGCCCCGGACTGATACCTACATGATTGATTATGAAGATGGGACTGAAGAGAACATTCCTTTATTGTTGGACTGTACTTATTCTCGTGTACCTGTTTATGTAGGGGACAAGGATAATATTATCGGGATAGTCCATGTAAAAAATTTGTTGAAAGCTTCTAGAACGACAAGTCTGGATGATATTGACATCAAAGACGTCTTGAATCCGCCTTTATATGTGCCGGAAACCATTTTTATGGATGATTTACTTTATGAATTAAAACGCACACGTAACCAGATGGCGATTTTAAATGATGAATACGGAGGAGTGGTTGGAGTAGCTACCCTTGAAGATTTATTAGAAGAAATCGTTGGAGATATTGATGACGAATACGATGAAACGTATAAAATGATCGAACAGCTCTCTGAAGTACGGTATTTAGTTGATGGTTCTACACCCTTATCTAAGTTCAATGAATTCTTTAAAACAAAAATAGAATCAAACGATGTAGACTCTATTGCTGGATTTTTTATTATGCAATATGGCAGCATCCCAAACGCAGAAGAACAAGCTGTTGTTCACTATGCGGACTATGTATTTACGGCAAATGCAATTGAAGGCTCGAGACTGGTGAATCTATTTGTAGATCGAGTTGAAGAAGCAGAAGAGGGAATTCTTGTATAACCAATTGAACTTGATGAGTGATGGAAACTTCATTACTCGTCAAGTTTTTTGTTAAAAGCGAACATTGCGATTTTATTTCGACTTAAAGTTCATAATCAGTAATAATTAGATGAGAAATAAAGAAAACTATTGACGTTAAGAACTAAAAAGCGTATATTCAACGTACATTAACTTATATAATGCCAAAATATGGATGGCAAGTCTCTACCCAGTACCGTAAATACTGGACTATAAGTAAAGAAAATAAAACAAGTTGAATCCAATCAGATTCAGTGGCCTTTTTTTCTTTGCTTAAGAACCTTTAAGCAGAGAAAAAGAGGCTTTTTCTTTTACTTTTCATGTTGGGATTTTTATAGTTGTTAAAAAAAGAAAGGTTGGATGAAATGAAATTATTAGAAGAACGTATTTTGAAAGACGGCGTTGTCCTAGGAGCAGATGTTTTAAAAGTAGACAACTTTTTGAACCATCAAATAGACCCTGTTTTAATGGAAGCAATGGGAAATGAATTTGCCGCTTATTTCGCTGATAAAGGAATTACCAAAATTCTAACCGTTGAAACATCAGGAATTGCTCCTGCAGTTTTTGCCGGATTAGCATTAGGTGTGCCAGTTGTTTTTGCCCGTAAACATAAAAGTTTAACTTTGACTGATCATTTATATTCTTCCACTGTGCATTCTTATACGAAAAACACAACAAATACTATCTCCATTTCTAAAAACTATTTGGATGAAACAGATACCGTCCTTTTAATCGATGACTTTTTAGCTAACGGACAAGCTGCTAAAGGGCTGATTGATATCTGCCAACAAGCGAGTGCAACCATTTCAGGCATCGGAATCGTGATTGAGAAATCTTTTCAAAGAGGCCGACAAGAATTGGAAGAACAAGGTTTTGACATTTATTCTTTAGCACGTATTCGCGCTTTTGAAGATGGAATCGTTAAATTCGTTGAAGAAAAGGGGAATAACTAAGATGTTAACAAATGGAAAAGCAGCAGCTTTAGGATTGCAGCACGTATTAGCCATGTATGCCGGCGCGGTGTTAGTTCCCTTATTGATCGGGGGAGCAATCGGCTTCAACTCAGAACAAATGACTTATCTGGTATCCATTGATATATTTATGTGCGGAGTAGCTACATTACTGCAACTATTTGTTAACCGTTATTTTGGTATTGGACTGCCTGTTGTATTGGGCTGTGCCATGCAAGCTGTGTCGCCCTTGATTTTGATTGGTTCATCTGATGGAATCGGAGTCATGTATGGCGCTATTATTGCTTCAGGAATTTTTATGCTATTGATTGCCGGTTTGTTTTCTAAGATCAAACGTTTTTTCCCTCCTGTTGTAACTGGAACAGTGATCACTGTAATTGGACTGACATTGATCCCAGTAGGAATTGAAAAAATGGGCGGCGGTTCAAAAACGGCTGCTGGTTTTGGATCAGGCAAAGCTTTGTTTTTAGCTTTCCTGACTGTAGCGATTATCTTATGTATTCAATTGTTTGCTAAAGGGTTTATCCGTTCACTGGCTATTATTATTGGCTTGATTGCAGGAACAGCCGTTGCAGCAGTTATGGGAATGGTGAGTTTGGCTCCTGTTGCTGAAGCTTCATGGTTCCACATACCACGTCCTTTCTACTTTGGAACGCCGGTTTTCGAATGGTCTTCGATTTTGACCATGATTCTAATTTCAATTGTCAGTATGGTTGAATCAACTGGCGTCTACTTCGCATTGGGTGATGTGACTAAACAAAAAATTGAAGAGCAAGATTTAAAAAGAGGGTATCGCGCAGAAGGGTTAGCGATTATTCTAGGCGGAATTTTTAATACTTTCCCTTATACGGCTTTCTCACAAAACGTGGGACTAGTACAAATGTCCGGTATCCGCACACGCAAGCCGATTTATTTTGCAGCAGGATTTCTTATGTTATTAGGTTTGATGCCAAAGATCGGTGCTTTCGCAACCATTATTCCTGAACCTGTTTTAGGCGGAGCTATGGTGATCTTATTCGGAATGGTAGCCACTCAAGGAATCAAAATGTTGGGTCGTGTCGATCTAAACAAAGAAGGCAACTTGATGATCGTAGCTTTATCGCTTGGACTAGGATTAGGCGTAACCGTTGTGCCAGAATTATTTGCTCACTTACCAGCTACCGTCCAAACGTTTACTGGAAATGGGATAGTCGTCACAAGTATCACAGCTATTCTATTGAATAGTATCGTCCACCATGGACGTGAGGAAATAACAGCAGCACCTCAAGTAGAAAAAACACCTACAGAATTACAAAAAGTGATGTAATCAATAGACACATAACTACGGCCAATGCACCAGCTGGTCGTAGTATTTTTTTAATAGTTGAAAATCAGTAGTGTTTTTTTCTTTCTATAGTAATTGGTACAACATTAGCTCAATAGACCAAGTTGTGCTTTTCGGCTGTGAGCGAAAAGATTCGAATTGAGAAATTAAAAATTGTTAAGGACCATATGAAGGAGAAAAAGGTAGGCGTATGGTAGGAAAAGCCATTATAGGACCATATAGAGTAATAAAACCTAGGATATGGTAGGCAAATACGTAATAGGGACCATATCAGTCAAATAAATATAAGGATATGGTAGGCAAATCCCTTTTAAGTAACATAAGACCTCTTGCTCTCCATCCATATATTAGGCAAGAACATATTGAATACTTTATGAAGAAATTTGATTCCACATTTTCACTAATGAAATGTGAAATAGAATTCTTTGAACGGGAGATAAAATGGAATGATGATAAAAAATAAGTTTCAACAGTTTTTTGTGACTGGGTATCAAAGTCCCAAATTAAAAAAGAACAAGCAAGCAGGCATTTTTTCTTGCTATTTAAAAATAATTTGTTAGTCTTAAATGGCAGTAAAATAAAGATAGTATCGTTAGGGGCGTTTTTAGAAAATGGATGTAGATGTAAAATTCTTGGCACTTATTTTTCTTATTAATTTAGCTTATGTTGCACTGAATACGATTCGTTTTATGCTGACCATGAAAGGCTATCGGTTGATTGCTCCTTTTGTATCCATGGTTGAGATTACGATTTACGTCGTGGGGCTAGGCTTGGTTCTTGACCGACTCGATAACTTTTGGAATATTGCCGCTTATGCACTAGGCTATGGAGTCGGGATAGCTGTGGGAATCCAAATTGAAGAATACTTAGCGTTAGGACACATAATGGTTACAACGATTGTACCCGATACTAAAAGCGATATTTCGGAGCGATTACGGGAATTGGGTTACGGTGTAACGACTAGTCTTGCACTCGGAAGAGAAGGCGATCGTTTGGTGTTAGAAGTTTTAACTACGCGAAAATCAGAACGGAAATTATACAAACAAATCAGTGAAATAGAACCGAAAGCTTTTGTTATTTCTTATGAACCGAAATTCATTAGCGGTGGTTTTTGGACCAAAAAAGTGAAAACAAGAAGAATGGCGCTGAAGAAACGCGGAAAAATATAAGGTCATTGGTTCAACTCAGTGAATTTCAGCAAGGTTGTCCATGACAGATAACAGGATAACTGATAAACTAAGATTACAGAAATAACCTGTTAAACCAAATTGTAGTAGAAAGTAGTGATGAGTTTGCCTAATTTAATCGTTCCTGGAGAAACTATTGGTATTATTGGTGGCGGTCAATTAGGACGCATGTTGGCCTTAGCAGCTAAACAAATGGGGTATCATGTCGGAGTGTTAGATCCCGAAAAAAATTGCCCAACTGCTCAAATAGCCGACTGGCACATTGTAGCTAAATACGATAACCAAGAAGCATTGATGGATTTAGCCATGAAAAGTGATGTACTGACTTATGAGTTCGAAAATGTAGACGCAGATAGAGTGGACCGATTGAAAAAAACGGTCTCTGTTCCTCAAGGAAGCGAACTCTTATCGATTACGCAAGATCGTTTATTAGAAAAAGCGTACTTAGAAATGAACAATATCAATTCATCTCCTTATGCCACTATTATCAGTCTGGAAGATATCAAAGAATCAGTTAGTTCAATTGGCTTTCCTTGTATTTTGAAAACGATCAGGGGGACAGACGATGATAAAGGACAACGTGTTCTTTATGATGAAGAAGACATAGCAGGATGTGCCGAATTATTGCAGTTCGGTACATGTGTACTTGAAGCTTGGATCCCATTTGAACGAGAATTATCGATTGTGATCGTTCGAGATGAAGCAGGAAAAATTGCTACTTTTCCAGTAGCTGAAACCATTCACCGTCAAAACAAGCTTCACGAAACGATTGTTCCAGCTCGGGTTCCAATAGAGGTAACCGAGGAAGTAGAAAGAATCAGTAAGTCAATCGCTGATCAGTTGAATTTAGTAGGAACATTAGGTATCGACATGTTTTTAACACCATCCGGCGCTTTATATGTTAATAAGTTGGCTCCACGGCCTCATAGTTCTGGAAACTATAGTTTGGAAGCTTGTTCTATGTCACAATTTGAAGCACATATCCGAGCGATTTGCGGCTGGCCTTTGCCTGAAGTGAACTTGCTTTCGCCAGCTGTGACCGTCTCCATTTTTGGCGAACATATGAGAGGATCTGAAATGCAGATCCAATTGAAGCCTGACTGGCATTTTCATTATTATGGCAAAGAAGAACCTGTTAATGGAAGTCAAATGGGACACATTACGATTTTGACAGAAAATATTGAAAAAACTTTGACCAATATCAATGATACAGGTATTTGGGGATAGGAGCAGAGCAAATGATTGAACGGTATACAAGACCAGAAATGGGAAAAATTTGGACGGATGAAAATCGCTACAATACTTGGTTGGAAGTAGAAATATTAGCTGTTGAAGCATGGGCAGAATTGGGTGATATTCCTAAATCAGACGCAAAAAAAATACGCGAACAGGCTAGTTTTAATGTCCAACGTATTTTGGAAATTGAAGAAGAAACGCGTCATGACGTAGTGGCGTTTACTCGAGCAGTTTCTGAAACACTTGGCGAAGAACGGAAATGGATCCATTATGGGTTAACGAGTACGGATGTGGTAGATACAGCTTACGGGTACCAACTAAAACAAGTGAATGCTGTATTGCGACAAGACTTGACAAACTTTTTAGAAATTTTGGGAGAAAAAGCAAAAGAGTATAAATATACCGTGATGATGGGTCGGACACATGGAGTTCATGCTGAACCGACAACGTTTGGATTGAAGTTGGCGCTTTGGTATTCTGAGATGAAACGCAACATCGAACGGTTTGAACATGCGGCAGCAGGCGTAGAAGCCGGCAAAATCAGCGGAGCAGTAGGCACGTTCGCTAATATTCCAACTGCTGTTGAAAAGTATGTCTGTGAAAAACTTGGCACTCGTCCGCAAGAGATCTCTACGCAAGTCTTACCTCGTGATTTGCATGCAGAATATATGGCGACATTGGCATTGATTGCTACCAGCATTGAAAAATTCGCCACAGAAATCCGCGGGTTGCAAAAGTCAGAAACGCGTGAGGTAGAAGAATACTTTGCCAAAGGCCAAAAAGGTTCTTCCGCTATGCCGCACAAGCGTAACCCGATCGGTTCCGAAAACGTTACTGGATTAGCGCGTGTGATCAGAGGACACATGCTCACGGCATACGATAACGTTGTTTTATGGCATGAACGCGATATTTCTCATTCTTCAGCAGAACGGATTATTTTTCCAGATACAACGATTTTACTAGATTATATCTTAAATCGTTTTGGAAACATTATGAAGAATTTGACTGTTTTTCCGGAAAATATGAAACACAATATGGATGCCACTTACGGGTTGATTTATAGTCAACGCGTACTGCTAAAATTGATTGATAAAGGATTGAGCCGCGAAAAATCTTATGATTTAGTCCAACCAAAAACAGCTATTTCATGGGAAAGCCATATTCCATTCCGTGATTTAATAGAAGGAGACAGCGAGATTATGTCTCATTTGACACTAGAAGAACTGGATGATGCATTTGACTACAACTACCATTTGAAAAACGTCGACGAAATCTTCAACCGAGTCGGACTATAAATCAGGATGCGGAGCGCCCTCGACCAGCTCTGACCTGATCTATGGTCTTTATGGACAAACTAAGTTCTAATCAACAGAAGTTTGTCCCGCGAAGGACTGTTATGGACAAACTAAGCCTAGATTAGCAGAAGTTTGTCCTGCGAATGGCCTTTATGGACAAACTAAGCCCTAATCAGCAGAAGTTTGTCCCGCGAATGGCCTTTATGGACAAACTAAGTCCTAATTAGCAGAAGTTTGTCCTGCGAATGGCCTTTATGGACAAACTAAGCCCAGATCAGCAGAAGTTTGTCCCGCGAATGGCCTTTATGGACAAACTAAGCACAGATCAACAGAAGTTTGTCCAAATTATTAATGTTCTTTTTGAAATTTCCTTCTTGTAATTAAAAAAGCACTTTTATAAGAGATAGCATAGGAAACCTGCATGGTAGACTTGTCATCTCTCTTTTCATTAGAAGTCATTGCCAAACGAGGAGATAGATAAATGAGAAAAGCAAAAGTGAAAGTGATCTTAGCGATGCTGATATTTGGAACAGTTGGCTTGTTCGTCAAACAAATTCCTTTAGCCTCAAGCGGAATCGCTTTTTACCGTGGCTTGTTAGGCAGCCTGTTTTTACTGATCGTGTTGATCAGCAAAAAAGATAAGATTTCATGGAACAGCCTCAAACAGAATGCCAAGATTCTCTTTTTTTCTGGAGCTGCGATTGGTTTGAATTGGATTTTGTTATTTGAATCCTATCGCTATACAACGCTGTCAAATGCAACATTAAGCTACTATTTTGCTCCGCTTTTTGTGCTGCTTGTTTCTCCTGTTGTATTGAAAGAAAAGTTAACCGCAGTGAAAGTAGGCTGTATCTTGCTGGCTTTAATCGGCATGTATTTGATTGTGGGAAAAAGCCCAGTCATTAGCGGGGAATACAATCATCCACTAGGTATTTTATATGGCATTGGTGCAGCAGCTTTTTATGCTAGTTTGATCCTGTTGAACAAATTCTTAAAGGGCCTATCAGGATTAGAAAGCACAATGATCCAATTAGCTGTTGCATCAGCCGTTTTGCTGCCGTATGTAATGTTGACTGAAGGCAGCGAATTGTTTCATATTCCAACCCATTCACTCCCGTATCTTTTGATTTTAGGGATAGTGCATACAGGGATAGGCTATACTTTTTATTTCTCTGCTATGCAGGACTTAAAAGGGCAGACGGTTGCGATTTTAAGCTATATTGATCCGATTTCAGCTGTTTTCATTTCTGCTTTGTTTTTAAATGAAAAAATGTCGTTTATGCAATTAGTTGGCGGTATCTTTATTTTAGGGGCTGCATTTGTCAGCGAATGGCCTTTGCCAGAAAGAAAAACACTGTGGATAAAAGCTAAAGAAAGACGGTAACCGAATACTGAAGAAAAAAGAGAGCTGACTGATTTAGCGCCATAGGTTCTGACTAATAGAAAAAATAGTTGGAAAAAAGGAAAGAAAGGTTCTATAATCAATGGGGCTGAAGGATGAGTAGGCTATCTTTCTAGTCAGACAGCAGAGAGCAAAATTAATTTACAGCAGGTGGAAAAAAGATATGCCAAAACCGAAAAACTTAGAAAAGACAGCTTATTACTACATAAAAGAACAAATCGATGCTAGACAATGGCTGCCACAAACTCATATTACAGAACAACACTTGTCGAAAGAATTAAAAATCAGCCGAACCCCAATTCGTCAAGCTTTCCAACGCCTGCAGGAAGAAGGGTACTTGGAAATTGAACCTTATAAAGGTGCAAAAATTAAAGAACAGGCTATCGATTCACGTGGAGTACAAGAACGGTTGGAATTTATTGAATTGATTCTGGTTCATTACCTGCATTGCTTACAAATCAAAGAAATCACCATCAATGAACAAAGGATGGAAAAAACTGTAGCCGAATTAAAAAAAAGCAGTAACAAAACAGAAAAAGAATTTCTTCAATTAGAAACACAGTTTATTTATGAGCTGTTGTCTTTTAGCAAAAATCACTATTCTGTTTCAGCTGTGATGGATACGGTGCGTGAATTGCAAATTCAAAGTAATCCAATGTACCGCGCAATCATGCGTAAAAACCGCGATATTCGGTCACACCATTATGGAAAAATAACAGAATACGTAAAAGCAGGCGAATATGCTTTAGCTCGTAAGGAGATCCGCATTTTAATCAATCAGTTGTCGCTCAGTATTATTCACAACTATAGCGATTAAAGGAAACAAACCGGCAACCGAAAAAAATTACTTTTTGAGACAAGAACCGTTGCGGCGTTCTTGTCTCAGTTTTTTGTTTAAAAAAGGGAAGAGCTTAAATTTTTCTTAGAGTAAGGTATTATAGTTTTTTGCATTCGATGTCTAACGGAATAAGCCTGCCTCTCGGAAATTAGATAAATAAGGGCCTAAAGTCTCGCTGTGCGAGCTTTATACTATTCAACGTAACCAGCTAAAGCTGGAAGGCTCCTAGCAATTGCGCTCTGCGATGCTCATTCAGGGCACGATTTCCTAAATTTCTTTCGAGTCAGAGCGGGCTTGTCCCACTTTTCATATTTGAATCTTTTCATAAGCTTCTCGTTTTGAGCAAATCTATGGTAAAATGGCACATGAAAACTTATGCAAAAGTTTAAACCTATTTGATAGAATGGGGAAGAGCAAAAAGCAGAAAGAATAGTTAATATATGGTTTGATATAAAGAGAGGATGGACAAGCTTTGGCAGTACAAAACAAGTTATTAGACGGAATGAATCCAGATCAAAAAGAAGCCGTTGCCTATACGGAGGGTCCTCTTTTAATTATGGCAGGAGCAGGCAGTGGAAAGACGCGTGTTTTAACGCACCGCATTGCTTATTTAATTAAAGAAAAAGGGGTAAACCCTTGGAATATTTTAGCAATCACATTTACGAATAAAGCCGCTAAAGAAATGAAAGAACGGGTTGGACGCTTAATGGAAGCTGGCGGAGATGATGTATGGGTTTCTACTTTTCACTCCATGTGTGTGCGAATGCTGCGCCGCGATATTGACCGGATTGGATACAATCGGGCTTTTACGATCAGCGATCCAGGAGACCAGCAAACATTGATGAAACGAATTTTAAAAGAACGAAATATTGATCCTAAAAAATACAATCCTCGGGCGATTCTGTCTGAGATCAGCAATGCCAAAAATGAACTGATGACCGCAGAAGACTATCGGAAAACAGCTAATAGTTTTTTTGAAAAAATCGTAGCCGATTGTTACGACGATTATCAACGTGAATTGCGTCGCAATCAGTCTGTTGATTTTGATGATTTGATCATGCTGACGATCCGGTTATTTGAAGAAAGCGAAGAAACTTTGCATTATTATCAAAATAAATTCCACTATATTCATGTAGATGAGTACCAAGATACCAATACGGCCCAATACACATTGGTCAATATGATGGCTAAACGGTTTAAAAACTTGTGTGTTGTGGGAGATGCCGATCAAAGTATTTACGGTTGGCGTGGAGCAAATATGAACAACATCTTAGATTTTGAAAATGATTATCCAGATGCCAAAGTGGTTATGTTAGAACAAAATTACCGTTCGACAAAATTTATTTTAAAAGCTGCGAATGATGTCATTGCCAACAATACCAAACGGAAAGTCAAAAAATTATGGACCGACAATGATGACGGCGAAAAAATAACGTACTACCGCGGTCAATCAGAAGGCGATGAATCCCGCTATGTCGTTTCTAAAATGTTAGAAGAAATGAAAACAAACAACTACAATTATGGTGATTTTGCTGTATTGTACCGAACCAATGCTCAATCCCGTGTCATAGAAGAAAGCTTATTGAAATCAAATATTCCTTATAAAATGGTCGGCGGGCACAAGTTCTATGACCGAAAAGAAATACGCGATGTATTAGCTTACTTGCGGTTGATTGCCAATCCTGAAGACAATATGAGTTTTGAACGGGTAGTCAACACTCCTAAACGCGGCATTGGACCGGGAACAATTGAAAAATTAAGAGTATTTGCTAATCAGTATGAATGGTCTTTATTAGAAACCGCGTTAAACGTATCGATCACGAATATCACTGGCAAAGCAGCTAAAGAACTGGAAGCTTTTGCTTTTATGCTACGTGATTTACAAAAAATGCAAGAATTTTTACCAGTGACAAAATTAGTTGAAGAAACGTTGGAGCGCAGCGGATATTTGGAAAGCTTAGAAGCTGAACGAACCCTCGAAGCAGAAACACGTGTAGAGAATATCAAAGAGTTCTTGTCCGTTACGCAACAATTTGAAAAAGACAACAGTGAGGATAAAAGCTTGTTGACCTTCTTGACCGATCTGGCGTTGATTTCTGATTTGGATAATATTGAAGAAGAACCGCAAAGCGAAGTGACTTTAATGACGTTGCATGCGGCTAAGGGATTAGAATTTCCAGTGGTCTTTTTAATCGGCTTAGAAGAAGGAATCTTCCCTTTATCCCGTTCAATGATGGAAGAGGACGATTTAGAAGAAGAGCGTCGTTTGGCCTATGTTGGCATCACTCGTGCGGAGCAAAAGTTATATGTGACCAATGCTTACTCACGGGTCTTATATGGACGCACTCAAAGCAACCAAGCTTCTCGTTTCATTAGAGAAATTACAGAAGAAATCATGGAATTGGGCAACGAACAAACTGGAAACAACCTGCCTTTTGGCCGTTCAGCGAGCCCAACCAGTACTTACCGCAACAGACAAACAGAAAAAGCAGTCAGCACGCCTTATCAAGCACCTGCTAGCAATAAAGTTGAAAGCGGAGCAGATAAGTTAGAATGGACAGTCGGCGATAAAGCCATGCACAAAAAATGGGGTCTTGGTACAGTTGTCAGAGTAACCGGAGATGCAACGAACCTCCAACTCGACATAGCCTTCAAAGAACAAGGCGTCAAACGACTACTAGCCGCATTCGCCCCAATCGAAAAAGTATAGGATGCGTAAACCAGGATGCGGAGTGGTCTCGCCCAGCTCTGACAGAAAATTAGGGGAATTCCCGCAAAAGGCTAACAGCCTTGAGGACAATTCCGTCTATTTTCCGAAGAGCTAGAGCACGCAGCTCAACACCAGGATGCGGAGTGGTCTCGCCCAGCTCTGACAGAAAATTAGGGGAATTCCCGCAAAAGGCTAACAGCCTTGAGGACAATTCCGTCTATTTTCCGAAGAGCTAGAGCACGCAGCTCAACTAACAGGATGCGGAGTGACCCCGTTAGGCACACAGCAATTTTAGGAATTTTTCAAGCAAGAGCATCCTGCGCATTGCTGAAAGTTATCTAAATTGACGAGAAACTGGGTCACGCAGCTCAACTAACAGGATGCAAAGCACTCTTGCTAATATTAAAATCGTAAGACTAAACTGAATTACATTAGTTTTAAAAAAGAAAGGGGTTTTCAAATGACAGTTCAACATACTTTTGAAGAAGCTAAAATACGTGTCAGTGAATTAAGAGATTTACTTGACACCTATAGTTACCAATATTATGTTCAAGATAATCCCACAATTTCCGATTCTGACTATGATAAGCTCTATCATGAATTAGTCGAATGGGAAGAAGAATTCCCAGCTTTGGTTTCAAACGATTCTCCCACACAACGAGTCGGGGGAACCATATTACCTGGATTTGAGAAAGTAATCCATGAAATCCCAATGCTGAGTTTAGGCAATGCTTTCAATGAAGGAGATTTATTGGAATTCGATAAACGAATCAGAAAACTGACTGACAAAAAGATTCATTACATTTGCGAATTAAAAATTGACGGTTTAGCTATTTCACTGAAATACGAAGCTGGCAAATTAGTATTGGCAGCTACACGCGGAGACGGAACAGTTGGAGAAAACGTCACACAAAATATTCGCACCGTCAAATCGGTTCCACTGCGGTTGAAAAAGCCATATAACATTGAAGTCCGCGGAGAATGTTACATGCCGAAAGCTTCTTTTTTAGCCTTAAACAAAGAACGAGAGGAAAATGGTGAAGCCGTCTTTGCTAATCCAAGAAACGCCGCAGCCGGTGGTTTGCGGAATTTAGATGCTAAAGAAACGGCCAAACGAAATTTAAATACTTTTTTATATACAGTAGCTGATTTTGGAGAAATGACGGCAGATAGTCAAGAAACGGCTTTGAATCAACTGGACGAATTAGGATTGCGGACCAACCACGAACGTAAAGTATTTGATACGATTGAAGAAGTATGGGCTTACGTTCAAGCTTTCCATGATAAAAGAGCTCAGTTGCCTTATGAAATTGACGGTATCGTGATTAAAGTCAATGAATTTGATACACAAGCAGATATTGGTTTTACGGTAAAAGCGCCGCGCTGGGCCATTGCTTATAAGTTTCCAGCAGAAGAAGGCCATACTGTTGTACGTGATATCGAATGGACCATTGGAAGAACGGGTGTAGTTACTCCGACAGCAATCATGGATCCTGTCCAATTAGCTGGAACAACCGTACAGCGAGCTAGTTTGCATAATGTCGATCTCATTCAAGAACGGGATATTCGATTGCTCGATACTGTTGTGGTGCATAAAGCTGGCGATATTATTCCTGAAGTAACACGAGTCATCTTGGAAGAAAGACCAGCTGACAGCCAGCCTTACAACATCCCGACTCATTGCCCAGTATGTGACAGCGAATTAGTCCATTTAGAAGAAGAAGTGGCCTTGCGCTGCATCAACCCAAAATGCCCAGCTCAAATTACTGAAGGATTGACTCATTTTGCTTCAAGAAATGCCATGAATATTGATGGTATGGGGCCTAAAGTCATCATTCAATTATTCGAAAAACACTTAGTACAAGATGTAGCTGATTTGTATAAACTAACGTACGATCAACTCATTACATTGGATAAAATCAAAGACAAGTCTGCGAATAATTTGTTGGCAGCTATTGATGCCAGCCGAGAAAATTCTTTGGAACGCTTGATTTTTGGTTTAGGTATCCGACATGTCGGATCGAAAGCAGCCAGATTGATTGCAGAACAATTTGAAACTATTGAAAAAATACAACAGGCTCAACAAGAAGAGATTACGGCAATTGAAGGCATTGGAGAAATTATTGCTGAAAGTGTGGTTACTTATTTTGCTTTGCCTGAAGTGGCTGAATTGGTGAATGAGTTACGCGATCGACAAGTTAACCTTACTTATCTAGGACCTAAAAAAGCCGAAGTAGCTTCCATTGATTCGTATTTCAATACTAAAACTATCGTGCTGACCGGTAAATTGACACAGTTTACACGTGAAGAGGCAAAAGAACGTATTGAAAATCTAGGCGGGAAAGTCACAGGCAGTGTTTCTAAAAAAACAGATTTAGTCGTTGCTGGTGAAGAAGCGGGCAGTAAGTTAATTAAAGCCCAAGATTTGGGCATCACCGTTTGGAATGAAGACCAATTATTAGCAGCGTTAGAAGGAGAAGAAGCATGAACAAAAAAATCATTGCACTAATGGCAGCGGGTATTTTTTTGCTGAGTGCCTGTAGTGATCCTACTGGTGGAAGCACAACAGATACTCCTGCAGATACAACTGCAAAAGACAGTAAAACTACTGCAACTAAACATCAATTATCTGAAGAGTATTATAAAGCTGTGGTAACCGATGGCAGTTACTTAACAAGTAAATCAAGAGGAGCGACATTAGGACTGAACTCAAATTTCAACTTAAAAGCCTTTGAAGTTGGGCTGATGAATCTGTCCCAAAAACACTTTTCTACTGATAAATATTATTTTCAAGAAGGACAGTACATTGATTCTAAAACAATTAATAACTGGTTGAAACGAGTCAGTAAAGACAATCCAGATGGGTTAAACCCTGAAGATAATGGCAAAAAAGAACCAGATGAACGCAATCCTTACTATTTGAATTCAGTTTTAGAACAGGATTATATGGTAAAAACAGATAATAACTTTAAATTAGGCGGTATTAGCATCGGTTTAGCTATGAATACGATCGATTATTATCAAAAAGTTGAATTTGGTGCAGACTTTGAAACAAAAATCAGTCATGAAGAATTACTGAAACAAGGAAAAGCCATGGCAGATAAAATTGTGCAGCATTTAAGAGAGACTGAAGGAGTGGGAGATGTTCCCATTACAGTTGGTATTTTCGAACAATCTCCTAAAGATAGTTTAGCTGGCGGAACTTTTATTGCAGAAGCCATTAGTGAAAATGGCAATACCAAAGTTGGCGACTGGAATACAATCAAAGAGAAAAAAGTGATCTTTCCACTAGCAGAAGAAACAAGTAATGAATTGACCAACTTTGAGAATTTTAAAGCAGAAGTGGAAAACTTCTTCCCTAATCTAAGCGGAGTGACGGCAGAAGCTTACTATACCGATGACCAGCTGATTAAAATGAAAGTAAATATCATTACTCAATTTTATGGTGAAAGTGAAATCATTAGCTTTACTCAACATGTTGCGGATAAAGCGACTACTTTCTTGCCGCCTAATATCCCAATCGAAATTACGATTGGATCGATTAACGGAACCGAATCGTTCCTAGCAAGAAAAGCAGGCGAAACCAGCTTCTACACCCACGTATTTAATTAAAATAGGATGCAGAGTGACCCTGATAGACACACAGCAATTTTAGGAACTTTTCAAGCAAGAGCATTCCGCGCATTGCTGAAAGTTATCTAAATTGCCAAGTGTCTGAGTCACGTAGCTCAACTAAAAACAGGATGCGGAGTACTCTCGTTCAGCTCTGACAGAAAATTAGAAAAATTCCCGCAAAAGGCTAAAAGCCTTGAGGACAATTTTGTCTATTTTCCGAAGAGCTAGAGTACGCAGCTCAACTAAAAACAGGATGCGAAGAACAACGTTTAGCTTCGATAAGAAAATAGAAAAAGTTGAAGAAATCTTTGATTTCAAATACTTTTATCTTTTTCTCGAGAAGCTGTTGTTCGTAGCTTAACTAACAGGATGCGGAGTACTCTCGTTCGGCTCAAAAAGGTCCCATGGCTTTCCACAAGCAACCCCGTAGTCCGGAGAAAATTTTCTTACCAATGCTAGAAAATGAAGAACCGAAATTAGACAATACCTACAAAAGTCAGCTAAGCCTTTTTCTATTTATAAACGGAGGTCTTCCGTTTCATATAGAGGCGGAGCTGACTTTATGGTAGAATAGAAAAAGAGCTTGCAATAGAATGATAGACAGAAAGAGAGTGAAACCTATATGGCTAATATTAGCGAAGAAGAAATCAAACACGTAGCTTTGTTATCTAAGTTAGAATTTCAAGAAGAAGAAATTACTGGCTTTACTAAACAATTAGACGCTATTATAAAAATGGTTGAACAATTAGAGGAGCTAGATACGAAAGATGTGCCGGTAACTACTCATGGGCTGAAAATATCCAGCGTTATGCGCGAAGATAAAGCCATTCCTGGTATGGACCGCAAAGAACTCTTCAAAAACGTTAAAATGGAAAAAGACGGCTTGATTCAAGTTCCGGCAATGATAGACAACGGGGAGGCTGGCGCATAAATGAATTTATTAGACCATACATTAGAAGAATTACATGATTTACTAGTGAATAAAGAAACAACTGCTGAAGCAATCATGGAAGCCGTTTATGCACGTATTGCGGAGACAGAAGATAAAGTCGGCGCATTTATCACATTAACGCGCGACGAAGCGTTAGAAAAAGCTCGTCAAATGGATGCAGCCGGTATTGACCCTGATAATGTGTTATCTGGACTGCCGATCGGTATCAAAGACAATATTGTTACAGAAGGAACAATCACTACAGCAGCCAGCAAAATGTTGGAAGACTTTCTTCCTGTTTACGATGCAACTGTAATGGAAAAAGTGAAAGATTCAGGAATGATTTCAGTTGGTAAATTGAACATGGATGAATTTGCAATGGGCGGAAGTACTGAACGGTCTCATTTCAAAGTTACTCGTAATCCTTGGAATCTCGCTAAAGTCCCAGGCGGTTCTTCAGGCGGATCAGCAGCTGCAGTGGCTGCCGGACAAGTACCGATGACCTTAGGAACAGATACAGGCGGTTCTATTCGTCAACCCGCAGCGTTCAACGGAATCGTTGGAATGAAACCAACATACGGACGCGTATCGCGCTTTGGGTTGATTGCCTTTGCTTCTAGTTTAGATCAAATCGGACCATTGACTCGTTCTGTTAAAGACAATGCATTGGTATTGAATGCGATCAGCGGACACGATGAAAAAGACTCGATGAGCTATCCAGAACCTGTGCCAGATTTTACAGCGGGTATTGAAGATGGCGTAAAAGGAATGAAAATCGGTGTACCAAAAGAATACTTACAAGAAGGCTTAGAAGCAGGCGTGAAAGAAGCAGTTCTTAAAGCCATTGAGACATTTAAAGAATTGGGAGCGATTGTTGAAGAAGTTAGTTTACCGCATTCAAAATACGGTGTGCCGGCTTATTACATCATTGCGTCTTCTGAAGCCTCTTCTAATTTGCAACGGTTTGACGGAATCCGTTATGGTTACCGTTCACCGGAAGCTAAAACACTAGAGGAAGTTTATGTGAAATCACGTTCGGAAGGATTCGGCATGGAAGTGAAACGCCGTATTATGCTGGGAACCTTCTCATTGAGTTCTGGTTTTTATGACGCTCACTTTAAAAAAGCCGGCCAAGCACGGACGCTTATTCTGCAAGACTTTGAAAAAGTATTTGAAGAATATGATTTGATCTTGGGACCAACAACGACAACGACTGCTTTTGATATTGGCGGACAAGTCCATGACCCTGTAGCCATGTATCTAAGCGACATTTTAACTGTTCCTGTAAACTTAGCTGGTGTTCCAGCAATCTCAATTCCTGCTGGTTTCTCAAATGGCTTACCAGTCGGCTTGCAATTGATTGCCAACCACTTTGATGAACAAACGATTTATCAAGCGGCTTATGCTTTTGAACAAGCAACTGATTTCCATAAAGAAAAACCAAATCTGTAGGAGGCGAGAATAACAATGAATTTTGAAACAGTGATTGGACTAGAAGTCCACGTAGAATTAAAAACCGAATCAAAAATGTTCTCACCAGCTCCGGCTCACTTTGGTGCAGAACCAAATACCAACACGAATGTGATCGACTGGGGATACCCAGGCGTTTTGCCAGTCATCAATAAACAAGCAGTCGAATTTGCCATGAAAGCGGCTATGGCTCTAAATTGTGCGATCTCTACAGATACTAAATTTGATCGTAAAAACTATTTTTATCCTGACAATCCTAAAGCTTACCAAATTTCTCAATTTGATAAGCCGATCGGCCATGACGGCTGGATCGATATCGAAGTTGAAGGCAAAACAAAACGCATTCGGATCGAACGTGTTCATTTAGAAGAAGACGCTGGAAAAAACAATCACGGAACAGACGGCTACTCTTATGTTGACTTAAATCGACAAGGAACGCCATTGATTGAAATTGTTTCAGAAGCAGATATGCGTTCACCTGAAGAAGCTTATGCTTACCTGGATGCACTGAAACAAGTGGTTCAATACACGGGTGTCAGTGATGTGAAAATGGAAGAAGGTTCGATGCGATGTGATGCCAATATTTCGCTTCGCCCGATCGGACAAGAAGCATTTGGTACGAAAGCCGAATTAAAAAACTTGAATTCATTTAATTATGTCCGTCGTGGATTGATGTTTGAACAATCACGTCAAGAAAAAGTCTTGCTTTCAGGCGGAATCATTGAACAAGAAACACGTCGTTACGACGAAGCAACCGGCGCAACTATTTTAATGCGGGTTAAAGAAGGATCAGATGATTACCGTTACTTCCCAGAACCAGACCTGCCTAATTTGACGATTAGCGAAGACTGGATCGAGCGGGTAAAAGCGACTATCCCTGAAATGCCGCATGAACGTCGTGCTCGTTATGTAGAAGAATTGGGATTATCAGATTATGATGCCATGGTCATGACAGCAACAAAAGAAATGTCTGATTTCTTCGAAGCCATGCTAGCAAATGGAGCAGATGCAAAACAAGCTTCTAACTGGTTAATGGGAGAAGTGTCAGCTTATTTGAACAGTGAAAAAATGGAATTGCATGATACACAATTAACGCCAGAAAACTTGACCGGTATGATTCAATTAATTGCGGATGGAACGATCAGTTCAAAAATTGCTAAAAAAGTCTTCCAAGAACTAATCAGTAAAGGCGGAGACGCGCAAGCAGTTGTTGAAAAAAATGGCTGGATCCAATTAAGCGACCCGGCAAAACTGATTCCAATGGTCAATGAAGTATTGGATAAAAACCCTCAATCGATTGAAGACTTTAAAAATGGAAAAGACCGAGCAATCGGATTCTTAGTAGGGCAAATTATGAAGGCGACTAAAGGGCAAGCTAACCCTGGGATTGTAAACAAACTATTGAATGAAGAATTGGCTAAACGCTGATTCTTCAAGCGATAGTAAAGGAGTGTTTTTAATGCGTGCCAGAATTATTTATAATCCAACTTCGGGACGTGAATTGATTAAACGAAATTTAGTCGATATTTTACAGATTTACGAAGAAGCCGGATATGAAACCAGTGCTTTTGCGACAACTGCTGATGCTAATTCAGCGTATAATGAAGCAAAGCGGGTTGCACAAAAAGGATTTGATTTAATTGTAGCGGCTGGTGGAGATGGAACCATCAACGAAGTAGTAAACGGCATTGCGGGACTAAAACGGCGCCCTAAAATGGCCATTATTCCAGCTGGAACGACCAATGATTATGCTCGTGCCTTGCACATTCCAAGAAACAATTTGTTAGAGGCCGCTAAGATGATCCAAAAAAATCAGACGATTAAGATGGACATTGGGAAAGCCGTTATGAATGAAAAGGAAACGTATTTTATTAATATCGGCGGTGGAGGACTGTTAACAGAATTGACTTATGATGTTCCTTCTAGTTTGAAATCTGTTTTTGGTTATTTAGCTTATTTTGCCAAAGGAGCAGAAATGCTGCCGCGTATTAAACCGATTCCAATGCACATTGAATACGATGAGGGTGTTTACGAAGGAACGGCTTCGATGTTTTTTGTAGCCGTAACAAATTCAGTCGGCGGTTTTGAGCAATTGGCGCCTGACGCCTTATTAGATGATGGGAAATTCACCATGATCGTTGTCAAAACAGCGAATCAGATTGAAATCTTGCATTTGATTGCGTTATTGTTAAACGGCGGCAAACACATTGAGCATCCCAATATCCTGTATGCCAAAACCAGCAAAATCCATGCACGTCCAGCAAATAATTCACGAATGATGATCAACTTGGATGGAGAGTATGGCGGTGATGCACCAGTGACTTTTATTAATTTACATCAGCATATAGAAATGTTTGCTAATGTAGACGAAATCATGGGAGCTGTAACGAATCCAATTGATTACACTGAAGAAGTAGAAGAAGCTTTCATTAGAGAAGTTGAAGGGCTGACAAATGAAGACATCAATGAAGATGGTATCGTTTCTCCCACCAAAGAAATAAAAAAAGAGGGAACTATTTCTGCAACTGATGCGACCAATGAAGCTGGTTTGATTTCTCAGAATAAAGAAACAAAAGAAGAACCAAAAAAATAATAAGTAAACTTTGAGTTTGCTGCTCTTTTATGCAATAATAAAGAGTAGCAAACTTTTTTAGGATACACTATTCACTTATTAGACTTCATAGAATGTGTTTGTATCCTGAAAGAAGTAGCAGGAGATCGATAGGATTAGTTTATCCGTCAATCCAATAAACCGGACGAGTCAGGAACACTCCCCGTTCAAACGGAATGAAAGACAGAAAGAAAATCTGAAATGATCACGCTGGCCGAATGAAACTCAACTCACTTAAAACAACCACCACCAACCCAAATACGCGTTAATGAATGAAGGGAGCTTTTTATTAAATGAAAGCAGATAAAACAGTACCAGTACAAAAAAATGAAAAACATACAGTGAAAATCGAAGACCTCACACACGAAGGGATGGGTGTCGCCAAAATTGACGGCTATCCATTATTTATAGAAGATGCCTTACCTGGCGAGGAAATGGAAGTTAAAATCCATAAGACGGGCAAATCTTTTGGTTATGCAAAATCTATGAAACGATTGACTTCTAGTCAAAACCGTGTAGAAGTGAAAGATGAAAACTTTACGCGTGCCGGCATTGCACCATTGCAACATATGCATTACCCAGCTCAATTAACCTTTAAAAAACAACAAGTAAAAAATGTGATGAAACGCATCGCTAAAATGCCGGATGTTAAAATATTTGATACAATCGGTATGGCTGAACCTTGGGGATACCGCAATAAAGCTCAAGTACCGGTTCGTAAAGTAAATGAGAAGTTAACCACTGGATTTTTCCGCAGAAATAGCCATGATTTGATTCCAATGGAAAACTTCTATATTCAAGACCCTAAAATAGATGAAGCCATTATTAAAGTGCGCGACATTATGCGGACTTACAGCGTCAAACCTTATAACGAAAAAGAAAATACAGGAAATCTGCGCCATATCATTATCCGTCGCGGTTATTATACTGGTGAGATGATGGTAATTCTTGTTACACGAACTGCAAAACTTTTCCCGACAAGTAAAATTATTCCAGATATTCTTGAAGCTTTGCCGGAAGTTGTCAGCATCGTTCAAAATATCAACCCGACTCGGACCAACACCATTTTAGGTGAAGATGCTATTGTTTTATACGGCGAAGATCAATATAAAGATACGCTGCTTGGAAAAACGTATGAAATCTCTCATCGTTCTTTCTACCAAGTGAACCCAGTACAAACGGAAAAATTGTATTCTGTTGTCTTGGATTATGCTGAATTGACGGGAGAAGAAACAGTCATTGATGCATATAGCGGCATCGGAACGATCACTTTATCGTTAGCAGATAAAGCGAAGCATGTTTACGGAATCGAAACAGTTGAACCAGCCGTTGAAAATGCAAAAGCTAACGCTGCCTTAAACCAGATCGAAAACGTGACATTTGAAGCAGGATTAGCTGAAGAAGTCATGGTAGAATGGAGTAAAGAAGGCCGTAAAGCCGACGTATTAGTCGTTGACCCACCTCGTAAAGGATTGGAAGGTCAATTTATCGATGCTGTTCTTGAAATGAAACCAACTAAAATGATTTATGTCAGCTGCAATCCAGCAACCTTAGCACGCGATTTAGCGTTGCTTGCAGAAGGCGGCTACACAGTTGAAAAAATCCAACCTGTTGATCTTTTCCCGCAAACGAACCATGTGGAATCAGTTGCGTTGCTACAATTGAAAACTGTATAAACCTTATTGATTTTAAGTACTTTTACAAGCAGGTAAGGCGATTTACTCCTGTATAATTGAATCAACAGAAAAATACACTCTCGCTACTGAACTAGTTATTCAGTAGACTGGGAAGTGTATTTTTTTGACATTATGTTATCCTTTTTTTTGTTCCAATAAAATAAAAAAGTGCTAGTGAGTTTTTCTCACTAACACCATATAGTACAGAATTTGAGTGTCTTTAGCGGTTAGACAAGGATTTCGCTTTCTTTAGCTAAGACAATCAGCTGATCTCCTTCATCTAAAGTTAACTCTTTCTTCAGTGTGACAAAAGTCAGCAGATCATTCTTTTTCTTGATGAAAAGTGGGGTAGCGTCATCTGGTAAATGATTTTTTTCAATTTCATTTTTTTCTGAAATATTAATGACTCGTAAAGAATAACCCGTATTGATTTTTCGGTTTAATTCGGTAAAGAAAGCTTCTTTTTCAAAAAGTGTCTGTGCACTAAGATTCGTTGTCAATTCTTCATGATTTACTTTGCTGTTAGGCCTTGTAGGAAGTGTAAAGGTATTCTGGTAACCAAATTCAGGTATATAAGATTGGCAAACTAGTGCATTATAAGCCTCATCTCCTGTCATTACCAAGATCGTTTCATATTGAGTCAAATCGGTATCGTACTGTGTGTATTCAGAAAGAATTTCTCCTTGGTGAGTTGCGAGACCTTTCTTTTCAGCTAAGCGCAAACGCCCCCCTGAAGTATCGATCAGAATAACTGGAACACCTAATTGTTGGATTTTTTCTGCCAATGCAATGGAAAAGCTGCTTGCTCCAGCAATAAGAATACCTGGCGGCTCGGTGCTTGCAAGGCCCAGTTTTTTTGCGAGCGGAGCAATCGTGAATCCGTGCGCAGAAACAGTAATGATCACAAGTGCAAAAGTTAAAGCAACCAGAATACCTGCATCTGCATAACCATCTTCTAAAAGGATGGACGCAAAGTAACCAGAAACGGTTAATGCAACGATCCCTCTTGGTGCAATCCAGCCAATCAGCAATTTTTCTGCATTATTCAGTTCTGTACCAATGGTAGAAAGCCAAATGGACAAAGGACGAACAAGGAATAACATAACTAAGACGAATCCGATAATCGGTAGAGTGAAGACATCAGCAATCGTTTCTCTTGTTAATGAAGATGTCAGTAAGATAAAAATAGTAGAAGTCAAAAGAACCGAAATCTCTTCTACAAAATGCCCAATACTTTTAATAGAAGAAACGTATTGTTTGGTTCGCCCTACTGTGAGTCCCATAACGGTCACTGCCAGCATTCCTGTTTCATGCATGACAACTTCTCCAATCGTAAAGCAGATCAAAACACAAGAGAGAATAATGGGAGACTTTAAGTATTCAGGCACCATTCCTCTGTCTACGATAAAACTAATGGCCAGACCAATGCCATAACCTAGTAAAGCAGCAATCACTGCGCCCAAAAAGAAGCTCCATATATAATTCAAACGAAGTGTTTCATGCGTGAAGGCTTTTATCACTTGATAAGCTAACAAAGCCAATAACGGGCCTGCTGGATCGACTATGATACCTTCCCATTTTAGAACTGCTGCGGTACGTGAATTTAATTTTGCCTGCCTTAAAAGTGGAATAATCACAGTTGGACCAGTTACCACAAATAAGCCACCAATAATAAAGGAAATTTCTAGACTCAAGCCGGCAATCAAGTGAGCAGCGAGCGATCCGCCGATCCATGCGAGAAACGCCCCAAGTGTAACGACTCGAAAGACGGACTTAGAAATATCTTTTATCTCGCGGATATCTAAACTGGAGCTGCCTTCGAATAAAATAATGGCCACTGCTAGAGAAATAAGTGGGCTGTATAATCCGCCTAAAGCTTCTTTTGGATTGATCAAACCAAAAACCGGACCGATCAGCAACCCGGCAATAGCCATGATCACAATCGATGGCCATTGAATCCGCCAAGCGATCCATTGCGATAAAATCCCCAGACCAAGAATAACTGTAATAATGATTAATGCTGTTTGTTCCATTCTTTCACCTCTTAAAAATAAAGTTTGCCTAATGCTAGGCTAAATAAAAATGTAAAGGATAGTGTACCAAAAAAGGAGATTTTTGTCTTCCCTTTTGAAATTTTTGATTGCTATAGTGATTATAATAAAGAAGAAAAGATACCGTGTCATTAAATAAGCTTTAGTTAAAAGGGGGAATTCTTTTTTCATGAGCATTTGGACACTACTTTTATTTGTTGATCATTTATGCAGCTTTTTCTATCTAAATAAGCAGAAAAAGTAAATAAAAATGCTCCAAACCCTTTTAAGGACTTTAAGTCTCTAGCATTTTTATGGATAAGGTAGGTAAACGACTCTTAAGGACCTTAAGTTCCTAAAAGTTTTATAGATAAGGTAGGTAAATGTTTTTTAGGGACTTTAAGTCTTTAACATTTCTAGAGTTGAGGCTCATAACCTCTTTTTGAAAGAAAAAGGAGTTTGAATTCTTGTCTGAAATTCAAGCCCTATAAGCTATAAAGACGATTCTTCTGTTCGTGGTCTAGGTAAAAACTCTTGCTCAAAAAAAGACGTCAAAACAAAGAATCCGTAAGTGAAATGGTATAATAAAGGTGAAAGAAGAGGCAAAAATACCTTACATAGAAAGCAGGCTCATCCAACACTTACTTAAAAGAAAAGGGGTGAGTATCCTGCAACGCAAATCAGTTAAAATCAGTCTCGTGCTTTCATTGCTCTTTTTATTCCTCGCTTCTTTTGCTTTGCCAGTTTCAGCTGCCAGCTCTCAGTACGTTACTAAAGGAAACACTAGTGCTAAAATAGTTGCTTTGACATTTGATGATGGTTCCGATGGCAAAAATGTTGCTAAAATTCTTCAAATTTTGACGACCAATAAGATTAAAGCTACTTTCTTTATTACCGGTAAAGCAGCTGAAAACCATCCGCAAAAAATTAAAGATATCGTTGCTCAAGGCCATGAAATCGGCAACCATTCTTATTCTCATCCTGATTTTTCCAAATTGTCTGCTGCTCAAATCAAAACAGAATTGGATAAAACAGAAGCGGCTGTTAAAAAAGCTGCTGGCAAATCCACTAAGCCTTACTTCCGCGCTCCGTTCGGCTCAGTCAATAATACGACTTTACAAGCTGTAGGAAACCAAGGCTATACTAAAACAATCGGTTGGACGATTGATACGGTAGATTGGAAAGGAATTTCTTCTAACCAAATCACCAGCAAAGTTATAAATAACGCAACTCCTGGAATGATTGTTTTAATGCACGCCGGAGAAGGGGCAACCGGAACTCCTGGTGCTCTGCAAAATATGATCAACCAGTTCAACCAGTTGAAAGCTAAAGGGTATACGTTCGTTACAATCAGTCAACTGCTTTCAACAACGACCACTACACCGACTCCAACGGCTAACAGCGGCCAGTATGTTGTTAAGACCGGTGACACTTTAACTAAAATCGCAGCTTTGTATGGCGTGAGTGTCCAACAATTGGTTACAACCAACAAATTATCAAACGCTAATTTGATTCGCGTAGGCCAATTGATTACGATTCCGACCACCAACTATACTGTTAAAGCCGGCGATACATTAACTCAAATTGCTAAAGCTCACAAGGTAACGACCCAACAGCTTGTGACTCTCAATCATTTAACTAATCCAAATCTTTTGAAAATTGGGCAAGTTATCAAAATTCCTGCTACAACGACTACATCTACACCAACACCTACGACGCCAAAACCTGCACCAGTTGCCCTAACGTATACGATCAAGAAAGGCGACACTCTCTATAGCATTGCTAAGAAGTATGGAGTAACCGTCCAAGACATCGTCACAACCAACACATTAGCTAATGCTAATGTGATAAAGATAGGTCAAGTTATAAAAATACCTGGCAAACCGGCTGCTGCTCCTGCGCAACCCACGACAGTGAAGTATACTGTTAAATCCGGCGACACCGTGTACAGCATTGCTAAGAAGTACAGTACGACCGTTCAAAAAATAGCCTCTGCTAATAAATTGAACAAGGATTATCTCATTAAAGTTGGGCAAGTGCTCACGATTCCAAAATAAATTGCTAAAACCAAGAACCCCTTGAATTGAAACGAAATCAAAAGCCGTGCAGTTATCTAACCTGTGCGGCTTTTGATTTGTGAAACCAATTTAGCGACATAGATGTGTAATAATAGCAAACTTAACCTATTTGCGTGCCTTAACAAGGAGACAGCAGCAGACTTAAGTCACGATAGATTACTTTGCGTGCCCTAACGATTGAATTTTTCTGTCTTAAGTCACGATAACTCCCTTTGCGTGCCCTAACGATCAGAATTACCAATCTTTAAGTCACGATAACGTCATTACGGAGAGAGTTTTTAAAATTAGGTGCTTTTCGGTGATAACCGAAAAGGTCTGATCGGAAGTGTTAAAAGAAACTCCGATAATTTATTTACAAGAAGAAGGTTGAGCTGACAAATCTAATCCGATCTAATCTAATCTAATCTAATCTGCCTAAGCACTAAAACTTGTTTGAAAAGAAGTCAATAGAGTACACTAGGAATAAGGAAGTACATGTCCCTTTAACCACTAGACTAAAATTCGAGTAGAAGGCGGGTCTTTTATGTTTGATAAATTAACGAATCCAATTTTATTTCAAGGTAATTTGAAAAAGAAGCCGTATTTTGAAGGCTGGTATTTCAAGCAAGTTTCGGCAGATGAGCGGCAAATTGTTAGTTTGATTCCTGGTATTAGTTTGAATAAAGCTGAATCACATAGTTTTGTCCAATACATTGTAGTACTGCTAGATGAGAATCAGCAAAAAGTGACGAAAACCGGCTATGTGAATTACCCAATAGAAGCCTTTACTTATCAGGATCAGCCTTTTCAAATCAAGATAGGCCTCAACGTCTTTACTGAATCAGGAGTAGCGGTTCAGTTGAAAGACGAACAAATCGAAATAGAAGGTTCACTAGATTTTGGCCCCTTATATCCGATTGAAAAATCCGTTTTCAGCCCCAATATCATGGGAGCTTTTGCTTATTTGCCAAAAATGGAATGTTCGCATGGCGTGATCAGTATGAATCATGACGTGACAGGTTCTTTAGTGGTCAGTGGCCAGCAAATCAAGCTGACAGACGGCAAAGGTTATATCGAGAAAGATTGGGGCAGTTCTTTTCCGAGGGAGTATGTCTGGATTCAATCGAATCATTTTCAAAATCCAACCACAAGTGTATTTTTCTCAGAAGCGCACATTCCTTTTCTCGGTTCATCCTTTGAAGGCTTTATTTGCAATGTAGTGACTGATGGCCAAGAATACCGCTTTGCTACATATCAGCGGGATACATGCAAACTTGAAAAAATCGATGCAAAAACGGTCAACGTAAGACTAGAAAGTAAAGAAGCCCGATTGATATTGGAAGCTTCGATTGTTCAGCAAGGTGAGTTAAAAGCACCGACAACTAAAGGGATGCACAAAACGATTAAAGAAGGGCTGTCGGGCAAACTCCGTATTCAATTGGATGTGAAAGAAGAAAAACGAACGTATACAGACACCAGCGCATCAGCAGGAATCGAGATTGTTGAGCATGAGGAATGAATAGTTTCTATAGGTAAATAAAATAGACCAGCTAAGCTCACTATACTTAGCTGGTCTATTCATTAATCAAGTGAAATATCTATTTTGGGTGGTAGAACTTTTTTTGTCGTATCAGCAGGCGGCTCTTTCAAAGGCGGCATTTTTCGATCTTTGCGAATAGTGGCAAATAAATCAAAAATAGGAGCCAATAGAGCAGCAATAAATCCGCCAGAAAATCCATTATTATAGAGATTCATACCTGCATGCAGGTAACTGATGTTTAAAACCAGTGCCATATGGAAAGCACCGGCAATGACTCCGGCCAGCGGACCATAATAGCCGCTGATTGGTGCAAGAGTTGTGCCGAACAAAGCGGCTAAGAGAGCAGAAGTTGAATTGATTTCAGAAGCATTGAAAAGACCAACAACAAAGACACCCAGAAAAATTGGTGCGACATTTTTAAGGTGTTTGCCTGCAGCACCAAAGCCGACAATGGTAAAGATCCCGCCAATAATCGGCCCATTCAATTCTCCTCCGACTAATAAAACGTAAGAAGTAGACAAAGTTCCTAACAAAGCCATATTGGTCAAAATCAGGCCAAATGGAAATGAAGCTGAAAAATCTGGCATCGAGCGTCCGGATTGTTGCAGTAAGCGACGGTAATCCGCCCAATTCCATTGATTGTAAATGAGTCCAATCAGAAATAGGACTAGAAACAACCCATATAAAATAATGGCAAACGCCTGATTGTGGCCGCTGGAGACAATTTCAACAGTATTGATTTTAATGCCGAAACTGCGCAGCATAGAAATGAAAAAGGTTCCGATGATTCCAGCTGTGAAGCCGATATTGTAAAGGCTGAATCCTTGGTGAAAATGAGCAAAGTGTTTGGCTAAAGGAGGCAGCAAGAACCCAATCAAAAAGCCTGCTAAAACCCCTAAAATAATCCCTAAAGTTAATGGCAAATCAAGATTAAAAGTGATTTCACTGACAACAGGGCCTAAAGCTGTTCCGAAGAGAGCTGGCAGCAAATAGTTTGAAAAAGGAACACGGACGATTTTAGCATAACCATATACTCCCAAAATGATCGGAAGAGAATTATAAAGGTTCTTGCCGAATAATGAAAAGCCGGCAACCGTAAAGAGCGCTGCAATTAAAGGTCCATTGATTTTTACACGGCTAAGACGAATCAAAGCCAATGTTTTGAAAGTCATCAATGAAGCGTTTAAAAGTGCGGAACCAATATTGGCTAATTCAAAATAGTCTGTGACTAATTTAGCGGGAGAAGTGAGAATGATCAGGCTTCCTTCCCATAATTCTTTGGGGCTGTTGAAAGCGAACGCCAATAGAAATAAAAATGTGCCAAAAGCTAGAAAGACACTGTATTTGACACGTTCTGTCATCAGTTCATTTGGCTCAGACCCGGCGGTTTGTACTGTTGTGGTTTTATAAAATTTCATATTTCATCTCCTTTTTTTAAAACAAGTGGCCAAACATTTTTAAAGAAAAAAAGACAGTGAATAGGGGTTTGGCGTCGACTATTTGAAGAGAGACATTAAGACGTGTTCAAACGTTTTAGTGCTGTTCAAATGCAGATCGGTGTCAAACTCTAATTCCACTGTCCATTACGGTTCAAGTTCAATCGAGTTTTTTAAAACAAACTATCTATCTAAGCTTTAAATAGATAACTTCCTTGTATTTTTTTAAGAATAACATGAAATTTCACAAAAAACAATCTTAATACGTTATTTTTTTCAATAAAAACGTACCGTAGAAAATTAGTTAGTGGTGTCTCAATGCAGGGTTAAAGGGGAAAAAGTAGTATACTGATAGTATTAAAGTGGAAAGATTAACTTTAATAGAAAGCGAGGCGGAAAAAATGGTAATAGCAGGTTATCAACTGACCTTTATTATTTTTGATTCTTATTCTTTAAAGGATAAGCGAAGTGTAGTGAAAAGCATTCTTAAACGAATGCACAACAAATACAATATCAGCATTGCTGAAGTGGGTGAACAAGATACATTGAATCAAGGAATGATCGGTATTGGTATCGTAGGAAATGACCGTATTTTTTGCCAAAAAGTGTTTGACCAAGTCTTGAACGATATTGAAGAAAATTATGAAATAGACATACACGACATTCAAAGAATCTGACTAAAAAAACAGTTTAGAGAACAGCAAAAGCTGCTTTCTAAACTGTTTTTCGTTCATCTTATTTTTCACCGGATTCGAGTTCTCCTTCGATTGGGAAAGGAGTCTGTTCGCGGATAGACAAGTAAGCGTCACGATAAGGATGATCAGATTCTTTATGCCACGGTTTAATATGGCCGCTAAAGTGTACTAAAGCGGGTTCTTTACGGGCTTCAGCATATTCAATTTCACCAATTTTGGTTGGGTGTTCTTTTTCATCTAATAAAATGTACGCTTGGGCATTCCATTTCGGATGCAACACCAGCCAACGATCATGTAAAATAGCGTTTAAAGCATCTTGGTCATGGAATCGCAATTCATCTTGGTTGTTTAAAGCAAATTTAAACACTTGCTCAGAGATTTTTTCTGCTCGCCATTTTTCTACATCGATCACCATCATACCGGAGTTGAAATACGTATTGGATTCTGCATCAATTTCCATCGCATCTAGTCGTTGATGGAAACCAGCATCTTCTACTGCCGCTAACAGCTTATCACCTAAATCGATTGACCAAATGTCTTCGATATCTTCTAATGCCAACATGTCACAATCTAAATAAATCGCCCGTTTAACATCTGTGCTTTTCAAGAAGTTGGGAATGGCGATCCGGAAATAAGCAGTTGTCGGAATTCGATCGCTTTCGACCATATCTTCAAATTCTACTGTATCAATTTGTAAATAACTGATGGAAGCATTGTATTCATTCACCATCCGGTTTAACTTTTCTTTAGTAGGTAAAGAAATATGATCATCAATAACATAAAAACTAATAATCGTTTCTTCTTTTTTTGTTTGTAATAAAGATAAAAATAAAGTGGCTAAATGAGGAACAAAGTCTTCATTTGCAGCAGACACAATGGTAATTTCTGATGATTCAAACATGCTTTTCGCTCTCCTTTTTAAATAACCAAATAGTAAAGAAATCTCTGGTTTTAGTCACTCTAATTGCATTCGTACTGCTATTATCATAAGGAAAATAAAAAAGATAAGCAAATAAAATGATTGTTGTGTTAAGGATAACTTCGCCTAATGAAGCTGAAACTGAAAAATTTTGCGTTTTTGATCATTCGAGAGTTTGCCTGACTTAACTGCCTAAGTTTTAACTAGTTAGGGCACGTAAAAGGAGTTTGCCTTCCCTAACTAGCTAGGTTTTAACTAGTTAAGGCACGTAAAGTGAATTTGCGTGACTTAACGATAGGAATTTCTACAAGTTAAGTCACTTAAAGTGATTTATAGGTAGCATCATTTGGGCTTATGTACCGTATCAATAAAAATTAACATGCGATATGGTACTTAAAAGAGGTTTATGTACCGTATCAATAAAAATTAGCATACGATATGGTACTTAAAAGAGGTTTACCTACCATATCGATAAAAACTTAGGCACGATATGGTACTTAAAAGGTATTTCATAAATTCAAAACCTAAAGTACCAGTAATGAAACCTTGCTCCGCAAGCTCAAAAAATATTTTTAAAAATAAAACAAGAAAGGACTGACTTTATCTTTTAAATACCTAAAAATGTTTAATTTTATAAGAAGTGGTGCTGGTAAGTATTTCCTGGTAGGTATTTCATTGGGAAACTGTTCAATAAAATGAAGGCAATAATGAAAGAAAGTTGTAATTTTTTGCTCATTTGAAGAAAAACGGTATACTTAAGGCAAGTAAAATGAATGCGATTTCAGTAATGCGTTTAGGAAAGAAGGGATGTCAGAAATGAAGTTTTATGATCGGACAGAAGCAGGGATGTTATTAGCTAAAGAATTGACCTTTGAACCCAATGAAGACGTTGTGGTCATCGCTTTACCAAGAGGAGGGGTGCCTGTCGGAGCTGAAATTGCTAAAGCTTTGCATGTTCCGTTAGATATGGTCATTACCTGGAAAATCGGAGCACCTGATAATCCAGAATATGCGATTGGAGCGATCGCTGAAAATGCTGAACCCTTTTTAAATTTGCATGAAACGAATGTGTTAAGTGAAGAATGGCTTACACAAGAAGTTGCCAGAGGGCGTAAAGAAATTGAGCGGCGACAAGAAATGTATTTTGAAAACCATGCTCGCCAATCTATAAAAGGAAAAACTGTTATTTTAGTGGATGACGGCATTGCAACGGGTTATACGATTATGGCTGCCATTGCTGAAATCCAAAGGCAACAACCTAAAAAACTGATATTGGCTGTACCCGTTATTCCAAAAGAAATGGTGTTGCAGTTGCGGACAAAAGTTGATGAAATCGTCGCTCTTAAAATACCTGATTTTTATCTAGGTGCTGTAGGAGCTTATTATGAAGAATTTCATCAATTATCAGATATGGAAGTAAGGCAGTTAGTGTACGAATCCAGACCATACTAAATGAAAAGAGGTGAATAAGGATGGCTCCGCAAGTAAAAAGTATTTTTATTAACTTGCCGGTAGAGGATTTGACTAAAAGCGTGGATTTTTTCTCGCGATTAGGCTTTGATTTTGATCCTCTTTATACAGATGAAAATGCCAGTTGTCTCATTCTCAAAGAAGGTGTCTTTGTGACATTGATCCTTAAAGACTATTTCAAAAGCTATACAGGCAAAGAAGTGCCTGATGCAGCCACCGAAACAGAAGTCATGGTCACATTAGTAGCAGCAAAAAAGAACTTAGTCATTGAATTTTTGGAAAAGGCCCTTGCCCTCGGCGCAACTGAACAAAAAGTAGAGAATACAGAAAAGTACATTTATTACCGACGTTTCACTGATTTAGATGGCCATTTATGGGAACTGCTTTATTATGATGCATCAGAAATGATTTACCAATAATAAACATATCAGCCGAAAGATAAGCCAAAGAAGCAATGGACTCATTGCTTTCTTGTATGTGTAAAATAGTTCTCGAGATATTATTATTTTTTACTGGCAAAAAGAAAGAAGGCGTTCTATCATAAATGTATGCTTGACCGGCAAATACATAATTGAAAGAGGCCTTCTTATGAATAAGATTATATCAAAGGTTTACCAAATAATAAAGGATTCAAACAATTTAATAGAGACAGAAGAAGCTATTCAGGTTTATATGTATGAAGTATTTTCTGAATTAGTGGGAGATGTCTTCACTCATATCAATCAGGTGATCAAAGAGGAGAAACAACTTGAAGGTTGGAAAGTGAAACGAGAAGATTGGAAAACGGTCCAATTTATTTTCGGTCCCGTTCGGTACTATCGTACCTTAATGGTAGATCACACGGATCAGAATCATTATCCACTAGATGAGTGGTTAGGCATTCGAAAATATCAGCGTCATAGTCCATTAGTAGAAGTAAAAGTGGCTGAGTTGGCGAGTAAAGCTACTTATCGAGATACTGCAACTATGCTAAATGAATGGACGGCTGTCACAATCAGCCACCAAACAGTTGGCAGTCTTCTTAAACGCGTTGGATCAGCACAAGCACGTGAAGATGAAGAAAGCGTATTGGAGCTAGAAGAAGCAGCTGAATTACCAGAAGGGAAAAAAGTGGACTATTTCTATGCCGAAGCGGATGGCGTTTTTGTTCGTGGAACAGAAAAGAAAAAAAGCTTAGAAGTTCGTCATGCCATTCTTTACGAAGGCTGGAATAAAAACGGAAAACGCGTTTCCTTAAAGGAACCTAAAGCCATTATGACGACTAAAAAAACCGCTGGTTTTTGGGCAGAGGTTCAAGCCTTTACAGCGAATCATTATGCCTTACAACAAGCCCAAGTCATTACCAATAGTGACGGTGGACAAGGCTATACTGCAGATAGATTCCAAGAAGCTTTTTCTCAATCGAATTATCCCGTTCTCAATCAGCTAGACTCTTATCATGTCTTCCAAGGCTTGAATCGTGCATTTGGCGTGAAAACTAACGTTTTTAAACAGCAGGTCAAGCAAGCATTAAAGACGCATGATTTAGATCATTTAACTATTTGGCTGGATACGTATGAAAGTACGTTAGACGAAACAGCAGCAGTGGAAAAACTGAATACATTTAGAACCTATGTTTTACGGAATTGGGATCGGATTTTCGATTGGCGCGAAAAAGTAGAACAGGCTCCGAAAGGCGCCAGAGGATTAGGCGCAATGGAGTCGAATCAACGACACATCTCTTTTCGCATGAAAAAGCGAGGAATGCATTGGAGTGCAGAAGGTTGCGAAGCTATGGTAAAGGTAAAACAAGGGATGTTCAATCACACCTTGCGTGAAGACTATCTTCACCAACAAAATAGAAGTGCGAGACAACAACGCAAGCTGAACCAAACGGTTCGTTTATCGTCGTTATTGCATGAGAAAACACGGCAGTCAGTCGGGGCAAAGAATGGGATCATTCCATTGTATGCCTCTCGTTCATCGGCAATAGGACAATTAATTAAAAGTTTTCGTTAATTCCTGTCTTTTGGGAGAAGGTTCCTGGTTTTAGGAACGTTCTTCCAAAAGATGGGCCAGCAAGCGGCGGAGCCGTGCGGTAGCTGATGGGTGTACAAAAATAGAGTGCCTAAACTAGTGAAGGAATAGGACGCTCGAGAAAAACTTGACACAAACTGCTTTCTTGGCTTATTTTACTGAAAACAAAAAATGCGGTATGATAGAGTAAGCAAGAAACAGAATTGAAAGTAGGGGGAAGAAGTTTGTTCTCAACAGTAGAAAATTATTGGATTAAAGGAACGCCTAAAGAACAATTAATGGATTGTTTGACCGCATATAAAAAAGAAAATCTGCTGACGCTTGCTGAAAACCAGCTTATGCCAATGAAAAAAAGTCATACAAAAAGCAAAATCGCAACAGCACTAGCTGAACAACTAAGACACAACTTTAAAATAACTGTTGACCAGTTAACAGAAACGGAACGGCACATTTTAACAGCTTATGCCTCAGGTAATTTGCCAGAAGAACTAACGGAACCGCAACAAGCAGCCCAAGCAACATTAGTAGCAATAGGGTATGTGTATTTGTTTAAAGAAAATCAGCAAATCACACCGATTGTGCCCAAAGAGCTGGCTGAACAACTGCTTGAAAATGAGTCTGAAAAAGATACAGACAACTGGTTTTTAACGACAAAAACCACGGTGGAAACAATCTATGGCCGATGTGAATTATCCCATCTAGTAACGGCTTGGAATCAACATGCTTCTCAGCCTATCACCATGAGCGAAGCCGCCAAATTCGTTTAAGCAACGGTAAATAAATCATCACCAACTCAATAGGATAATTAGAATAAGGAGAACTAAAATGAATGAAACAGCTTTACAAACACCTTTATCAACTCGTACAGGTTTAGTAGAATTACTGCAAACCGTTAAAAAAGATACGATGCTGGAAATTGCAGCAAAAAATAATTTAACAGTCAAAAAAAGCCAGACAAAAGCGAAAATTGCAGCAGAGTTGGCTGAACAAATGCCGACCAGCTTTACCCGTTATTTATCATCTGCCAATCAAACATGCATCCAGCTGTTAGAGAGTCTGATAGGACAAAATGAGACGATTTCATTTGAAGCAGCAAGAGATAATGGGGAAGCATTAGATAGTTTAATGGCTTACGGCTACCTCTATCTGGATAAAAACAAGCAAAAGAATGCAACGCCAATTGTACCGGATGAATTGAGTAAGACGTTCATTGAATTAAAAAATAACTCATCTTTTATAGAAGAACAAAGAAAAAATCAACTTTTCTGTTCTTACATAATAGCGTTGTTGCATCTATATGGAGTCTATGATTTAACTCAATTGGTAACTGTATGGAATTTCCATCAAAAAGAAGCAATAACGGTAGCAGCAGCTGAAGAGTGGCTTGAAAAAATAGAACAGCAGCAAACAGCTTTTTATTTTAACAGTCCATTGATTATCGACAGTTCTTTTGTAGATGAAAAAGAAGCGAAGCTGTTTTATGAAAATTTAGCTTCGCGACAAGTTCCTTATTATATGCCATCAGTTGATGAGTTAGCGGTCTATGCCAGTCACATTATTGCCATCGATTCACCGAATTACCTAAATATACAACAGTATATTCATGCAAAAAATTATGATCTATTTACTGAAAGAAACATCATGGACGAAATTTCGAAGGCAGCCGTTGTCGGCTTAAAAGCAGATAAGCTGTATCCAAAAGTAGCAGCGGCGGGGCTTGAGTTTACTGTAGAAGAAGATGTGCTGGCTTTTGTTCAATTGTTCAAAGAGCTGGCGGAGCAGACGAGAAAATGGAGCTTTAGAGGCTGGAAGTTTGTCGAGTTGAACGAGTTTCAAGAAGAAACAAAAGTTAAAAAACAACAGCCGATAATGGTAAAAAAAGTTGGTCGTAATGAACCTTGTCCATGCGGCAGCGGTAAAAAATATAAAAAATGCCACGGAAGCTGATTTAGTGAAAGAAAAGCATAAAAAGTAGTGTGATTCCATCAAGGAAACCACACTACTTTTTTTATTCATCTTGTTCTAATACGTATTTGTTGATAGCGGCAGCTACACCGTTTTGGTTGTTTGAAGCTGTTACGTCATCTGCAATATGCAAAACAGCGCGATCTGCATTTTCCATGGCTACGCTTTTTCCAGCAAAAGCCAACATAGATAAATCATTTTCATGATCTCCGATAGCTAAAACATCCAGCGGATCCACGCCTAAACGTTCACACAAGGCTTTCAATGCATTGCCTTTGCTGGCTGTACTATTTAAAATTTCAAAGAAATTAGGACCGCTTTTAATGGCATGGAATTTCGAGAAAAAGTCTTTTGGCAATTTTTTTATACTGCTGTCTAACTTGTTTTTTTCTTCACTGAAGATAGCTTTCGAAGGAATAAAATGTTCCGGCAAATCATAAGCATTGCGGTAATACAAAGGCGTATTATTATAATAAGCTTCTTGTACAGTATATTTGCCAATGTGTTGATTAGGGGTATAAATAGAATGCTCATCATCAAAATGAACCGAGCAGCCGATGCGTTCACTTATTTGGTATAAATAAACTAAATCGTCTTTTGTCAAATTCACTCGCGATAACGTCGTATGCATTTTAGCATCTTTAACCAAAGCGCCATTAAAACAAATTGCGTAATCTACATATTGATTACCTAAATCATGTACCACTTTTACAATACCGTCATAAGAACGTTCCGTACACAGTACAATTTTTGAACCTCGTTTTTTTGCTTTTCTGACAGCTTCTATGACTTCTTCTGTCAGTTCTTTACGATCTGTCAACAATGTCCCGTTAACATCAAGGGCAATCAATTTATACATATTTTTCCCTCACCATCATTTCAATTTTTGAAGCGAATCACTTTCGCTCAGCGTCTCCATAATAGTACACAATCATAAAATTTTCAATGAAATCTCACTGAGCGCAAGGTGAAAACTTAAAGTAATTCTTTTTTTGATCTGGACAATTTCTTTTGGATAAAGAAAAAGGTAACCAAAAAGGCTAGCACATCTGCCAATGGTACGGCAGCATAAATTCCGTAAAGGCCAAAAATAGAAGAAAGAATCAAGATTAATGGAACTAAGAAAATCAATTGTCGAGCTAAGTTCAAGAAACTAGCCAGCCGGACTTCTCCGACAGCTTGAAAGTAGTTGGACCAAACAATTTGCAAACCGACAAGTGGGAAACCAAGTGTCCAAATACGAATTGCTTTGATGCCCAAAGCAACAACGGCAGTCTCTTGGTTAAACAAAGTAATGACAAATTCAGGGAAAAACTGAATGATCAAAAAACCAGTAGTGGTGATCAAAAATCCAATCATACTGCCTATTTTAAGTGCTTGTTTTACGCGGTCAATGCGGCCAGCACCGGTATTGTAACTAACGATTGGCTGCAAACCTTGTGTTAACCCAGAGATCGACATGATGATCAATGTAACGGCACTGGTCACAATTCCTGCTACTGAAATGGCGACATCGCCTCCATATTTAACAAGAGAAGCATTAATAACGACATTTAGAAGACTATTGGCGATTTGCAGAAGGAAAGCTGGAATACCAGTAGTTAAAATTTCTTTTACATAAGATAACTTCAATTTCATATTGACGAACATCAAACGGACATTGCTGCGTTTGCCTAAAAAGTAAGACAGCTGCCAAATAACAGATAAAAATTGTCCGCCGATTGTAGCATAAGCTGCTCCCTTCATTCCCCAGCCTGATTGAATGATCAAAATGTAATCAAAAATAATATTGAAACCTGCTCCGATCATCATACTGATCATGGAAATACGCGGGTTTCCATCAGCTCTGGAAAAGTTATTCATACACATGGCCAAACATTGGAAAACAGCACCGTATAAAATAATACTCAAGTAGTCATTCGCATAAGGCAATACGGCTTCACTAGCCCCAATATTTCTTAAAATCGGTTCAATAAAGATGTTTCCTAGAACCGTAAACGTCAGGCCGGCGATAATCGCTAATGCAACTCCATTGCCTAAATAATGTTGGGCTTTTTCTGTTTCTTTCCGACCAAGACTAATCGAAAAGCGGGTCGCACCTCCAACGCCGACCATCAAACCAAAAGCGATCATCACTAAGGTGACCGGATAGGTAATAGAAGCTGCAGCTAATCCCAATGAACCTAGATCAGGAGCATTGCCAATAAAGATTCGGTCAACAATATTGTAGACAGCATTGACAAACATACCAATGATGGCAGGGAGGGAAAACTCTAGCAATAAAGTTGAAATTTTTTCTGTTTCTAATCGATTGTTATTCGGCATAGGTTACCTTCTTTCTAAAGTTAATTAACAGAATAATAGCTGGGGATGGTAGTTTAAGATAGCTTTCAATCTTTACCATAGCAATCGGTTTAAGGCAAGTCAACTGTGCTAAACTGTTTTTTACAGAGTAGGGCGGTCTTATCCTGCTTTTCTTAGATAAAAGCGAACACTACTTTTACTAAGCTTAAATCTAGTTTAAAAAAGCTCCACATTTTAATAAATTTTCAAAAAAAAAGGCTTATCATTTTAAGTAAATCCGAACTTAGGCTATACTAAGCTGTGTAAAGAATAAAAAAATATAAATGAAGGAGATGTTATTCATGAACGATTTTTCAAATTCAGTCAGTACAGGATTCAATTCATTCATGGGATTCTTACCGACACTGTTAGGTGCCATTGCCCTATTAGTTGTAGCTTGGGTCCTAGCAGTTCTAGTCCGTAAAGCAGCGCAAAAAGGACTAAAAGCAGCAGGTTTTGGCCGACTTTTAACGAAATGGGGGTTAACCAATTCAGATGAACAAGCTAACAGTACCATCGATTCAATTGGAAAAGTGCTTTACTACTTGGTCTGGTTGATTTTCTTACCAGGCATTCTAGGTATGCTGGGACTAAATGCTATTTCTACGCCAATTACAAATATGCTTAATTCTGTTTTAACTTTCTTACCGAAATTATTCGCAGCAGCTGTTATCTTGGCGATTGGGATCTTTGTTGGCCGATTTGTTAAAAACTTAGTCTATAATTTATTGATCACGGTCAATATTGACAAATGGATCTCTAAAATGACGAGTTCAGATGCAGCAACTCAAGAAGCAGCACCTTCTCAAAATCAAAAAATGACCATTGCTAAAGTATTGGCAAACGTGGTTTATATCATTATTTTAGTTCCTGTTATCACAGTAGCACTTGAAACCCTGCAAATCCGTAGTATCGCTGAACCGATTATTATGGTTCTAAATCAAGTACTAGCCGCTATACCAAATATCATCGTAGCTGTTATCTTAATTGGCGTCGGTGTGATTTTAGCAAAATTTGTTGGAGATTTGATCACTGGTTTATTACAAGGTACAGGTATCAACAAATTAAATAGATACCTTACAACGCCAGGAAAAGTTTCTTCTTCAATGGACTTGGCAAATGTTATTGGACAAGTGATCCAAGCTGTTTTAATCGTCTTCTTCGTTGTAGAAGCTTTAAATGTTTTAAACTTAGAAGTACTGAACACTATTGGGCAAGCTGTCATTGCTTACTTGCCATTGGTCATCAGCGCATTGTTGATTCTAGGCATTGGTATCATTGGGGGAACAATATTAGGAAACTTTATCTCTCAAACAACTGGAAGCCGTATGTCAGGTAATATCGTCAAATATATTTTGATTGTCATGTCTGTCTTTATGGGATTAGACCAATTGAAATTTGCAACAAGCATTGTAAACTTTGCTTTCTTGCTGATTCTTGGTGGATTATCTGTAGCTTTTGCTATCTCATTTGGGATCGGCGGACGCGAATTTGCTAAACGCCAATTAGAACGTTTAGAAACCAAAATGGAAAAAGAAGAAAAAACAAAATAAAGGATGCGAAGTGATCCTGATAGACACACAGCAATTTTAGGAAATTTTCAAGCAAGAGCATCCTGCGCATTGCTGAAAGTTATCTAAATTGCCAAGTGTCTGGGTCACGCAGCTCAACTAAGAACAGGATGCGAAGTGATCCTGATAGACACACAAACAAAGCAGCTGTTTTGTTTTACAGATTTTAAATTATGCAATAAAAATAAAGCTGGTTTTCCTTTTGGGAAAGCCAGCTTTATTTTTTTGTTTTATTATTTTTGGGTTCGGTAAGAAAAATGAATCTATTCTACAGTCTTGAAATTTTTGGAGGAATAGCGGCTGCTTGCAAGCAGATACGATTAACAAGAACTTTTTTTGAAACTCATCCGTTATTAACTCTAAATAGGCAAGTTAAAGTTTTTTGGCCGCTGACTTGTCTATCAAGGACCATTTTACCATCGGACATAAAAAATAAATTTTTAGTAAGTAAACACCTTTAGATGATTCAATAATCTATTTATATGGTAAAGTATAATTAGGAATAAAAAGGACGTGCCTAGATGCTTTTTAGCACCAGGAAAAATGAACAAGGTTGTTTTGACCAAAATAATTAGGAGGGCGGATTGATTTTACAGAATACTAATACTAATATAGAAAGGAATTGTTTTTTATTTGAATATACTGACAGAAAAATTTAAAGAAGTTTCGTTATCTGTTTTGCCGATCGTGGCAATCGTATTTATTTTGCACTTCACTATTGCACCTTTAGAAACAAGTCTTTTATTGAGATTTTTAGTAGGCGCTTTATTTATTATTTTAGGATTGGCTATCTTTTTATTGGGTACCGATATTGGCATTACACCAATAGGAACTCAAATGGGAAAAGGTGTCGCCAAGAGTAATAAAGTCTGGGTCGTTATTATTGCTGGTTTAGCACTTGGTTTTTTCATTTCAATCGCTGAACCGGACTTGCATATTTTAGCGAACCAAATTGCAACAGTAACGAATGGAGTCATTACAAATACCAGTATTTTAATTTTTGTTTCCATTGGGATTGCTGTGATGGTAACAATTGGCTTACTTCGCATTGTATATAATATCCCCTTATATAAGTTGTTAACGGGTATTTACCTTCTCATTTTTGTTTTAGCGCTATTCACATCTAATGAATTTTTATCTTTGGCATTTGATGCGTCAGGTGCAACAACTGGGGCGTTAACGGTTCCCTTTATGCTGGCTCTGGCATTGGGGATAGCCTCATTAAAGAAAGTCGGAAAAACGTCGGAAGAAGATAGTTTCGGTTTAGTTGCCATTGCTTCATCAGGGGCAATTATTGCCGTGATGTTAATGAATATTTTCGGCGGGCAAAATGAAATGTCCGGTAGTTTAGAGGTGGATCCAGGTGGTTCATCGGCTATTATTCAGCCGTTTCTTGCTCAATTGCCGACTATTTCTGGTGAAATATTTATAGCCCTCTTTCCAATCGTAACAATTTTTCTGATTTACAATTTTTTATCGTTAAAGCTTTCCAAAAAACGATTAAATAAAATCCTAAAAGGAGTTTTATATGTTTTTGTTGGATTGGTTTTATTCTTGACTGGTGTCAATGCTGGATTTATGGAAGTAGGAAATGTAGTCGGATATACTATAGCTTCACTGGATAATCGATTCTATGTACTCTTAGTCGCTTTTGTGTTAGGATTAGTGACGATCTTAGCTGAACCAGCTGTATATGTTTTAACTCACCAAATCGAAGAAGTAACGCACGGATATGTTAAACGAAAATTTATTTTATTAGCTTTATCCCTTGGTGTAGGGCTGGCGGTCTTATTATCCATGGTCCGTATTTTATTACCAGGATTGTTACTGTGGCATATGCTTTTACCGGGCTATATTATAGCTATCGGGTTAATGTACATTGTTCCTAAAATGTTCGTCGGAATGGCCTTTGATGCAGGAGGAGTAGCGTCTGGACCAATGACAGCGACGTTTATCCTAGCCTTTGTACAAGGAGCAGCAGAAGCCATTGAAGGAGCAGACGTATTGATGGATGGATTCGGAATGATTGCAATGGTGGCTATGATGCCGATTATCACATTGCAGCTTCTAGGATTGATTTTTAAACTGAAATCTAGAAAGGGCGGACTTCAATAGCATGGAAACGAACGTGATTGCAGGAATCAATTATGACATCCTTTGTTTTATTGTAAATGATGGAATGGGAAGCAAAGTGTTGAAATTGGGCAAACAGGATGGTGTATCGGGCGGAACCGTTTTTTATGGCTTCGGTACGATTAATAACAACGCCTTAAAAATGTTGGGCTTGGACGATATCCGTAAAGAAATCGTGATTTTAGCAGCTAAAAAAGAAGTTGCGGAACATGCACTTGAAGATTTATCCAAAAAACTTAAGCTGGAAAAACGCAATCATGGTATTGCATTTTCTATCCCAATTGTGAATCTTCTAGGAAATAGAAATTGTGTTTATTCACAAAATGCGAGCAGTAGAAAGGTTGATAATGTTATGCACCAAGCAATATTTACGATTGTGGATCATGGTCAAGCTGAACAAGTGATCGATGCTGCTGTTGCGGCTGGTTCGCAAGGTGGAACAGTGATTACAGGAAGAGGGTCCGGCAGTCACGAAACCAGTAAATTATTTTCAATGGACATTGAGCCTGAAAAGGAAATTGTGATGATTTTATCTGAAACTCATACAACAGATGCTATTGTAGCATCCATTAGTAATGCCATGGAAATTGAAAAGCCAGGAAATGGCGTATTATTTACAGTAGATGTGAATAATACTAAAGGGTTATTTTAATCCATTTTATACGAAAAAGGGTTCGCTACATTAAGTAGCCGAACCTTTTTTTAAATTAATGACTATTTGACAGAAAGCGTTTCAAAATCTATACTAAAATAATTGAATCAAGTGGTCTTTAAGAAAATAGGTATGTAAAGAAAGGGATGCAACGAAGTGAATTTGAATGAAAAAGAAAAGAAAATTCTAGCTGCCATTCGCAGAGACCCTTTTATCAGTCAACAAAAATTGGCTAATGAAATCAATTTATCCCGTTCAGCCACTGCTAATCTTATTTCGGGATTAGTTAAAAAAGACCGTTTGTTAGGGAAAGCTTATGTACTCAATGAGAAGAAGCCTGTAGTGTGTATTGGAGCAGCCAATATTGATCGTCGTTACTTATTAGAAGAAGAATTGATCCCTCATTCGACAAATGATGTTAAAGAACGTTCATCTGTTGGGGGTTGTGCACGTAGTATTGCTGAAAACCTTGGGCGGCTTGATATAGAAACAACCTTGCTTTCTATCGTCGGCAATGATGCTTGTTGGCAGCAAATCAAATCAGAATCGGAACATTTTATGGATATTTCGCAAGTTGATATTATGGAAAGTGGGACGACTGGAACGTTTATGGAAGTAGTGGGCGTTCAAGGAGAGATGGTTCTTGGGTTGGCGGACATGGATATTTACCATTCGATGACTCCGGAATGGCTGATCCGACACCTTTCTGTTTTAAAGCAGGCCGAGTATCTAGTAGCTGATTTAAATTTGCCGAAAGAAACGCTTGAATTTCTAATTGCCTTTAAAATAAAACACCAGATTCCGTTGATGCTTATTACTGTCTCCATCCCTAAAATGGAAAATATTCCTACTTGTTTAAAAGGTGTGGATCTATTGGTCACTAAACACGATGAAACAGCAGGATTCTTTAATGTTCCGGTGGACAGTCAAGCGGAATTAGAACAAGCTGCCTTAAGATGGCTCGATTTTGGGATGAAAAATGTGATCATCAATAAATATGACTCCTCAGCCATTTTTGTTACCGATAAAAAGAAATTATATTATTACGAAGATCAAAAGAATTTTGAAGAGCGTTACCATTGGGGTGTAAATGAAGCGTATTGTGCCGGTATGATTTATGCACATACACAAGACAAGCCTTTTTTTGAAGGAATATTAGCAGGATTAGCTAATGCCTATTATACTGCCAGAACTGTTCAGCTTATCCGTCCTAATTTATCAACCATGCAGTTAGAAGAAGATGTCCGAATATTTTCTAGAACCATTAAACATTATCAGTTATGATAGAACACTCTTAATCAAAAAGAAATTGAATGAGCGACTTTTTTAGCTTGTGGAGGAATAGATGTGAAAACGATAAAAACAATTCTTAATAGCGTTGCAACGCTGGTTGTCCTGCTCTTTGTAGGTATAGCAGCTGTCAGCTTCTTTTCAGCTCCGAAAGCAAGTGGTTTATTCGGTTATAAGAACTACACAGTTGTGAGCGGCAGTATGGAACCCGTATTGTCCCCAGGTGATTTTATTTTTGTAGAAATGAAACCATATCAGGCAGTAAAAGAAAAAGATTTGATTACTTTTTCGTCAAATGATGAAATCGTAACGCACCGGGTTGTCCGTAAATCAGCAGAATGGTTGACTGAACTGCTTATTTTACACAATCTACAAGCGAAAATTCAACAAGTGATTTTGGAGTATAAAGTGGGATTCCAGCACTATCAATTTGACTCCAAAGAAGATCAACTATTGACTAACATCAGCTACCGATCTTAAAAAATTAAAGATCGGCTTTTATAAGAACAAATGGTTAATAATAACATCTGTACTAAGTTCAGCGAATCTCCTGAAACCGGAAAGAGATGTTTTTATTTATTTCAAAAAGATAAAATTTCTAAAACTGACAATTAAAAGTGATAAACTGATTACATGGTTTAGAGATTCTCAAAGATACGGTTTAATAGGAACAAAATAAGTAGAAGAAAAGTGAGATCATGCTGAAGAAAGCGAGAATAGTAGTCATTATCGCTGTCCTTATATTGGTCGTTACGGCTGGTTCATTTTATTTAGGGGTGCGATTTGTTGACCGGTTGATGAAATCGCCTTGCCAAAACATGGAAGATATATAGACAAGACAGATTAGCCAATATAATGAGCCAGCCTGCTTTATTTGGAAAGGTAAAAGAATAAAAAAGAACCGTTGCTCTTCGTTAGCGGCAATGGTTCTTTGCATATGTTGTTTTCAAGCTTATTTGTCTTCAGTTGGATGTGGATTTTCTTCTTTTAATTCTTTCAATTTCTCAGGATCTTTAAATGGTTTGAAATCTTCTGCTTTCGGTTCTTCTTTTTCTTTATTTGTATCTGCTTGCTCTTCTATCAGCCCATCCAGATTCTCGTTATTTTTAAAAGCCTTTAATGCTGCTGCATCACGAATACTATTTTGATTTCCACTTTCCATTCCTGGATTATCCATTTGCTGTCACCCCTTTTTTCTTTTATTGTATCATGAATCAGATAAAAACGCTTTCCAGATGTTTTTATGTTAGAATAAATAGTAAGTCAGAATGTTGAAAAGAAGAAGGAAAGTTTATTTAGTTGGAGGAATTTTTATGTCAGGATGGAGTAGTTTTGGAATAATAGTAGGTTTGATTGTTTTATTAGTGATGTATTTGCTTGCACAGAACAAGTGGATACAAATCAAACATTTTCATGTAAGATTGCCTTATTCAGATAAAGGCTTAAGAGGTAAAAAAATTGTGCAATTATCGGATACCCATATACCGCGACAAGGAGTCTCGCTGCTGCAGCTCGTTAAGAAAGTAGCTGCTGAAAAACCTGACTTGATCGTGTTGACAGGAGACCTGATCGATGTACGCTATGATTTGCCAAAAGAGAAATTACAAAATTTCACTCAATCTTTGGTTTCAATCGCGCCCACTTATGCGGTTACTGGTAACCATGATTTCGGTAGTGGACGGCTGCAAGAATGGGAAGACGTTTTAACCAAAGCAGGAGTGCGTGTATTAATCGACGAAGCAGAATGGATCGATTTCGAACAAGCTGGTTTTGTTTTGATGGGCCTATCAGAAAAAGAAGATTTTGATCTTGCGCCGAAACCGATCCTTAGAGATGTCGTCTTAACAGAAGGTATGCAAAAACAGCCGAAAGTATTATTAGCGCATCACCCAGAATTTTTTGAAGAATATTTAATGGATTTGACCAGAGCACCCGATTTGATTTTGAGTGGTCATGCCCATGGCGGTCAGTTTCGCCTGCCGTTTATCGGCGGTCTTTTTTCTCCCGGTCAAGGGAAGTTTCCAAAATATACGGATGGCGTCTACTATGACCCTGAAATACCTGGGAAACGCATGATTGTTAGTCGAGGAATCGGCAACTCGACATTCCCGTTCCGTTTTAATAATCGTCCGGAAGTAGTCGTGGTCACATTAGATTAGCAAAGTTTTGTTGGTAGTCAGATTAATAAAAGAAGCAAACTGTATCCCTTGCTAGTCAAGCGGATGCAGTTTTTTTGGTGTATAGGAATGATAAGTTTTTGACCTTGCAATCCTAATCTGACCTTTTCGGTTTTACCGAAAAGCACCTAATTTTAAAAATCCTCTCCTTAATTGAGTTATCGTGACATAAAGATAGGAATTTTCGATGGTTATGTCACGCAAAGAGGTTTATCGTGACATAAGGACAAGAATTTTCCATCGATATGTCACGTAAAGAAGTTTATCGTGACATAAGACCGTCATCGCATCCTTGTTAAGTCACGCAAACCGTTTTTTAACCAAATCCAGATAAAAAAATTTTAAATTCTCCTTCAGGGTGTAAGTGTTTTCTTTTGAGTTTTGTAAAAGACTTCGTTAAACTAAAAGTAACACAAAGAGGAGCGTGATAACTATGGTAGAACGTTTATTAGATAGAATGCCTTTAAACAATGGTTATACTATACCAGGGATTGGTTTAGGAACAAGCGGCATGACAGGACAAGAAGCCGAAGATGCTGTGTTTTATGCTATCATGAAAGGTTATCGTTTAATTGATACAGCAGCTAGTTATGATAACGAAGAAGATATTGGAAAAGCTATCAACCGAGCTGTGAGCTCAGGGATTTCACGTGACGAAATCTTTGTTATTACAAAAATTTGGAAAACCGATATGGGATTCGACAAAGCTACACAATCCTTTGAAGACAGTTTGAAACGGCTAAATCAACCTTATGTAGATTTGCTTTTGATTCATTGGCCGGATAAAGATGACGAAGTGAATCTTGATACTTGGCGTGCGTTAGAAGAAATTTATGCATCGGGACGCGCAAGAGCTATTGGCGTTTCCAATTTTAAACGAGCTGATTTGGTACCTTTACTCAAAGAAGTCAAGGTAAGACCCGCTGTAAACCAATACGAAATTTATCCTGGTCATAGCGAACAGGATACCAATGATTTCTGTGATAGTGAAAATATGTTTCGATGGCGTATAGTCCAATTAAAAGAGGAAAAATCAGCAAAGAAAATAAATTGTTAACACTAGCTGAAAAGCACAATAAAACGCCTGAACAAATTGCATTACGCTGGAGTATTCAACGAGATGTGATTCCAATTCCAAAATCAAGTCACAAAGATCGGATCGCAGAAAACGCAGATGTCTTTGATTTCTTCTTAGCAGATGATGATATGAACCTATTGAATAATCTGGATGCTAATCCAAAAAACAAAAACCGGTTAAGAGACAACATGCCTGGTACAGTGGAACGTAAGAATAAAGGCCACAGAAGATAAGACAAAGCAACAAAACTTGCTTCTTTTTACAGTACCGTTGTTATTAAAAAAGGTAGGACAACTGTCCTGCCTTTTTTGTCGGCTTTTATTTATTTCAACAATTGCATATGGATAGGCAATTGTTGAAATGATAATCTGATTAGAAAGTGATATTCTTATTTATATCAATACACGAGGAGTGATGCCGTGGAAGACTTGAAAGGCAAGATCATCTTCAAATTTTTAAGGATTGAGGTCCTAACCGATTCTCTAGTTTCTGATGGCAGTTTTAATTAATATAGCGAGTCGTTAAAAATCAATCCAGCATGGCAGTAAAGTTTGTGAATAGAACGGCAAACGCCATTCGGCTTTAAATTAGGAAGGGCATGGAAACTTTACAATACAGTAAAAACCGCTACCTCTCCAAATAATCTAAATAAGACATCGCTTAGTTTGGCAGCATGCTACTCTTACATGGATTATTAGCTGGTTTTTTAGTACTTAAAAGAAACGTCCATCCCGCATAGATCTTTGTTTTCCTCTTTATCAGCATAGCCGTCATAAGCCAATCCTGTGCTTGATAAAACCACACATCCCCGCATCACTTCAATCAATAATATAGGCCCTCAAAGAACCGTCTAGGCACAGTTGACTAGCGGTTTTTTATGTACATAATTAAATGTAAGCGCTTTTATAATTAGGCAGTTCTTAGAAAAACTGGTATACTTTAATTATAAAGCAAGGAGAGAACATTAGTTTTTGGTAAGAAAGGAGAAAGAACATGGTATTAAATAAGTTGCTGGATGCTTCTAGTTCTAGACGGTTGCAATTAGTTGAAGTGTTGCTATCCGATGACACATGGTGGACCATTGACGAATTATCTCAACAATTGATGTGCTCAGGGCGCACGATTCGAGCGGACATTCAATATTACAATAGTAACTTGACCAGTGAAATCACCATTGAAACTTCTAAACAACGCGGCATAAAACTGACGACATCCAATGATTTCCAAATGGAAAAAATTTATCAACGGGCAATGGAAAACAGTTTGAATTTTCAAATTATCAAAAAACTATTTGAGCTGGATATCCCCAGCATAGAAGACTTAGCTGATCTATTATATACCAGTATCTCCTCCATTATCAGAAGTTTAAAACAAATTAACAGCTTTTTAGCAGAATATGATCTATGGATCCAATCAAAGCCGGTTAAAATCAGAGGCTCAGAAAAACAAATTCGTTATTTTTATAGTGTGTTTTTATGGGATTATTATTCTGCAGCATTTGATGAATTTCAACATCCCTTTCTTGAAATAGCCAACAAGTATATTTATCTACTTCAAGAAAAGGCAGAAGAAACGGCTTTATTCACCTTTGACTCAACACAAAACGGCTCTTTGGTTAGTGATTTGTTTAGAGCGGATAAAAAAAGGCTATGTCATTGAGGAAAATTATCAACTGCCTGCTTTTGAAGTAATCAAAATCAATCAACTATTCACTTCTCTCTCAGCAGAACTCCCATTTGCTATCCCTAAAAAAGATCGTAAATTTATGATCTACCTCTATCAAAATTTTTATTGGCAATTTTACATCGAACTATTAAGCTCCGATTCTTTACTAACAAAATTATACGAAAATATCAGAGATTTTTATTGAAACACTAAAGGAACGTACGGGGTATAAGTTAGAGAATCAAGAAGATATGATCGTCATACTAATGAGTTTTTACTTTTATCGTGGTTTATTTAAGGGCGGCAACCATATTTTTGCTTAACCGCAGTCGAAATTTATTAAACAGCCTTAAACCAACCTTTTACTGTTTTTCCTAGAGTTGTCCAAGATGTGTTAAATAAAGGACCCGACAATAGTTGGACACGTAAAGCCAAAGAAAATGACGAAGAAATTATTTTCATGATGATTACCTCTTGGAAAGACCTCACTTCACAAGTTATTCAAGAAAAAGAACGTATCCAATTGGTCGTCATGTCTCAACAAGGGTGGCGGCATGAGTTGTTTTTGATAGATCTTTTAGCATCAAGGTATCCTTTTGTCTTAAAGAGTTATGCTTTTACTGAAGCAATCCATCAAGAAGAGAACATTCAAATGATTTTAACCGATTGCCAAGTAGAGTTGACAAAAAGATGGGTAGCACCGGATATTAAAGTGATTGGGATCGAAACCGTACCGAGTCGGCGTGATTGGAAAAAAATCCAGCAAGAGATCGACACGATTTTACTTAATCAGCAAACGCGCGTCTGTGATGGAGCAGAAGG